>JANOIR010000572.1:0-6238 GCA_031407765.1 Vicinamibacteraceae bacterium
GCCTCGAACCCCTCCCACCGGAGATAGACAAACGCGGTTGTCGCCAGCGTGACGACGTAGACGATCGCCTGGGCGACGCCGATGCCGTCCCAGCCGAGCAGCCCCACGGTGTCGGCAAGAGCCCGACCCCAGACGCGGGCCCAGTACTCGAAAAAGTCGGCCATCGACATGGTGGAGCCCATCAGTGTAGCGCTGGCCGATACCCGGCCACATGTTCCAGGAGATCTCCCGCAAGCGCGACCAGGCTGTCACCTTCAGCCTGCCGATCGCGACGGTCGAAAAGGCGACGCGGACGGTCAAACGCATCGCCTCGCAGGAGTGCGTCGACGCGGACGACCAGATCGTCCCACCACGTCGCGCTGAAGGCCTCCAGGCCTACGAGAACGACATGCGGAAAGTCCACCAGACGAATGCGATGGGTAAGGCCATCGCCGTCGAATGCGAGGACGACCCAAGGTGTCATCGTCGAGGCTATGCCTCCAACGGCGCCGAGGACCACGCCGGCCGCGCGGTCACCGGCGGCCTCGGTCTCGTAGCTTCTACCGGGCAGGCTCCGGGGCGCCTGTGCGCTCCGAGGCGTTGCAAGGGCATCAACCGGCTGCTCGCATGGTGCGGACGCGCCGAGTACGGCGGCGAGGCGTTCCTGCGGGGCGACTGTGGAGCAGGCCGTCTCGGCGACAGTCACGCAAGACGCGCGCAGGTCGGGCGACGGCCGGTCGCGCGAAGGCGCGACCGCTTGGACCGGCGTCGTCAGCGGCGGCCGCACGCCGACCCGCGGCCGGCTGGAACCGGAGCGCGGCTTGCCGGCCTGCGGAACCGGAGCCCGGCAGGAATGCCTTGCCGCCAACGGTCGTCCGAATCACTCGGCAGCCGAGAGCCGACCTACGAGCGGCCGGCCTGCTCGGTGCGCATCTTCCGGGAGACGCGGGCGATCTCGATCACGACCTCGTCGCGCCGCTTCTCGTACTCGGGAAGCCGCATGAAGTCCTTGCGCTTCTTCAGCTCGTCGAGCTCGGACTCGAGCGCGTTGCGCCGGGCGACCAGCTCGGAGAGCGCGGGACCGCCGGCCCGGGCCGGATCGTCCGCGTCGTCGAAGAACGTGCGGCTGGCCATGGCACCGTCGGGGCCCGTAGCGCCGGCGTCCTTGCCGACGCCGTCCCCCGTATCGTCGAGGATCGGCTTCTCGACCGTCAGCTGGCCCTTCTGGCGATAGTACTGCCGGACACCGAGACTGGCCCGCGCGAACGCCTCCCACACCGAGATGCGCGAATCCTTGTCGAGATCGGTCTCGGCCTCGCCGAAGGCCTGCACGAAGAAGCGCGGGAACACCGTCTCGTAGCGCTGCACGCCGCTGTCGGTGGCGGTGACGACGATGCGCCGCTCCCCCGCCAGGCGTGACAGGAAAGGGGCGCTCGCGGCCGCGGTGTTGACGAAGACCACCTTGCCGCGGATCGGCGCGACCAGCGTCTTCCAGTCAGCGGCTTCCAGATCCGGCCCGACCAGGTTGAACTTGGCGTCGACGCCGTCGAAGGTGGCGTGGCCGATGAGCACGACGAGCAGCAGGTCGTCCTTCTCGAGCACGGGCGTGAGGCGCGTGAACGCGGCGCGGACCTGGTCGCGCGAGGCCACGTCGACGTCGTCGCCGACGGTGCGCTGCGCCTTGCGCTCGGCGGCGATGTCGCCGAGCGTGCGGATGTGATCCGGCGGCATCTTCATCGAGCCGCGCAGCGCCGCGGCGAGCTCGTCACGCCAGGTGCCGTGCTGGGTGGCGTGCTCGGCGCTGCCGGCAGCCCCGGTGATGATGATGGCGTAGCGCTCCGCGGCGCGGGCGGGCGCGGCGGCGGCGGCGAGGACGGCGAACGCGATGGGAGCGACCGCGAACCGCATCCTCTATCTTAGTCCCCAGCGGCGCCGCAGGATCCACTCCCCACCGAGCGCCGCCACCAAACCGATCAGCAGCCACGGCGAATGCCAGAGCTCACGCGCCTCGGGCGGCGCCTCGGCCGCGGCGGCGGCATGGGCCGCGGCAATCAGGCCCGGCAGCTGGCCGAGATCGCCCTCGGCGATCAGGCGCCCGCCGGTGCCGCGCGCCAGCCGGTCGAGGACGCCGTCATTGCGCCGCGGGTCCGCCCACTCGCGATCGACACCGCCGACGAGCGTCCACTCGTGCGCTTCCCCCACCCGCGTGCCGTCGCGCCGCGCCTCGACGTCGACGCGGAGCAGGCCGGGCTGGTCGGCCGGAATCGGCGCGGTGAAGCGGCCGGGACGCGAGGCGTCCGACGTCGCCTGCAGCTCCTGCGTCGCTCCGCCGCGGGTCACGCGTAGACGAACCGTCGCGTCGGGCAGCGGCCGGAACGCGGCGTCGCGGACGTCGACGGTGAGCGACGCCGTCTCGCCGAGCGACACAGCCGGCACGCTCAGCGCGACCGGCTCGGGCGCCGACGCCACCAGCCAGCGTCCGGCCTGACGCCAGAACGTCTCGAAGGTGTGATTCGAGGACGGCATCCGCATCCGCCACCGCCAGGACGCCTCGCCGGCGAACACCATCGTACGGCCATAGCCGTAGCGCTGCACCGCGACGAGCGGCCGCGGCGTCCCGCTGGCCCCGCCTGTCACGGCGAGGACGCTGGCACCCGGCCGGCCGGCCCCAACTGCGGTCGTCGACCCGAGCGGCGGCACCGCCGCCCAGAGGTCACGCGCTTCGGCCGGCGTGGTCCCGAGCTGCATCACCGGATGGTGGAGGCCATCCGGGGTCAGTCCGACGCCGCCGGAGGCCAGCGGCGACGCCGCCGACGGCGCCGAGCGGCCCAGACGGTCGGTCGCGGCGACCGGCATCAGCTCCTCGAGCGGCGTCGCCGACAGCCCGGCCGGCGCCAGCGTCCGTGCGCCGAGCATCAGCAGGCCGCCGCCGCGCTCGGCGACGAAATCCCGCACCAGCTCGAGCTCGGTCGGGCCGAGCAGGTCGGCGCCGACGTTGGCCAGGGCGATCGCGTCGTAGCGGAACAGCGCTTCGCGTGTCGAGGGGAAACCGCTCACCAGCGGGCCGGCCCGGCCTCGCGGCGCCTGGACGTAGTAGGTCTCGCGGCCTTTGTCGTCGCGGCCCTTGCGCACCAGCGCGTCGACCTCGAGGCCACGATCGAGCTGCCAGGCACGCTTGATGAAGCTGTGCTCGTAGCCTGGAGCGCCCTCGACGAGCAGCACCTGGCGGGCGCGACCGGGCGGGCGCACCAGCACCGACTGGCGGTTGTTCGCGGTGGTCAGCTCGCCGGGCGCCGAAGCCACTTCGACGTCGTAGACGCTCGGCCCGTCGAGGCTCGGCGACACCCGGAAGCGCTCGGTCAGCGCGGTGCCGTCGGCGGGCGGGCTGACGCGGCGGACATGGACGGCGCGGCCGTTCTCGACGACCCGCAGTTCGACCGGCGCACCGCGGAAGCCGCGCGCGCTGATCGTCGCCGACAGCTCCACGACGGAATCGGTCAGCACCGCGTCGCCGACGTCGACCGACAGCACCTCGCGATCGGGCGGCGCCTCGGCCGCCCCTGTCGCCAGTGTGAACACCGGCGGCAGGCGCGTGTCCGAACCGGCCGTGACCGACGTATCGACACCGTCGGACACCAGGACCACCGCCGCCAGCGGCCGCCCGGCGTGGCGATCGCGCACCGCGGCGATGGCGGCGCGCAGATCGGACCGCCGGCCGTCCGGCGAGGTGCGGTCGGCAAGCGGCGCCAGGGTGTCGCCGAGGGCGAGCGTCTCGATCGCGAAGCTCGACTCGAGGGCGCGGCCGATCGAGGCGGCCGCGCGCCGCGCCGCGTCGAAGCGTGTCGCGCCACCGGCGTCGGCGAGCTGCATGCTGCGCGAGGCGTCGACGACGACGGCGACGAGGGCGTCGGTGGCGTGCGTCGGCGGCGCCAGCGCCACCGGCCGCAACAGCGCGAAGACGAGCAGCGCCCAGGCCACGGCGCGCAGACCAGTGAGCAGGACGCGGCGCCCGGTGGCGAGCCCCGCGGTGCCGAACCAGGTGACGGCGAGCGCCAGCGCCACGCCGGCGATGCCGGCGGCGGCCAGCCACCCGTTCAAAGGAGTCCCGAAAGTCACGTCAGGTCAGGTCTGCAGGTCAGGGTGTGGGTCTGCGGGCGATCGAGCGGTAGTAGCGCGACACCGCGTCCTCGTAGGCCGCCGGGGCGCGATCGTCCTCGCCAGCGGTGACCCGATCGCGGGCGCGCTGATCCGAGAGGCGACCGGCGAGCGACGCTTCGAGATCCTCGAGCGCGTTCTTCACGTTCTTGGACAGCGATTCCCAGCGGGCATAGTCCTGCTTGAAGGCTTCTGTTCCGGGCGCCGAGCGGCTGAACTCGTGGCCCTCCGGCGTGCCGTAGGCGCCGTAGCCGCCATCCTGGCGGCCGTCGCGCGAGCCGTCACCGCCGCGGCCACCGCCGCCGGCCTGCGTCCCGCTCTGCGTCCCCGCCTGTGTCCCGGGCTGCGTGCCACCCTGTTGCGCGCCGCCCTGCCGGCCGTCCTTCCCGCCAGCCTGCGAGCCCTGCCCGCCCGGCTGGTTGGCGGCCTGACGGTCGCCGTCGGCGCCACCGTCGCGCTGCGCCAGCTGCCGCGCGTCGTTGAGCGCGCGATCGAACTCGCCCTGCAGCCGGCCGATCTCGGCCCGCGCCTTGGCGTCGGCGGCCGGATCGGCGCGTCCGCGGCCCTCGGCGGCCTTCATCGCCCGCTCCACCGCCTGACGCAGCGCCGCCTCCGCGGCTTCCGCCTTCTGTCGCGCCTGGCGCAGCCCCGCGAGCTGATCGGAGAGCTTCGCCGTGTCGCGTCCTCCGCCGCCCTCGCCGCCCATGCGATCGGCGGCGCGCGCCAGCGTGTCAGCGGCGCGCGATGCGCGATCCGCGCCTTCCTTGGTCGCACCCTCGGTGCCGCCGGCGCCGCGGCGCAGCGCCTCGGCGGCCTTGCGCATGTCCTCGGCCGGCTTGCCGCGCGAGAGCTCGGCGCGGGCGCCGACGGCGGCACTCGCCGCCGCGTCGCCGGCGTCGGCGCGATTGACGACCGACAGCTGCTTCTCGAGCGCCTCGGCTCGCCCCGCCAGCGCTTCCTGTTCCTGCGCCAGCCGACGATCGGCATCGGGCGAGGCCTGGCCGCCACCGGCGCCGCTCGATCGCGCGCCCGCCGTTCCGCTCGGCGCGGTCGACTGCGACGGCGATCCGCCGGCGCGCGAGCCGGCCTGCTGGCGGGCCGTGTCGGCGAGGCGCCGCTGCGCCTCCGCCAGGAGCCGCGCCTCGAGCTCCAGCTCGCCGAACTTGCGCCGGCGATCGTCGGGCACCGACTCGCCGCCCAGCCGGCGCTCGAGCTGACGCAGGCGATCGAGCGTGCGCGCCGACCGGCGTCGTGCTTCATCGAGGTCCTGGCGCGATAGATCCTTGGCCGCGTCGCCCATCTCGCCGGCCGCCTGCCGCAGCTCGCGGCTGTTCTCCTGCTGCTGCCGCCCGCCTCCGAACGCCTGCTGGCCGCCCTGGCTGCCGGCCTGCTGACCACCGGACTGCTGGCCGCCGGACTGGCCGCTCGCCTGCTGGCCGCTCTGCTGGCTACCGGGCTGCTGACCGCTCTCCTGGCCATTGGGCTGCTGCCCGCTCTGGCCGTTCTGCGCGTTCTGCTGCGAGCCCTGCTGCTGGCCCTCGCGCTGCATCTGCTGGGCGAGCTGCTCGGCCTCGCGTCGCAGCTGCTCCTGTTCCTTGGTGAGCCGCTCGAGCTGCCGCTTCAGCTCCTCGGCCGGCATCGCGGCCCGCGCCCGCGCCAGCTCGCGCTGCTTTTCCGCGAGCTCGTCCTGGCGTTTGGCCAGCGCCTTGACGCGCTCGAGCGCGTCGTCCTTCTTCTCGGCGTTCTGCGCCCCGCTGGCGGCGGCATTCCGATTCTCGTAGTTGGTCTGCTGCTGCCGCAGCAGCTCCTCGTCGAACAGCGCCGACAGATCCTGATTGCCGCTACGGCCACCGCCACCACCCCCGCCCCCGCGCTGCCGCGTCACCTGGCGCTCGGTTTCCTCCGCTGCCAGCTTCAGCAGCTCGTTGTAGGCGGTCATCTCGTGCGGCACGGCGTCGTTTGGCTTGAGCGCGACGAGCGACGTCTCCGCCCGCGCCATCGCCCCGGCTGCGCGCCCAAGGGGCGACCCCGTGGCCGGCGCCGGCGTGGCCGGCGCCGTTTAGGCCCGACGCCGCGAGCGCGCCCGACGCGCCGACAGCGCGGC
>JANOIR010000573.1:0-5258 GCA_031407765.1 Vicinamibacteraceae bacterium
GTTCGACAGCGTGCACTCACGACCTTCAGCCCCCGGCAACACCAAGGACATCATTAACGACTGCTTCTCTGGCCTGTATGGCGCCAGGGACGGCACCCTCTACGCGACGACGACCGAGAACGGCGTCCTCACGGTCTACCCGAAGGGCTTGTTCACGTCCTACACCGCGGCGCAGGTGCCGGGCCGCTCCATCCAGCGGATGGAGCCGGACGCCGCCGGCGAGGTGCGGTTCCTGGTCGAGGACGACAACCGCGTCACCAAGACCTGGTACTACCTGCGCGACGGGCGTTCGTGCTACCCGAGACGATCGACCCCGGATGCCGAGGTGATCACCCTGACCGGGCCCGATGGCGCGTCGTGGAAAGTGGCTTCAAGCTGAACGCCTTCGCCGACCGCGACGGCTACTTCTGGATCGGCGAGTTCACCGTCCACCGGCCGCGGCTCGTCGCAGGGCATCGGGCTGACCTGGCTGGCTACGAACCGCGACCTTCGGTGACGCTTGGTCGTCCCGCCCGGACGCGAGAACGTGGCCGCGCGCCACAGAATGGCGGACAACCTCGAGGTCGATGACATCGCCGAGGCCCTTGCGTATGCTGCGTGGCGCGCCGAGGAGGTCGAGGTTCCCCTGAGCCCGCGGTGAAGCTGCTGATCGACATGAACCTGACCGATCCATGCTTCAGATTCGCTCAGGCGATCTCATCCGAGTCCGGCACGGCGACGCCGAGACTGTGTTTGCGGTCCTGACCAGACAGACTTTTTTTGGCGGACACTGGTCATACGTGTTTCACGGCGCTGCTTGCGGCCGCTGGGATGCGATCGCGGAGGCGTCCCGCTCGGGGTTCAATGCGGTAGTCGACTTCATCGTGCCGAACCGCGAGAAGCGCATCGTCCGCCTTTCCAGGGGCAACGACTTCTCGTCGTTGATGGGGCCCGATTTGCTTCAACAGGAGCCCCCAAGCGGAGACATCAACTACCAGATCTGGCGGTGGAAGGACGGACGGCGCGAGGAAGCTGAGTGGGTACGCTTCACGCCGTCACCTTCCGCCGAGGAGAAGAGCGCCCCACGCTACTCCTGCATACCCGCCGACATGGTTTGTGAGATGGCCGCACGCCGCTGGCAACCCCACACGTCGATGTGGCCCGGCTTGTCGGGCCGATGAGAGCGGCCGGACTCACGGCTGAACGACGACTACTAGTCTGAAGCCGACGTCGGTTGCGACTTGCGGGCGATTCGCCTCGGGCGGTTGACGGTTACGGCGGCGTGTCCCGCCGTTCGGCCATCCATACGTTCGAGCGCGTCTCGAAGGCGGCGAAATACATCTGGCCGTTCACGACCGTCAGCCCGACGGCGGCGGGATCGCCGATGTCGTTCAGGTAGTAGCGAAGCTGGTGGATGTGGTGCGCGGCGAACGGTGACCCGACGGCCTTGCGCGTGGAGCCGTCGATGCGCTGGGCCCAGATGCAGCGCGTGCCGTCGCGATCGGACTGGAAATACACCGTGTCGCCCGATGGCGACCACGTCGGCTGCCGGTCGAACTCGGTGCCATCCACGATGAGCGACCACTGGCTCTCGGGGACCAACTCGCCAGTGAAGGGCACGAGATGGATGCGTCTGACCCGGCCCTCCCTCGACTCGCTGAACACCAGCACGCGGCCGTCCGGCGACAGTCGCGGCATCGTGAGCCGGAAGTCGGGATGGTGCAGCAGCGGCGTGGATCGACCGCTGGCCACGTTCACAATGTGGATGTCTCGCTGCTTCGGGCCAGCGTAGTCGACCAGCAGGCGCATTCGGTCCGGCAGCCAGCTCACGGGCCGGCCGCACGCGTCGCAGACTTTACTCGGCACCCCGCCGGTCGCCGGCACCGTGTAGATGGAACTCGCGGGCTGCAGGTCGTCGCTGAACGCCACCGTCGATCCGTCCGGCGAGAGCACGAGGTAGCCGACGCCATCCGCCCCGGCGAGCCGCAGATCGGTGTTCGCGACGAGATCGCGCAGGCGGATCTCGGGGGCGTTCAGGCTTCCGCCGCGATACGCGAGCCGCCTGCCATCCTGCGAGGGCGAGGGCATCAGGCTGATCGCCAGTCCGTCCGTCACCCGCGAGGGTGAACCCGAAACCTCGCCTGTCTTGGGATCGACGGGCGCCCGCCAGATGTTCGTGCTCGGGTTGGCGCCCACGGCGAAGGCGATGCGCCGGCCGTCCGCCGATGACGTGGGGTGCTGGCTGAGCCCGGCTCCGACGATGAGCGGCACGGGATTGCCGGAGGCCCGCCCAAAGCCGGCATCGAACGGCATCTGGTAGATGTTGGTGCTATCGAGCGTTCCGGCCGTGAACAGGAGGCCGCCCTCGGTGACGCGTGCCCATCACCGTGCCCGGCGAGGTGCCGGTCTTCAGGTGCGTGGCCTCGGTCGTCGCGTGCTCCGACGTCGTGTAGGTCTTCGCGAGGCCGAAGTCGAGGATCTTGATCCGGCCGTCGACCGTGAGAAACAGGTTCTCGGGTTTGATGTCGCGGTGCGCGACGCCTTTCGCATGAGCAGCGGCCAGCCCCGCGGCGGTCTGCCGCGCGTAGTCGATGGCCTTCGACAGCGGCAGCGCGCCGGCCTCGAGCGTCGACCGCAGCGTCGCGCCTTCCAGGAGCTCGGTCGCGATGAACGGGTGCTCGCCTTGCGTGCCGACCTCATGGATGGTCAGCACGTTGGGATGGTTCAGCGCCGCCACCGCCTGCGCTTCGGCCGTGAATCGGCGCAGGCGCTCGGGGTCGGCGGCGACCGACGCGTGCAGCACCTTGATGGCCACGTCGCGGTTCAGCCGCGGGTCGCGGGCGCGATAGACCTCGCCCATACCGCCGGCACCGACGAAGCCGACGATCTCGTACGGGCCGAGATGGTCGCCCGGCTGCAGAGACATGGGCGGATTATTTCAGGGCCCAGGGCAAAGCGCGAGGGCGTGCGCTTCAGCGAGCCGGCGTCAACAGCCGCAACTCGTGCACCGACCAGAACCAGCGGCGGCCGGTGCGGCCCGTCTGCTGCAGGCGCACGAACTGCGCCGGCGTCGCGGCCCAGCGCACGTCGATCGCCGGCGACAGGGGGTCGAGCCGGAGGGCGCTGCCGAGCGCCGGGAAGACCGAGCCCGCGTAGACCTCGGTGAAGTGCTGGCCGTCGGTCGATACGGACACGCTGAGCCCGCGCGGGTAGTCGTTCAGGCTGCGTCCCTGGATCTGGAGGCGGACCCCCGACACGACCGCGGACGACTGCCAGGCGATGTCGATGCGTTCCGTGCCGTTCTGCGGCCGGCCCGTAAGCCAGCGGGTGGCCGGGTCTCCGTCGACCATGCGCTCGACGTTGCCCGAGGCGGCGGTGACGCGCATCGCGGTGGTCGGCATCTCGCGCGCGTCGTCGCTCGGCGGACCGTCGGCGACGTCGCCCAGATCGACGAGCGTCGATTCACCGAACGACCGTGATGCGCGGCCCGACGCTTGCGTGTAGGCCTCGCGCATCGCCTCGCCCAGGTTGCGGTCGCGGAACCAGCTCGGATGCACCACGACGTAGCGCACGCCGAGCGCACGCAGGAAGGCGACCCCCTCAGGCACGCGATCGACGGCGACGAGCGGCGAGTCGGGATCGGCCAGCATCGCCTGCAGCGGCGGGTTGTAGCGGCTGACGCCGGCCACCGTCGGGTGACGATGCACGAGCGTGCGGTGCTGGTAGACCATCGAGTAGTCGATCGGGCCCCAGCCGTCGAGCGGCAGCTCGACGACCGCACCGCCGGGATGCTGCGCCAGCCACTCGACCGTCTGTCGATCGCCCGATCGGACGTAGGGCGAGAAGTCCAGGAGGTTGGTCGGCGGGGCGAGCCCCTCGAGAAAGATCAACCCGCCGGCGACGAGCGCCGTGGCGACGGCCTCGTTCGACGACGCGCGGCGCCGCGCGAGCCACGCCGCCACGCCATAGGCCGCGAGCACCGAGAGCCCGAGCTGCGCGATGACGACGAAGCGTCCGCTGGCCCGCAGCTGGGCGAAGCCGGGCACGCCCGCCGACAACCAGGTGAAGAGCGGATTGGATCCGAGCGGCTGACCGTCGTAGGCCGGCGTCGGACCGAACGACAGCACCAGCCCGATCGGCACGAGCGCGAGATACACCCAGGTGAACGGCCTCGGCGTCTCGGTGGGCGTGTCCGCCGCGGCGAGCGTGCAGCGCCACAGCAGCGCCAGCACGGCGCACACGAGGACGGTGAGACCGGGAAACAGGTCCGACTCACCGTCGCCACGGCGCAGCACGGATCCCCACACCAACCAGGAGGGCTGGCCCGAGACGAGGCTCAGAACGTCGGCGCTGTAGGAGTGCACGTCCACCGTGCTGGCGACCGAGACGCCTCCGGTCTCGATCGAGCGCACGGCCCGCGCCACCGGAACGTAGGCGAGCGCGCACAGGACAGCCGCGGCCAGGCCATGAACCAGCCACGCACGCACGGGTCCGCGACGCCGCCACGCCTCGGCGGCCACGATCATGAGGAGCGGCACGACGCCGGCGTAGGCAAAGTAGAGACTCGAGAGGCCGAGGAGGATGAAGAAGACGGCGATCCGCAGTGCGTGCCAGAGCGACGGCCGCGCGAAGTAGCAGTGCACGCCCCACGCCGCCCACCACAACCAGCAGGACATCAGCACCTGCACCTTCAGCAGGTGGCCGACGCGGTACGGGATGAAAGCGGCCACGGCGCCGCAGACCACGCCGGCGGAGCGGCGGCCGGTGAGGTCGCGCCCGAGCACGTAGCCACCCGTGCCGGCGATCACGAACGACACCCACACCGCGATGTTGTGCAGCAGCACCGCGTTGGCGCCGAGCCACACGAACGGCGCGAGCGGGACACCGATGCCGAGCATGGGCTCGGCCAGCGCCAGCGTCGTCTTGTAGGGATAGAAAATCGGCGTGTCCCAGACGCCGGCGAGGCCGTGCGCGGTGCGGTCCGCGACCCAGTAGAGCGCCCAGGCGCTGTATTTCGAGTCGCCCGGGGCCGGCAGCGTCCTGGTGGCGTCGGCGGCGAGCGGCCAGGTGAGGACGAGAGCGCCGAGGAGCGAGGCGATCGCGACGATCGCGAGCTCGGTGCTGCGGCGAGACGGCATCGACGCGCATTATGCTACGGGACCTCGCGCGGCCGCCCCGAGCCACATGCTATCGTGCAGCCCGATGACGCCGCCGCGGCTCTCGATCGTCGTCGCGGCCATCGACGCCCAGGACACGATCGACGCCTGCCTCACCGCCCT
>JANOIR010000154.1:0-4409 GCA_031407765.1 Vicinamibacteraceae bacterium
TACTGCCCGGCCGCGGCCGTTGTCGTCTGCGCCTGCGCCATCGACGCCAGGGCGAGAAGGTGGAGGACGACGGCAGCCACAAGGCGGGCGCCGCGGAACCAGCCGGTCCTCCTCATGCCAGCGTCGCCGGCAGGTTCGGGAAGACGCGCGTGAAGGCGTCGACCACCTGCGGGTCGAAGTGACGGCCGCGCTCGCTGTCGATGACCGCGAGTGCCTGTTGCGCCGGGATGCCCTGCTTGTAGGGCCGGTCGTGGGTCATCGCGTCGAACGCGTCGGCGAGCGCGACGATGCGTCCGGCGAGCGGGATGCCTTCGCCGGACCGGCCGTGCGGGTAGCCGCGCCCGTCCCAGCGCTCGTGATGGGAGTGCGCGATCTCCTCGGCCATCCGCAGCAGCGGCACCCGGCTCCCGGAGAGGATGCGGGCGCCCATGGCGGGGTGGGTGCGGATGATGTCGAGCTCGCCGGGAGAGAGCTGCGACGGCTTCAGCAGGATGGCGTCGGGGACGCCCACCTTGCCGACGTCGTGCAGCGGCGCGGCGCGCTCGATCATCGCGGAGTCGCCGTCCGACAGGCCGAGCGTTCGGGCCAGCTCGCCCGAGAGGCGGCCGACGCGGCGCGTGTGCTCGCCGGTGTTGTCGTCGCGATACTCGGCAGCCCGCGCCAGGCGGTAGACGATCTCGATGTGCGTGCTGGCGAGGGCTCGCGTCCGCTCCTCGACCGCCTGCTCCAGCCGCTGCTGCTCGCGTTCGAGCTGGGCGTAAAGCTGCCGCGTGACCAGCAGGTTGCGGATCCGCAGCAGCGCCTCGACGCTGTCGAAGGGCTTGGCCAGGAAATCACGCGCGCCCATCGCCAGCGCCCGCTGCTTGACCGACGGTGCGTCGTCGGCCGTGATGATCAGCATCGGCAGGTAGCGCTCGACGGAGAGCAGGGGCCGCAGCGCCTGCATCACCTCGAAGCCGTCGAGGTGGGGCATGTGCAGGTCGAGGATGATCAGATCGGGCCGCGCAATCGGCATCTGGCCGATGACCTCGCGCGGGTCGGTCAGCGTGGTGACGTTGCGGCAGCCGGACGTCGTCAGCAGCCGGTCGAGCATGCGGACGTTGGCCGGCTCGTCGTCGATGACGAGGATCCGCGCCGCGCCCAGCACGTCGCCGACGGCGATCATATGCGCCGGATTATAGTGCGGCGCGGTTCCTTCACGCCGGCGGCGTTGGTTGCCGCGGCCTGGTCAGACGCGCAGGGCGGCGAACGGTGGATGGGTGCAGTCACGGTCGGACAGGATCGGCTCGCGGATCGGCCAGCTGATACCGAGCGCCGGGTCGTTCCACATGAGGCCGCGCTCGGAGGCGGGATCGTAGACGTCCGAGCACTTGTATTCGATGTCGGCGTGCTCGCTGATCACCAGGAAGCCGTGCGCGAAGCCGATCGGGATGAAAAGCTGGCGGAAGTTGTCGGCCGACAGTGTGACCGCCTCCCAGCGCCCGAAGGTGGGGGAGTCGTCGCGGACGTCCACCGCGACGTCCATGATCTCGCCGGCGAGGACGCGAATCAGCTTGGCCTGCGGGTGCGCCCCCGTCTGCCAGTGCAGGCCGCGCAGCGTGCCGCGGACCGAACGCGAGTGGTTGTCCTGGATGAAGGTGGCGTCGATGCCGGCCGCGCGATAGCGGGGCGCGTGGTAGCTCTCGACGAAGAAGCCGCGGTCGTCGCGGAAGACCCGCGGCTCGACGATCAGGACATCGGGGAGAACCGCGGTCGGGGTGACGATCATGCCCGCGCCCGGGCCCGGTTCACGTCGGCCGGATCCTGCTCGAGCATCCGCAGCAAGTACTGCCCGTAGGAGTTGCCGCGCATCGGCGCCGCGATGCGGGCGACATCTTCGGCGCTGATGTAGCCCATGCGATAGGCGATCTCCTCGACGCAGCTGATCATCAGGCCTTGGCGCTCCTCGATGGTCTGGACGAACTGCGAGGCCTGCAGGAGCGACTCGTGCGTGCCGGTGTCGAGCCAGGCGACGCCGCGGCCCAGCCGCTCGACCACGAGATCGCCCGCTTCGAGGTAGCGCCGGTTGACGTCCGTGATCTCGAGCTCGCCGCGCGGAGACGGCCGCAGCGACGCGGCGACGTCGAGCACGCGGTTGTCATAGAAGTAGAGACCGGTCACCGCGTAGGGTGAGCGCGGTCGCGCCGGCTTCTCCTCGAGGCTGACGGCACGACCGTCGGCGTCGAACTCGACCACGCCGTAGCGTTCCGGATCGCGGACCGGGTAGCCGAACACCGTCGCCCCCTGCGTCCGTTCGCTCGCCGCCCGCAGGACGTCGGGGAAGCCGTGGCCGAAGAAGATGTTGTCGCCGAGCGCCAGCGCCACGCGGTCGGCGCCGACGAACGCCCGGCCGAGGATGAAGGCCTGCGCCAGGCCATCGGGGCTCGGCTGGGCGGTGTAGGCCAGCCGCAGGCCGAGGTCGGCGCCCGTCCCGAGCAGCCGCTTGAAGCTGTCCTGGTCCTCCGGCGTCGTGATGATCAGGATGTCCTGGATACCCGCCAGCATCAGCGTGGCCAGCGGGTAGTAGACCATCGGCTTGTTGTAGACGGGGACCAGCTGCTTGCAGACGCCCCGGGTGACGGGGTAAAGCCGGGTGCCACTGCCACCGGCGAGGATGATCCCTTTCAACACGCTGTGTCCTTGCTACTCGAAGCGGTCGCGCCCGCGCCGTTTTACCTTCCCCGCAAACCTCCCGGCAAGTCAAGCCAACCCCGTGAACGATGCATTTGCGTGCACCCGTCCGTGTAGGATTGGGAGGTCCTGGGAAGGAACTTCCAAGCGGCCGGATCCGGCGGATTACGAATTTCGATGGTGATTGTGCAAGACTCGCACGTCGAATCCGATGGTTTTCGGCAATTTGTGCCGACGTTCTTTGACGATTGCAGTCGGTCCTGAACTTGCTTCATGTTCGACGGCCGTACAGCGGGGCAGTAGCGTTTTCGCCCGCGACCGCGAAACCGGCCGACAAGACTTGCAGGATTGTAACGATGAAGCAGACCGCCACGGCTGCGCGCCGCGCCCTGACTCGTGTGACCGCCGCGATCATCGTATCGCTGGCCGGCGCCCAGGCCGCCGCCGCAGCTGGTTTGACCCTCGCCTGGAATCCGAACACTGAGGCGAACCTGGCGGGCTATCAGATCCAGTACGGCACCTCGGCCGGGGTGCACTCCGCGACCCTCACCATCGGTTCCAGCGTGACGCGCCTCCGCGTCGAGAACCTGGATGCCGGCCGCCGCTACTACTTCGTCGTCCGGGCGTGGAACCAGATGGGGCAGACGAGCGTGCCGTCGACCGAGGTCAACGGCGTGGCCAGCAACGTGCTGCCGGCGGCGCCCACCGGCTCGGTTCAGACCTACTACGCCGAGGGCGCCGAAGGGTTCTTCGACTACCGCGTGGCGGTGCTCAATACAGCGTCGACCGAAACCTGGCTGAACGTGTCCTACCTGCGGGAAGGGGCCACGCCGGTGTCGCGCAGCTACGCGGTCGGCGGCAACCACCGCATGACCATCTCGGCTGCGGACGTCCCCGAGCTGAACGGCACCTCCTTCGCCGCCGTCATCTCCGCCCCGAGCACCGTCGTCAGCGAGCGCACGATGCGCTGGCGCCTGAACGGTGCCGACGGCGCGGCTGGTGCCAAGGCGTTGACCGCGCCGTCGACGACCTGGTACCTCGCCGAAGGCAACGCGGGCTACTTCGACACCTACGTGCTGCTCGCCAACCCGTCGGCGACGCCGACGGTCGCGACCGTCGATTTCCTGCTCGACGGCGGCGGCGTCCTCCGGCGGCAATACGCCCTCGCCGGCAACGCCCGCTATACGATCTGGACGAACCAGATCCCCGAGCTGGTGACGCGATCCTTCGCCACCACGGTGACGGCGCCGGCGCCGATCCTGGTCGAGCGGGCGATGTACTTCAGCGGTCCGCACGGCGCCTTCGAGGGCGGCCATGCCTCGACCGCCGTTCCCACCGGCGCCCGCGACTGGTTCCTCGCCGAGGGCAGCACTGGCGCCTGGTTCGAGACGTTCGTCCTGATCAGCAACCCCAACGCGTCGGCCGTCACCGCGACGATCCGTTACCTGACCCCGACCGGCGTGGCCCGCACCGAAGTGCGCACGCTGCCGCCGACCAGCCGCACGACGATCCCCGTCGACGGCCTGCCGGGGCTGGGTTCGACCGACGTGTCGTGCTCGATCTCGGCCTCCGGGAACATCGTCGTCGAACGCTCGATGTACTGGCCGGGCGTGCCGGGGCCGTGGTACGGCGCGCACAACAGCGTCGGCATCACCACCCTGCGCACGCGCTGGGGCCTGGCCGAGGGCGAGGTCGGCGGCGTCGACGGGGCGAGCACCTACGTGCTGCTCGCCAACCCG
>JANOIR010000579.1:0-1705 GCA_031407765.1 Vicinamibacteraceae bacterium
GCGTGTCGGCGCCGACACGCTCGGCGCGAATCACCAGTGAACCGGTACCGTTGATCGTGGCGGCGTATTTCGTGCCGGCCGTGGTGATCATTGCCCTCGCGGCGTTCGTGATGTGGAGCCTCTGGAGACCTGAGCCGCGTCTCGCCCACGCGCTCGTCAATGCCGTGGCCGTACTGATTATCGCGTGCCCCTGCGCGCTGGGCCTCGCCACGCCGATGGCCATCATGGTGGGCACGGGCCGCGGCGCGACGACCGGGGTGCTGATCAAGAACGCCGAGGCGCTCGAGAAGCTGGAAAAAGTCGACACGCTCGTCGTCGACAAGACCGGCACACTGACGGAAGGCAAGCCGCGCGTCACGCAGATTGTGGCCCGCGCGCCATTCCCGGAGCCTGAGGTGCTCGCATTCGCGGCGTCGCTGGAACAGGCGAGCGAACATCCTCTGGCCGCCGCAATCCTCGCCGCCGCGCGCGAGCGATCAGTGGCCGTGCCGGCGGCCGCGGACTTCGAGTCCGTGACCGGGCAGGGCGTCAAGGGGACCGTCGGCGGTCGAGCGGTGCTGCTCGGCAACGTGGCACTGATGGAGGCCAGCGGCGTCGACGTGTCGTCGCTCCGCAGCGAAGCGGACACCCTCAGGTCCGACGCGCGAACGGTGATCTTCATTGCGGTGGATCGCGCGCCGGCCGGGCTGATCGCCGTCGCCGATCCCATCAAGGCGTCGACCGCGGAAGCGATTCGTCTCCTGCACCAGGAGGGCCTTCGCATCGTCATGCTCACCGGCGACAGTGCCACCACCGCCAACGCGGTCGCGCGACAGCTCGGCATTGACGAGGTGATCGCGGAGGTTCAGCCGGATCAGAAGCGCGCCGCGATTCTGCGCCTGCAGGGGGAGGGACGGGTCGTGGCGATGGCGGGCGACGGAATCAATGACGCCCCGGCGCTGGCGCAGGCCCACGTCGGCATCGCGATGGGCACCGGGACGGACGTCGCCATCGAGAGCGCCGGCATCACGCTGGTGAAAGGCGACCTCCGCGCGATCGCGCGCGCGCGCAAACTGAGTCGCGCGACGATGCGGAACATCCGGCAGAATCTCTTCCTGGCCTTCGTCTACAACGCCGTGGGCGTGCCTGTGGCCGCCGGGCTGTTGTACCCGATCACCGGGACACTGATCAGCCCGATCTGGGCAAGCGCCGCCATGACGCTGAGCTCGGTGTCCGTGATCGGCAATGCGCTGCGGCTGCGCCGCGCCGCGTTGTAGCGGGTGGGCTCAGCGGGCCTCGGCCTTGACCGGCTCGAGGGTCCACTGGAGGCTCACGATGCGCCAGCCCTGGGGAGTCCGCTTCAACAACGCTCCCTCCGTGACTGTGACGTCCACCGGCAGCTCGCCAGCGCGTCCGGTTACACGTGACGTCGACACGATGTGGGTCGAATCGCCGCTGGGATGCACCTGGCGATCGAGCAGGCCGATCCTCGCGGTCTTGAGGAAGGCCATGTCGACGGCCATGTGCTCCTTCGCATAGGCGTCGCGGGACGCATCGGTGACGCCGGCTTCGCTGATCGTCGCCTCGGGCGCGAGCCACTGCAGCGCCAGGTCGCGATTGCCGATCTCCAGCGCATCCCGAAACGCCTGGAGCGCGGCTTCCGCGGGACCGCTGACCTGCCGGACCGGCGTCGGGGCGCCGGCGGGTGCGGCGTGTCCGATGGCGG
>JANOIR010000162.1:0-7402 GCA_031407765.1 Vicinamibacteraceae bacterium
CGAGACCGGACTGACCGTCGCCCGCGACAAATCGGCCGTCGCGTCGGCCCAGGCCCGCGTGCGTGATCTCGAGGCCGGCACCCGCCGCTCCGATCTCGCCGCGGCCGAAGCCGAGGTGAACGACCGCAAGGCGGCCCTGGAACTGGCCAGGAAGGAGCTGCAGCGGCAGCAGTTCATGCTCGAGCGGAAGGTCGGGACGCAGCGCGACGTCGATCGCGCCGCGACCGAGGTCGAGCGTCTGACGGCGACGGTCAGCGGGGCGTTGAATCGGCTCGCGTCGCTTCGCGAAGGGGCGCGGCGCAACCAGGTCCAGCAGGCACGAGACGAGGTCGCGCGGGCCGAAACCGTGCTCGAGCAGTCGCAGACCGTGGTCAACGAAGGCGAGCTGCGCGCGCCGGCGGACACCATCGTCGTCCATCGCTTCGTCGAGCCCGGCCAGCTGGTGACCCCGGGCCAGCCGGCGCTGACGCTGGCCTTCCTCGATCGGCTGTATGTCCGGACCTTCGTGCCGGAGATGGTGCGCGGCCGCGTCCGGGCCGGGGTCGACGCCGAGATCATGGTCGACGCCTACAAGGACCGCGTCTTCAAGGGCAAGGTCGCCGAGATTGCGCGCGATGCGGAGTTCACGCCGAAGCAGGTCGAGACGCGCACCGAGCGCGTCAACCTGGTCTACGCCGCGAAGATCGACCTCGTCGGCGGCTGGAGCGAGCCGCTCGATCTCGGCCAGCCGGCCGAAGTCCTGATCAGGACGCCGTGATCACCACGTCCGGTCTGACGCGCCGCTTCGGGGCGACGACCGCCCTCGCCGGCCTCACGCTGGAGGTGCCGCGCGGCGAGATGTTCGCGCTGATCGGCCCGGACGGCGCCGGCAAGACGACGTTCTTCCGGCTCGTCGCCGGCGTGCTGGCACCGACCTCCGGCACCGTGACGCGCGCGACCGGCACGTTCGGCCTCGTGTCGCAGCGGTTCGGCCTCTACCAGGATCTGTCGATCGACGAGAACATGCGCCTGCGCGCCGACCTCTACAGCGTGCCGCGTGACGAAGCGCAGCGCCGCGCCACGCGGCTGCTCGACATGGTCGGCCTGTCGCCCTTCCGCGCCCGCCTCGCCGGCGCGCTGTCGGGCGGCATGAAGCAGAAGCTCGCACTCGCGGCCGCGCTCGTCACCGAGCCCGACCTGTTGCTGCTCGACGAGCCGACGACCGGCGTCGATCCGCTGTCGCGCCGCGAGTTCTGGAAGATGCTGCACGAGCTGAGCCACCGCGGCCTGACCATCGTCGTATCGACGCCGTACATGGACGAAGCCGAGTACGCCTCGCGCATCGGCTTCCTCGACGGCGGACACCTGGTCGACGTCGGTACGCGCGCCGAGCTGCTCTCGCGCTTCGATCGGCCGCTGGTGTCGGTCCAGACCGGCGATCGCGTCGGCGCCAAGCCGGTGCTGCGCGGGGTCGCCGGCGTCGACGACGTGTCGCTGTTCGGGACGTCGCTGCACGTGCGCGGCACCGGCGGCGACAGCACGGCGCTGGCCGATGCCGTGCGCGCCGGCTTCGCGGCGGCGGGCTGGGCCCCTGACCGCGCCAGCGTCCAGCCGATCGCGCCGTCACTCGAGGACGTCTTCGTGCTGCGCAGCGAGGCGGCGGGGCGGGCAGCATGAGCGACGCGGCCGCGCCCTCACCGACCCGCCCCGGCAGCGTCAGCGTCAGCGGCAGCGGCAGCTGCAGCGGTCCAGATGCGGCCATCGTCTCGGTGCGCGACGTGACGCGCCGCTTCGGCGAGTTCACCGCCGTCGATCGCGTCAGCTTCGACATCCCGCGCGGCGGCATCTTCGGCTTCCTCGGTCCCAACGGGTCAGGCAAGTCGACGACGATCCGCATGCTCGCCGGCCTGCTCGCGCCGACGGCCGGCCGCGTCACCGGCCTCGGCGGGCTCGACGTCGTCAAGGACACCGAGCAGTGGAAGCACCGCCTCGGCTACATGAGCCAGAAGTTCTCGCTCTATCTCGATCTCACGGTGATCGAGAACCTGCGCTTCTTCGGCGCGATCTACGGGCTGGCCAGCGGCCCGCTCGAAGAGCGCATCGCCGCGCTGTCTGCGCGCCTCACCTTCGAGCCGCTGCTCGAGGCGATGACCGGCACGCTCTCGACCGGCCAGCGGCAGCGCGTGGCGCTCGCCGCCGCGCTGCTGCACGAGCCCGAGCTGCTCTTCCTCGACGAGCCGACCGGCGGCGTCGATCCGAAGGGCCGCCGCCAGTTCTGGGACCTGATCGACGAGCTGACCGCGACCCGCGGGATGACGGTGCTGGTCACGACGCACTACATGGACGAGGCCGAGCAGTGCGCCCGGCTGGTGCTGATCCTCGACGGCAAGCTGGTCGCCAACGGCACCCCGGCCGAGATCAAGCAGACGCTGGCCGGGCGGATGCTCGAGGTCGTCCCGCAGGGCGATCCGTTCTCCGCGCTGACCACGGTGGCGTCCGGCCAGGGCGTCGAGGACGCCTATCTGCTGGGCGTCGCGCTTCGCGCCGTGGCCACGCCCGACGGGCTCGAGACGATGCGCGCGACGCTGGCCACGCTCGGCGCGGTAGCCGCCGCCGAGCCGACGCTCGAGGACGCGTTCGTCACGCTGGTGCGCGGGCACCGCGGGGACAAGGAGGGCCGCGCATGAGACGCCTGATCGCGCTCACCATCAAGGAGTTCCGCCAGCTGTCGCGCGACCACCTGACGCTGCGCATGATCGTCATGGTGCCGCTGATGCAGATGACGATCTTCGGCTACGCGATCAACTTCGACGTCAAGCACCTGCCGATGGTGGTGCTCGACGAATCGCGCTCGTTCGAGAGCCGCGAGCTGGTGGCGCGCATGGAGGCGAGCCAGTACTTCGACCTGGTCGGCGGCGTCGGCTCGTTCGACGAGCTGCGCAGCGCCCTCGACTCGGCGCGCGCCTCGGTCGCGTTGGTGATCGACCGCGACTTCGGCAAGGATCGACGGCGTAACGAGCCGGCGCACGCGCTGCTCATCGTCAACGCCTCCGACTCGACGACCTCGACCCAGGCGATGTCGATCGCCGCCGGGATCGCCAACAGCGCCTCGATGCAGCAACTCGCCGTGCAGGCGCGCTGGCGCCAGCGCGACCTGCCGGTCGACCTGCGCGTCCGGCCCTGGTACAACCCCGATCTGCGCACCGCCAATTTCATCATCCCGGGCCTGCTCGCGATCATCCTCACCTTCACGCTGATCAGCTTCACCGCCGCCTCGATCGTCCGGGAGCGCGAGCTGGGCACGCTCGAGCAGCTGCAGGTGACGCCGATCACACGCACCGAGCTGATCCTCGGCAAGATCCTCCCCTTCTGGGTCATCGGCTACGTGCAGCTGACCATCGTGGTGCTGATGATGACCTACGTGTTCGGCATCCCGATCGCCGGCAGCCTGGTCGCGCTCTACCTCCTGAGCGGCATCTTCATCGCTTCGGTCCTGGGTCTCGGCATCTTCATCTCCACGGTGGCGGCGACGCAGATGCAGGCGACGCAGATGTCGTTCTTCGTCCTGCTGCCCTTCGTCTTCCTCTCCGGCTACGTCTTCCCGATCGGTGGCATGCCGCCGGTCTTCCAGTACCTGACCTACCTGATCCCGGCCAACTACTTCCTGCAGATCGTCCGCGGCATCGTGCTGCGCGGCGCGACGATGGCGGAGCTGTGGCAGCCGATCGCCTGGCTGTCGTTCTACATGGTCGTGATCATCGGGCTGGCGGTGATGCGATTCAAGAAAACCGCGGCGTGATCGGGCCTGCGCACATGCCGGAGCCGGCTGCCGTAGAATCGGCCCGCGATGACACCTGAGGAGTTCCGCCACGCCGGTCACGAGGTGGTCGACTGGATCGCCGACTTCCGCGCCACGCTGGAGAGCCGTCCCGTGATGGCCCGGACCGCGCCGGGCGAGGTCGCACGCGCGTTTCCGACGACGCCGCCCGAACAGCCGCAGTCCCTCGAGGCGCTCTTCGCCACGCTGGACGCGACCATCGTCCCGGGCGTCACCCACTTCGGCCATCCGCGCTTCTTCGGGTTTTTTCCCACCGGCGGCAGCCTGTCGTCCATGCTCGGCGACTTCATGAGCACCGGGATCGGCGCGCTCGGCCTGACCTGGCAATCGGCACCGGCCCTCACCGAGGTCGAGGAGGTGACGACCGACTGGGTGCGGCAGATGGTCGGCTTGTCGGCGGCCTGGCGCGGCGTCATCCAGGACACCGCGTCGACGGCGACGCTGGTGGCCCTGGTCTGCGCGCGCGAGCGGACGTCCGGCTTCGCGCTCACCGGCGAGGGCCTGCAGCGCGGCGGATCGCCGCTCGTCGTCTACGTCTCCGAGCAGAGCCACAGCTCGGTCCTCAAGGCGGCGCTCGTCGCCGGCTTCGGCCGGGCGCACGTGCGCGAGATCGGGGTCGACGCGTCCTACGCGATGCGGCCGGAGGCGCTCGATCGCGCCATGCGCGAGGACCAGGCACGGGGCTGGACGCCGTGCGCCGTCGTCGCCACCTCGGGCTCGACCACCTGCACCGCCTTCGATCCGATCGACGCCATCGCGACGCTCTGCGTCGAGCACGGCGCCTGGCTCCATGTCGACGCGGCGATGGCCGGATCGGCGATGGTGCTCGAGGAGTGCCGGCCGCTGTGGGCCGGCGTCGAGCGCGCCGACTCGATCGTGCTGAACCCGCACAAGTGGCTCGGCGCGATCTTCGACTGCTCGCTCTACCTGGTCCGCGATCCCGAGCACCTGGTGCGGGTGATGAGCACCAACCCGGCCTATCTCCAGTCGACGGCAGCAACCGGCGTGACGACGTATCGCGACTGGGGCATCGCGCTCGGCCGGCGCTTCCGCGCCCTCAAGCTGTGGACGCTGATCCATCTCGATGGTGTCGAGTCCATCCGCGCGCGCATCCGCCGCGATCTCGATCACGCGCGCTGGCTCGCCGGCGTCGTCGCGGCCACGCCGGGCTGGCGCGTCGTCGCCCCGGTGCCGCTGCAGACGGTGTGCGTGCGGCACGAGCCGCCAGGCCTCCAGGGCGAGGCGCTCGACGCCCATACGCGGGCCTGGTGCGACCGCGTCAACGCCTCTGGCGTGGCCTACCTGACGGCCGCCGTCCTCGACGGCCGCTGGATGGTGCGGGTGGCGATGGGCGCCCCAACGACGGAGCGCCGCCACGTCGAGGAGACGTGGCGGGCGATGCAGGACGCGGTCGCGTGAGTGACGCTCCGCTCGACCGCCACGCCCCCATCGACCGCCACCTCGCGCTCGTCCTCGATACCCTGCGCACCCTGCTCGGAGAAGTCGATCCGGCCCGCGCCCGCGCGGCGATTGGGCCCGACCAGTCGCTGACGCGCGAGCTCGCGCTCGGCAGCCTCGAGCGCGTCGAGCTGGCGATGCGCCTGGAGCAGGCGGCCGGCGTGCCCCTCGGCGAGACCGTCCTGGCCGAGGCCGACACCCCGCGCCAGATCGCCGCCGCGATTGCCCGGGCCCGCACGGGGCGCCCTCCTGGCGATTCCCCGGCCGAGGCCCGGCCTGGGCCCGGCCTCCTCCCGGCCTCCTCCCGACCTGGGCCTGGCCTCGGCCCGGCCGCAGCCGGGGCGGCACCCGGCCCGAGTCGGGGGCCGGCCAGCGGCGCCCGGACGCTGATCGAGGCGCTGCGCTGGCAGGTCGAGCGCGGCGCCGACCGCGTCCACATCCAGCTGCGGACCGACGACGGCAGCGACACCACGATCACCTACGGCAGCCTGTATCGCGACGGCTGCGCCGTGGCCGCAGGCCTCCGCCGGCGCGGTGTCGTTCCGGGTGAGCGCGTCGCGCTGCTGCTGCGCACCGAGCCGGCGTTCTTCCACGCCTATATCGGCATCCTGCTGGCCGGCGGTGTGCCGGTGCCGCTCTATCCGCCGTTCCGCGCCGATCAGATCGAGGAGTACGCCGCGCGCCAGGCCGCGATCCTGCGCAACGCCGCGGCGCGCGTGCTGCTCACGTTCGCCGAGGCGGAGCGCGCCGCGGCGCTGCTGCGACCGCTGGCGCCGAGCCTGACGACGGTGGCCACGGTTGCGACGGTGGCGGCAAGAAGCGACTCCGGAGTCATGGGATCACACGACTCCGGAGTCGTTTCGGCATTCGACTCCGGAGTCGAACTCCACTCCGGAGTCGTTTCGGATCCCGATGCGCTCGCCCTGATCCAGTACACGTCCGGCAGTACCGGATCGCCGAAGGGCGTGGCGCTGTCGCACGCCAACCTGCTCGCCAACATCCGCGCCTTCGGCGAAGCGTTCGAGATGACCGGCGATGACGTCGGCGTGACGTGGCTGCCGCTGTACCACGACATGGGGCTGACCGGCGCCTGGTTCGGCCCGCTCTACTACGGCATGCCGGTCGTCTCGATGTCGCCGCTCGCCTTCCTGGCCAAGCCGGTGCGCTGGCTCGAGGCGATCTCGCGCAACCGCGGCACGATCAGCGCCGCGCCCAACTTCGCCTTCGATCTCTGCGCGCGCAAGATCGCCGACGCCGACCTCGAGGGCCTCGACCTCTCGTCATGGCGCGTCGCTCTGAATGGAGCCGAAGCCGTGCTCGCCGGCACGATCGAGCGCTTCACGACACGGTTCGCGCCGCTCGGCTTCCGGCCCGAGGCGCTGCGACCCGTCTACGGTCTCGCCGAGAGCAGCCTCTGCGTCACCGCGCCGCCGCCGGGCCGGCGGCCGCGCATCGAGCGCGTGAGCCGCGCCGCGTTCCAGCACGCGCGCGCCATCGAACCGGCAGCGCCGGGCGATCCGCAGCCGCTGACCTTCGTCGCCTGTGGACAGCCGATCCCGCGGCACGAAGTGCGGATCGTCGACGACCGCGACCAGGCGCGCCCCGCGCGCACCGAAGGCCACGTGCACTTCCGCGGCCCGTCGTCGATGCAGGGCTACTTCGAGAACCCCGAAGCGACGGCCGCCGTGGTCCGCGACGGGGGCTGGATCGACACCGGCGACCTCGGCTTTCTCGACGACGACGGCGATCTCTTCATCACCGGCCGGGCCAAGGACGTGATCATCGCCGGCGGGCGCAACATCTATCCGCAGGAAGTCGAGGAAGCGGTCGCGGAGGTGCCGGGCGTCCGGCGCGGCTGCGTCGCCGCCTTCGGCGTCCAGGACGCGCGCAGCGGCACCGAGCGGCTGGTCGTCGTCGCCGAGACGCGGGGCGCCCCGCCGTCGGACGCCTCGCCGCTCCACGCCGCCGTCGGCGCGGCGATCGTCGCGGCCATCGGCGTGCCGGCCGACACGATCGTGTTCGCGCGCCCAGGCAGCGTCCCCAAAACGTCGTCGGGCAAGATCCGCCGCTCGACCACGCGTGAGCTCTACGAGACCGGCCGCCTGCACCGCGGACGCGCGTCCGCGG
>JANOIR010000618.1:0-53589 GCA_031407765.1 Vicinamibacteraceae bacterium
CGGCCCACGCCCGCCCGGGATCGCCCCCGAGCAGGTCGTCGGCGAGCGCCGGCCCGACCAGCGCCGGATACCCGCAGAGCAGCTCGTCGGCACCCTGTCCGTCCAGGACGACGCGCACGCCGGCCGCCGCCACGCTCCGCATCACGCACCACTGGGCGTAGACGCTGCTCGAGACCACCGGCTCGTCGAGGCCGGCGAGAAACGTCGAGACATCGTCGGCGAGCGTCGTGCCCGCGGGCGCGCCGACGTCCGTCACCTGCCACGCGAACGGCGTCCGCGCCGCGATCGATGCGGCGGCGTCGCACTCGTCGTAGGCGGGCTCGCCGAACCCGGCGGTGAACAGCGTCAATGGCGCCGCCGCGTCAGCGTCGGCATCCGCGGCCGCGCCAGCAGCCGCGGCGCCGAGAACGATGGTCCCGCTGTCGAGACCGCCGCTGAGGGTGGCGCCCACCGGGCGATCGCTGGCCCGGTGCGTGGCGATGGCGCGGTCGAGCGCGGCGTGGAACCGCCGCACCGGATCGCGGTTCGCCGCCGGCGCAATGAGCGGTGGCGACCAGCGCCGCTCGATCGCGCCCGAGGGCCCGACGTCGACCAGGCACCCGGCGCCGATGCGCTCGATGCCGGCGACACAGGTCGGCGCCGCGTGATCGAGCAGCCCCGTGGCGAGGTACTCGGCAACAGCCGGAGCGTGCGGGCCGGGCCGGCCGGCGAGCCCGGAGACGATCGCGCCCGGCGTCGAGGCCACGAGGATCGCACCAGCGGTGCGAGCCATGTAGAGCGGCTTGATCCCGAGCCGATCGCGGCCACACCAGAGCCGCCGGTGCGGCGCGTCCCACACGACGAACGCCCACATCCCGCTCAGACGGTTCAGCGCGTCCGGCCCCCAGGCCTCCCATGCGGCGAGGAAGACCTCGGTATCGCCGGTCGTCGTGAAGGCGAACCCGTCGCCGCGCAGCGTCTTTCGGACGTCGTCGGCGTCGTAGAGCTCGCCGTTGAACGCCAGCCACAGCCCGCGCGGGCTGCGCATCGGCTGACGCGCCCGCGGATCGCGGTCGCGGATGGCAAGGCGGCGCACGCCGAGCCCGAGCGACCAGCGGGCCGCGGCAGCGTCGGCAATCGGCGGCAGCGGCGCCGCGGGATCGGTGGCTGATCCGCCGCGGCGCTCGGCGCCGCCGGTCGCCCAGTCGCCGAGCAGGTAGGCCTCGTCGTCGGGCCCGCGCGGCGCGAGCGCCGCCGTCATCCGCGCCAGACGCCCGGCATCGACGCCGTCACCGGCCCGATCCACGACGAGGGCAATGCCGCACATCAGCGGGTGCCCTCGAGGAGCCCCTCGCGTGTCAGCCACGCGTCCCAGGCGGCAGTGCGCACGGCCACACCATACCGCCGATCGATGTCGGCCCAACGTGGCGGCGGCGGCGGGGCGTCGAGGGCCTGGCGCAGCGCGGCGGCGACGTCGGCGTCCGCGGCGTCGAGCGCCACGCTCACCCGCGCCGGGCCGAGGACCTCGTCGAAGACCGGCAGCTGCGTCGTGAGCAGCCGGCAGCCCATCGCCGCCGCCTCGACCGCGGCGACGCCGAAGCCCTCGTGCCGGGAGAGCTGGGCGACGACCGCGGCGCGGGCGTAGAGGTCACGCAGTGCGGCGCGGGACACGTGACCGGGGAACGAGACGCTGGGCGGAGCCGCGGCCACAAACGCGCGGACACGCGGATCCGCGGTGTCGAGGGCGCCGGTGATCACGACGGGCAGGTCGGGCAGGGCGGCGGCGGCACGCACCAGCCGATCGAGCCCCTTCTGCGCGATGGCAACCGCGGAGATCGCGGCGCAGGTCGATACCACCAGCCGCTCGCGGGCGGACACCTGCGGCGGCGGCCGGAACCAGCCGGTGTCGACCGCCGGCGCGACCACGTCGATGGCGCGCGGCCGGGCCCGGCCGGCGATCTCCTGGCGTGCCGCCGCGCTGAATGCCCAGACGAGAGCGGCCTCCTCGAGCACCCAGCGCGAGAGGACCCGGCGCCAGCCGCCTCGCGCCTCGCCGAAGCCGATCTCCGGACAGGCGGCGACGTCCATGCCGCCGGCGATGACCAGGCACGGGACCCGGGCCAGGCGGCAGGCAGCCAGCGTGGTGGCGCCATACGTCGCCGCGGCGAACCAGACGACGGCGCGGGCGGGACGCTCCCGCGCCAGCAGCCGCCCAATCGCCCTGGCGAACGCGAGCTGGCCGAGGCCGGACTGGGGCACCGCTTCGAGCAGCCGGACGCGCGCCGCGAGCGCGTCACGGTCGGCTGAAACGAAGCTGGCGTCAGGCGCCGATCCGGGCACGAACAGCAGAGCTTTCGGCATTGCCTAAGGTAGATCTCACACGACAAAAGTCAACCCCATAGAGACCTTCGTTCCACACGGCAGAGGCGGCGTTGGAGCCTCGCTGTGGCTGGGCTGCATCCGTAACCATAGACCGAACACCCCCGGAAATACTGGCGAAATCGTCGAGTTTGCAGTGCTGGACCGGAAACGGTCTGGCTGTGGCACGCACCGTGCACAGTCGAGTGTCGCGCACCGCTCGTTGGCGCGCTCACAACGGACACGAACTTCGGCCTCCTGGAGAACGACCACATGAGACTCTCGAACACCCTCGCCGCTGGCAGCCTGGCCCTGACGGCGATCCTGATCGCGTCGCCGGTGCACGCCGCGCCGATCCTCGGCACGACGGGTGCGGGTCTTCAGAACGCCGGCATCCCGATGGAGAATTCGGCCCGCTACTGGGACGGCAATTCCTGGGACAGCAACGGCATGCAGGACGGTGCCGGGTTCAACCCGTGCAGCGCCGGCTCGATGGCCAACGGCATCCCCTGTGGCCTGAACCCGTCGGCCATCGACGTGGCCACCCGCGCCGGCCTCCCCACCAACAGCTTCACCCTCGCCAACGGCGCGCCGGGCTACCAGGCCTGGGGCAACGCCAACGGCTCGGCCGACCTGAACTACGGCTTCGGCAACGCCGGCGGCACCTTCGACTTCACCATGCTCGGCGAGTTCACCGACGACTGGGACGTCAACGAAATCGGCTGGTACGACATCAGCAACCCGGCCAATCGCCAGACCATCTTCGGCGCGAGCGCGGCCGTCGGCTCGACGGCGCAGGTGTTCATCCCGGGCAACTTCGGCTTCTACTACCTGAACACCTCGGGCAACGGCGAGGTCTTCTACACGCAGTCGATGTTCAACACGCAGGGCGCGACCAAGCAGCAGTTCGCGGCCTTCCAGCAGGGCGATTACACCATCCTGGGCGTCGAGGACATCTTCTCGAACGTCCTGACCCCGGCCTGGCAGGCGGGCACGGCCGACTACGACTACAACGACGTGATGTTCGGGTTCCGCGCCGCCTCGGTGCCGGAGCCGACCACGCTCCTCCTCCTCGGCATGGGCCTCGCCGGCGCCGCCATCCAGCGCCGCCGCAAGGCCTAGCCGCGTCGCCCGTGTGACGGCGCCGCCGGGCGCCCAGCGCGGCGATTAGCAGCCGGCACACCCAATGGGCGGCCCGCGGTCGCGCCTGACGGGCGCGACCGCCAGCTAGGACAGGTAACGCCGGAGGGCATCGCGCCACTCCGGCATCTCGACCCCGGCCGCCCGCAGCTTCGCGTTCGACAACGCGCAGTACTGCGGGCGCTTCGCTTTCAGGGGCACGCTGGCGAACGGCACCGGCTCGAGCCGGGCGGTCGCGCTCCGGCCGGTGAGCCGGGCCAGCTCCTCAGCCAGTTCCAGCCAGTTGGTCACGCCGCTGTTGACGCAGTGATAGAGGCCGGCCGGCGCGCCGCCCTCGACCAGCCGGCAGGTCGCCTCCACCACATCGGCCACATAACTCGGGGTCAGCGTGCGATCCGCGAACACGCGGAGTGACTCGCCCCGCTCGAGCCCGGCGATCAGCTTGTCCACGCTGCTGCGGACGTAGACGCCGCCGAACAGGCTCTCGACGCGGAGGACGTAGGCACGCGGCGCGGTCGCCGCCAGCCATTCGCCGACCAGCTTCGAGGTGCCGTAGACGCTCTGCGGCCGCGGCGGATCCGCTTCCGTGTACGGCGTCGAGCGGTCGATCCCGTCGAAGACGAAGTCGGTGCTGTAGTGGACCAGCGTGGCGCCGGTGCGCGCCGCCACCGCGGCCAGCGATCGCACCGCGAGCGCGTTGACGGCAAAGGCGGGGACAGGCCGCTCCTCGGCCCCGTCGACGTCGTTGTAGGCGGCGCAGTTGACGATCAGGTCGGGCGCCACGGCGTCGAGCGCGCGCTCCAGCGCCGCCGCGTCGGCGAGATCGACCTCGCGCCGCGTGAGCGCGGTCACCGCGTGATCGCGAGCCCAACGATCCGCCGTGACGCGGCCCAGCTGTCCGGCCGCGCCGACGACCGCCACCTTCATGCCGCGCGCTGCTCCATCTTGCTGTCGTCGAGGACGCCTTCCCAGCGCGCGACGACCACCGACGCGACGCAGTTGCCGATCACGTTCACGGCGGTCCGGCCCATGTCGAGGATCTGATCGATGCCGAGCAGGATCGCCGCGCCCTCGAGCGGGATGCCGTAGGCCGGCCCGAACGACGCCAGCGTCGCCATCAGGACGACCAGCGACGCCCGCGGCACGCCGGCGACGCCCTTGCTGGTCAGCATCAGCGTCAGCATCATCGTCAGCTGCTGGCCCCAGGTGAGCTCGACGCCGGCCATCTGGGCGACGAACACGCTGGCCATCGACAGATAGAACGTCGAGCCGTCCAGGTTGAAGCTGTAGCCGGTCGGCAGGACGAAGCCGACGATGCTCTTCGGCGCGCCGAACCGCTCCATCGCCTCGAGCGCCTTGGGCAGCGCCGCTTCGCTGCTGGCGGTCGTGAACGCGATCAGCGCCGGCTCGCGCACGGCCCGGATGAAGGCGCGGATCGGGATGCGCGCGATGAGCAGCGCGCCGCCGACCACCAGCAGCAGGAACAGCGCATACCCCAGGTACATCGCGCCGACCAGCTTGCCGAGCGTGATCAGGATGCCCAGGCCCTTGCTGCCGACCGTCGCAGCCACCGCCGCCATGACGCCGATCGGCGCGAACCACATCACGTAGCCGGTCAGCTTGAACATGACCTGGGCCACCGCGTCGAGGACGGCGGCGACGGGGCGGCCCTTGTCGCCGGACGCGGCCAGCGCCACCCCGAAGAACGTGCCGAAGACCACGAGCTGGAGCACGTCGTTGCGGGCCATCGCATCGATCAGCGAGGTCGGGAACAGGTGCAGCACTATGTCCCACGCGCCCTGCTGCCGGCCGGCCATCGCCTGCAGCTCCGTGACGCTGCCGGCTTCGGCAGCGACGCCGGCGCCGGGCCGCAGCAGGTTGACCAGGCCGAGCCCCAGCACCAGCGCGAACGTCGTCGCCACTTCGAAGTAGATGAGCGCCTTGGCGCCGATGCGGCCCATCGCCTTGAGATCGCCGGTGCCGGCGATGCCGACGACCAGCGTCGAGAACAGCAGCGGCGCGATGATCATCTTGATCATGCGCAGGAAGGCGTCGGCGAGCGGGCGGATCTCGGCGCCGAAGGCCGGCCACAGGTAGCCGACGGCGATGCCCAGCGCCAGGCCGATGAGGATGCGTGCCGTCGGGCCCGGTCCGCGAGACCTCGCCGGCGCGATCGGCGCGCCGTTGGCGTCGAGCACGGGACCGGATGCGCCGGCGGCCGGATCAGCGGGGCGCATCACGCAGGCCGAACCGCGGGGGCGACAGCGGTGGTGCGGGTCATGCCGGCCAGGACGGCGTCGACGACGTAGCGCTGCTGCGCCTCGGTCAGTTCGGGATAGATGGGCAGCGCCAAAGAGTCGCCGGCGGCCGCTTCGGCGATCGGAAATGCGCCGCGGGCGTAGCCGAGCGGCGCGAAGCAGGCCTGGAGGTGGAACGGCACCGGGTAGTAGACCTCGCAGCCGACGCCGGCGTCGGTCAGGTGCGCCTTCACCGCGTCGCGCCCGCCGAGCCGGACGACGAACTGGTTGTAGACATGCGTCACGCCGGACCGCTCGACCGGCAGCGACAACACCTGGTCCGGCGTCGGGCCGGCAACGGGCGCGACCACGGAGACGCCGGCCCTGGCGGCGGCGTCCACGAAGAGCGCCCGATATCGCGCCGCGTTGGCGCGGCGGCCGGCGGTCCACTCGTCCAGGTAGGGGAGCTTGGCGGTGAGCACGGCCGCCTGCAGCGCGTCGAGCCGGAAGTTGCCGCCGACGATGTCGTGGTGATACCTCGTCGCCGCGCCATGGCCGCGCAGCAGCCGCAGCTGGTGCGCCAGGCCGTCGTCGTCGGTGGTGACGAGCCCGCCGTCGCCGAAGCCGCCGAGATTCTTGCTCGGGAAGAACGAGAACGCGCTCATCGCCCCGACCGTACCGGCGCGGGCGCCGCCGTCGGCAGCGTCGATCGCCTGGCAGGCGTCCTCGATGACGACCGCGCCGTACCGCGCCGCGACGTCGACGATCGGCGGCAGATCGGCCATCTGTCCGTAGAGGTGCACCGGGATGATGGCCTTCGTCTTCGGCGTCATCGCCGCGGCGATCGCCGCCCCGGTCGCGTTCAGCGTCGCCGGATCGACGTCGACCAGCACCGGCCGCGCCCCGAGCCGCCACACGCTCCCGGCGGTGGCGAAGAACGAGTAGGTCGGCGTGACCACGTCGTCGCCCGGACCGACGCCAGCCGCCATCAGCGCGGCGAGCAGCGCGTCGGTCCCCGACGACATCCCGATGGCGTGTCGGACGCCGATGCGCTCGGCCATGGCGCGCTCGAAGCCCTCGACCGCCGGGCCGAGGATGAAGCGCTGGCTGTCGCACACCGCCTCAATCGCGCGCAGCACGTCGGGACGGATGCGCGCGAACTGCGCCGAGAGGTCGAGGAGTGGCACCCGCATGGGCCGGCCGTCGATCCTACGGGCTCGTGACGATCGCCGGGGCGCCCCAGATCGAATAGTCGTAGGCGCCGTTGTCGCCGCGGCGGGGCAGGCTGGTGTTGGTGTTGAAGATCAGTTTGACCTTCTGGCCGGCGTAGGCGCTCAGGTCGATATCGACCGGCAGCCAGCCGCGGTCGTTGGCGTTGTGCGCCGGATCGACGTGCTGGTTGAGCATCTCCTCGTAGCGCCCGTCGTCGACGCCGAAGCGGAACAGCACGCCGTCGCTGGCGTCCTGGGTCCACGCCTCTTCCTTGACCGCGATCCAGGCGCGCAGGCGGCCGTTGTCCGGCACCTCCACGTCCTTGAAGGTCAGGCGGCTGGCGGCGTGCGTGAAGATCGCCGGTTTGGTCTCGCCCTTCACCGTCTCGGGACCGGCCTTGAACATCAGCCCCTTCTTCTCGGCCGGGCGGAATTCTGCTGCCGCCTCGTTCGTCGACAGGGCGAACAGGTCGACGGCGACGTCGGCGCCGGCGCTCCCCCTCCAGAAGTAGTAGGCCGCAGCCGCGAGGACGACGACGGCGATGAAAATGATGTGGGTTTTCTTCATGATGTACGCGAACGGAACGGGGTCGGGCCGGCGCCGCGCGGCGTGGTACATTGCCGCCGATGCACGACGTAGTGCGGAGTCGCGCGCCGTGGGCCGCCGCCTGGGCCTATCGGGACCTCGTGCGGCACCTCGTCGGGCGCGACCTGCGGCACAAGTATAAGGGCTCCACCTTCGGCTTCGCCTGGTCGCTCGCCAACCCGCTGCTGATGGCGGCGATCTACACGCTGGCTTTCGAGTACATCGTCCGCGTGCAGGTTCCCCGCTTCCCGCTCTACCTGCTGAGCGGCCTGCTGCCGTGGACGTTCTTCGCCGGCGGCCTCGCCGCCGCGACCGGGTCGATCGTCGACGGTGCGCCGCTCGTGCGGAAGGTCGCCTTCCCGCGGCTGGTGCTGCCGCTCTCGGCGGTGGCCACGCAGTTCGTCCAGTTCGTGCTGACCTTCGCGGTCGTGCTGCCGCTCGCCGGCATGTGGACCGGCGGCCTCACCCTCTCGGTGCTCGCGGTGGTACCGGCGATCCTGCTGCAGCTCGCCTTCACGGTCGGCCTGGGCCTGCTGCTCGCTACCGCCTATGTCCACGCGCGCGACACCCGCCATCTCGTCGAGGTGGCGGTCCAGCTGTGGTTCTGGCTGACGCCCATCGTCTACGCCCGGGCGATGGTGCCGAAGCCGGTCGCCGCCATCCTCGACTTCAACCCGATGGCGCACTTCGTGGCGATTTACCACGCCGCGTGTCTCGAGGGAACGTGGGGTGCGCCGCAGCACTGGGTCGGCGCCGGGCTCGCCGCGGTGGTCGCGCTCACCGCCGGCAGCCTGGTCTTTGCGAGGCAGTCGCCGCGCTTCGCCGAGAAGCTCTGAGCCGGCGTCACGGGCGCCGATCGGGGGACGGGGCCTCGACGCCCGGGAGCGCGGACCCGGCCGCAGTGGGCCGTCCGCCCACTAGTGGGCCGTCCTGGTGATTTGTGAAGTGGATTCCGGAGCGCGGCGCCCGGATCGCAAGGCGCGAAGAGCGAACTTATTGGGCATAAGTGAGCGATGAGCAACGCAGCGAGGCGGGATGCCCCGCCCGGAAGCCACTTTAGAAATCACCAGGACAGCCCACTAGATGGCCGATCACCGCGGCCGCGGCCAGGTTCATCAGCACGAGCCCGAGCACCAGCGCGCCGTCGGTCCGCAGCGGCCAGGGCAACGGGCGGCGCAGCGTCCGCAGCGTGTCGAGGACGTGGACACGGGTCGCCCGCGTCGCGAACACGAGATCGCCCCACTGCCGGCGGACGCCGACACGAAGCTCACCCCACCGATAGTCCGGCGGGCCGATCGCCACCTGCAGCCCTTCGCCCGGCGCCGCGTCGGGGACGGCGATACTCAGCGTGAATTGGCGCGCCGCCGCGCGCTCGACCCGCGGCACGTCCCACCAGAACGGCACGCCGTCGACCAGCTCCTCGGGGCGCAGCCGGCGCCGCGCCAGCGGCACGTCGCTGCCGTCGGCGTCGAGCTGCAGATCGACGCCGGCGTGCGGGCGGCGGCCGCCCAGGAGCGGCACGAAGCTCACCGCGGCCAAGCCGTCCGCCCCGGGGACGAACGTCTGCGAGATCGCCTCGGCACCGGCCGCCTCGAGCGACCGCACGATCACCGCGGCCGGCGGCTGATAGGCCGGCTCGCCGGAGCGCCGGCCGACGAGCAGCCACGTCTCGACCGCGAGCGCGGCAGCGATGACGGCGCCGGTGACGACGGCGGTGCGTCGGGTCAGGGGTCCGGTCACGGGCCAATCCTATACACGGAATCCGCTCCACGCATGACCAGAACGGCCGACCCGTTCTACACTCGCGGCGTGTCCGCTGCATCCGCGGTCGTCGTGGACCGCGTGTCCAAGCGCTTCTGGCTGTCGCACCAGCGGGGGTCGAGCCTGAAGGAGCGCGTGCTCGGCGCCGCCACCCGCCCGGCGCACGCCGACGCGCTGTGGGCGCTCTCGGAGGTGTCGCTCACCATCGCCGCCGGCACCACCGTCGGCGTCATCGGCCCGAACGGATGTGGGAAGAGCACGCTCCTGCAGCTCGTCGCCGGCGTCCTCGAGCCCGATGGCGGCAGCGTCGCCACCTCCGGCCGCGTCACGTCGCTGCTCGAGCTGGGCGCCGGCTTCAGCCCCGAGCTGACCGGGCGCGAGAACATCTTCTTGAACGCCTCGCTGCACGGCGTCCCGCGCGACGACGTCCGCCGCCGCTTCGACGCCATCGTCGCCTTCGCCGAGCTCGACCGCTTCATCGACATGCCGGTGCGGACCTACTCGTCCGGCATGTACATGCGGCTCGGCTTCGCCGTCGCCGTCCATCTCGATCCCGAGATCGTGCTGATCGACGAAGCCTTCGCTGTTGGCGACGCGCACTTTCAGCGCAAGTGCCTGCACACGATCCGCGACTTCCAGCGGGCCGGGCGGACGATCGTGCTGGTGTCGCACGACCTGCACCTGGTCGAGCAGCTCTGCTCGCACGTGGCCCTGCTGCAGCAGGGCCGCCTCGTCGCGGCCGGCGCCGCGGCGGACGTGATCGGGCGCTACCACGAGCTCGACATGGGCCGCGGCCTGCCCGGGATGAGCCATCGCTGGGGCACCGGCACGGTGCAGATCACCAGCGTCGACCTGCTGCGCGACGGCGTCCCCACCGACGTGCTGCGGACGCGCGACGCGCTGACCATCCGGCTGCACTACCGCTGCGACGCGCCAGTCGACCGGCCGGTGTTCGGCGTCGCCATCCATCGCGACGACGGCACCCACGTCACCGGCCCGAACACGCGCACCAGCGGCTTCCCGGTCGATCGCCTGGAGGGCAGCGGTTCCGTCGAGTACGCGATCGACCATCTGCCGCTGCTCCCCGGCCGCTATCTGGTCTCGGCCGCGGTCTACGACGAGGACCTGATCACGGCTCTCGACCACCGCGAGCGCCTGATGCCGTTCGTCGTGGTCGAAGGCGGAACGGCGGAGCGCCTGGGCGTGATCGAGCTCGGTGCCGCCTGGCGCCGCGCCGGCGCGAGCGCACGGGAGGCGTCGTGACCGTAGAGGCCCCGACACCCATCACGCCCCCGCCGGTCCAGGAACCGATCGACGCGCCCTTCGATCAATACCAGCGCTACGCGATCACCAGCGCCATCGCGCGCGCGATGGGAGCGACACCGGCGCCACACGTGCTCGACGTCGGCGGCCATCATCTCGACTTCTGGTTCCGGCCGCGCCGGCCGATCGCCGAGTTCCTGCCCGAGGTCCCGTCGATCACGGTCGATCTCGCCCGCAGCCGCCTGCCCGGCTATCTCTGCGCGCGGGGCGACGCGCTCCCCTTCCCCGCCGGGACCTTCGATCTGGTCTGCAGCGTCGACGTGCTGGAGCACGTGCCACCGGCGGCGCGTCCCTCCGTCCTCGCCCAGGTGATGCGGGTCAGCCGCCGGGCCGCAGTCGTCGCCGCGCCGTTCCGCAGCCCGATCGTCGACCGCGCCGAGAGCCTCGTCAGCGCCTTCATCCGCGACGTCTGCGGCTACGAACAAGGCCAGCTCCAGGAGCATCGCGAGCACGGCTGGCCCGACCTCGACGAGACCGCGGCCGCGTTCGAGGCGGCCGGCTGGCACGTCCGCGTCTTCGGCTACGGCAGCGTGTGGACATGGGCGCTCATGATGATCGACAAGCACGCGCTGCAGGCCCTCGCCGGCAGCAAGCGGGTGCAGATCGCGCTCGACCGCGCCTTCAACGAGACGCGGTTCGCCGCCGACCGCGAGCCGCCGTGCTATCGCCATTTCGTCGTCGCGACGGCGGCGGCGACCGACCCCCTGCTCGGGGTCGTCGAGGCCGCTTTCGGCGCCGTCCCGCCGGCGGTGTGGGCCCGCCGCGCCGGCCCCGACGCGGCCGACGTCGCCTCGACGTTCGCGCTGCTCGAGACGCACGCCGCCAACCAGCGTCTGCAGGCGCGGCTCGAGCCGGAGCGGCAGCACCGCCAGCTCGCCGACGTCGACGCGCACCGCAATCGCGTCGTCGCCGCGCTCGACGCGATGACCGCCGAAGCGACGCGGCTGGAAGGGCTGCTCCGCGAGGTCGAGCGCTCGCCCGCGTACCGCGCCGCCAGCTGGGCGCGCCGCCTCGTGGGTCGATCGTGACCGTGTCGTTCATCCTCGGCGGCGCGGTATGGCCGGAACCGCAGATCCGCGATGCGCTCGCCGGACGGATCGCCGAGGCGTGTCCGGGCGCCGAGGTGCTCGAGGCACGCGAGGCGCGAGACACCCCACGCGGTGCCGCCGCCGTGATCGGCGACGCCATCGGCCGCGCCGCCGGTGACGTGGTGGTCGTCGTCGAGCCCTGGGCGACGCTCTCGACCGAGGCGCTGCGGGCATTGGCCGAGGCCGGCGCCGCCGGCCTGGCGATCGAGACCGGACCCGACGTCGCGGCGCTGGTTTGGCCTCCGCCCCCGATCGGCGGCGACCTCGCCGCCGATCTCGTCGACGCGCTCGCCGTCCGGGCCGACACGGACACCGGCGCGATCGACGACGATCTGCGGCCGGCGCCGGCCTGGGCGATCCGGAAGGCCGCCTTCGACGCCGCCGGCGGCTTCGATCCCGCCTGGTGGAGCGTCGGCCTGCTGGAGGATCTGGCCGCCCGCCTGCGCGACGTCCCGGTCGTCCCCGTCGTCCTCCCGGACGTCCTCCCGGACGCCCTCCAGGACGCCCTCCCGGACGCCCTCCCGGACGCGACCGGCGCCACCGGCGGTCGCCCGTCGGCCTGGCCGCTCGACCCGGTGCTGCGCCGCTTCCTGTGGCGCCGCAATCGCCTGCTCACCGCCTTTCGGAGCCTGCCGCCGACGCGCCTCGGCGTCGAGCTCGCGCGCGGTGCCGTCGAGGCGTTGCGCGCGGCGACGACCGCGTCGGGCCTGACCGGCGCGCAATTCCGGTTCGCGGGTGGCTGGGGCGCCGCGGAGGGCGCGCTGGCACGCCTCCTGCGCCCGGGCGCGGACGGCGCCTCGCACGTCGCCAATCACCTCGACACGCTGGCGCCGCTCCTCGCCCTCGACAGCGCGCTCGACCAATTGCCCCGCCTGCTCGAGTCCCGGCAGCCGAACGGCGCGGACGACTCCGGAGTGGTCCCGCCGACGACGCCCGGACACCGCGGCGCGCCGCCAGGCGACGGCTCCGGAGTCGCGAAGGCCGCCAACGACTCGGGAGTCGCCGTGAAGGGCGGAGCCGAGGTGCCGCGCGTGTCGGTCGTCATCGTCAGCTGGAACGGACGCGAGCACCTCGGGCCGTGCCTCGGCTCGCTCGCGGCCAGCGACTACCCGGCGGATCGGCTCGAAGTCGTCTGTGTCGACAACGGATCGATCGACGGCACCGTCGAGTGGATCGCGCGCGAGCACCCGCGGGTCCGTGTGGTGGCGCTGCCCTCGAACCAGGGCTTCACCGGCGGCAACGCCGCCGGCCTCGCCATCGCAACCGGTGACGTACTCGTTTTCTTCAACAACGACATGCGCGTCGAGCCCGACACGGTGGCCCGCCTGGTGGCGGCCGTCGGTGATGGCGGCACCTGTGCCGCCGCCCGCGTCCTCAGCTGGGACGGGCGCGCCGTCGACTTCCTGCGCGGCACGATCAGCTTCGAGGCGCGCGGCTTCCAGGACTACTACGGGGAGCCGGTGACGCTCGATCGCACCCGCGCCACCGACACGTTCTTCCCCAACGGCGGCGCCTTCGCGGTGACCCGCGCCGCCTACGATCGCGCCGGCGGCTTCGACGACGCGTTCTTCGCCTACTACGACGACGTCGACCTCGGCTGGCGGCTGCGCCTCGTCGGCCTCGACATCCGGGTCGAGGACGCCGCCGTCGTCTATCACCGCCACGGCGCCACCAGCCGCACCCAGCCGGCCGGACAGAAGCGCTTCCTGATGGAGCGCAACGCGCTGTGGACGCTGCTCAAGAACTACGGCGAGGCCACGCTGCGGCGGACACTGGGCCCGGTGCTGCTGCTTGCCACGCGCCGCCTGCTCGACGAGGCGCGGATCGACGAGGGCGCCGCCGCCCTCGCCCGCTTCGCCCCGTTCTCGCGCCGGGCCACGGCGCCAGCCAGCTTCGCCACGATCTACCCGGACGCCGCGGCGGTGACGCCGGCGCCGTCGGTCCCGCGCCTGATCCTGGGCCTGCCTGCCGAATCGCTCGCCGCCATTGGGGCAGTGATCGAGACGCTCGGCGACACGGCGCAGGCGCGGCTGCGGATCCAGGCGGCGCGGTGTGTCGACGAGCACGAGGTGCTGCCGCACTTCGGGCGCGCCTTCGAGTGCATCTCGAGCTTTGCCTCGTATCGCCCGATCCAGGAGGCGCTGGTCGAGGCACTCGAGCTCCCGCGCGTCTTCCAGCCCCGCGCGCGCCTGCTGATCGTCAGCCACGAGGCGATCGCCACCAACATGTCGGGGCCGGCGGTGCGCTTTCTCGAGATCGGGCGGGCCCTGTCGCCGGTGGCCCGCGTCACGCTGGCGATGCCGGGCGAGCCCGGCGTGCGCGACACCCGCATCACGATCGCCGGCTTCGATCCGGCGCACGCCAACAGTCTGCGCCGGCTGGCCGAGGACGCCGACGTGATCTTCGTCCAGGGCTTCGCGCTGGCGCAGTACCCGTTCCTGGCCTCGCTGCTGGTGCCGATCGTGGTCGATCTCTACTGCCCGTTCACCATCGAGCACCTCGAGCAGACGCGCGGCCGCGCCGCCGCCGGCGATCCGACGCTCAACGCCGACGCCGCCGGCTTCCTCGGCGTCCTCAACGCCCAGATCGACCAGGGCGACTTCTTCATCTGCGCCAGCGACGTGCAGCGCGACTTCTGGATCGGCGCGCTGCACAGCCGCGGCCGCATCAACCCGCGCACCTACGCCGCCGATCCGACGCTGCGCGGCCTGATTGACGTCGTGCCGTTCGGCCTGCCCGACGAGGATTTCGATCGCGCCGCCGCCGCGCTGCCGCCGGTCCTGAAAGGCGTGCGGCCCGGGATCGCCGCCACCGACACCGTGCTGCTGTGGGGCGGCTCGCTCCTCGACTGGCAGGATCCGGTGACGCTGATCGAGGCGGTCGCCGCGCTGGCGCCGCGCCGGCCCGAGCTCCGGCTGGTCTTCATGGGCACCAAGCATCCCAACCCGCTGGTCAAGCCGATGCGGGCGGTGGCCGCCAGCCGCGAGCGGGCGGCGGCGCTCGGCGTCATCGATCGCCACGTCTTCTTCAACGACTGGGTGCCTTACACCGAGCGGGCGCGCTACCTCGCCGAGGCCGACCTCGGCGTCAGCACGCACCGCGAGCACCTCGAGACGCACTTCTCGTTCCGGACGCGGATGCTCGACTACGTCTGGGCCCGGCTGCCAATCGTGTGCACCGAGGGCGACATCTTCGCGCGGCTGGTGCGCCGCGAAGGCCTCGGCGCGGCTGTCCCGCCCGGCGACGCCGCCGCGCTGGCCGACGCCATCGACCGCCTGCTCGGCGACGACGCGGCGCGGAGCGCGGCCCGCGCCGCGCTGGCGCGCATCGGCCGCGAGATGCAATGGAGCCGGGTCGTGGCGCCGCTGGCGCGCTTCCTCGCCGCGCCGAAGAGCGCCGCGGATCACGCGGTCGGCGTCGCCCGCATCCGCGCCGATCTGAAAGGCGGCTACCGCCTGTCCAAATGGCTGAAGCGGACCGCGCTCCGACTCGGCGTCACCGAGCGCCGCGTGGAACAGCTCAAGCGTCTGGCCGTGGTGCGCGGCCTGGTCGTCGTGCGCAACCGGATCGCCCTGGCCCGGGCCCTGCGGCACGGCCGCTGATCGTTCTTACGTCCGTCACGGCAGAGTTACACGGCCGGCTCGAACGGCCGGGCCGGAACCCGTGCGGGCGGGCCCTGCACGCGCTTGCCAGGTGGACCCGTGGACGCCAGCCGCCCCATCAATCGGCTTTGGGAAATAATTGTCGTTGCACTGGTATGCAGCTTGCCTACCAGACGTGCAGGCACGCGCTGTTGCGAGTGCCTGCGCACGGCGCGGGCTGTTCATACCGCGTGTCGAGCGTTCCGATTGACGGGCCAGCACAGTGCGGCACGGCCGCCGCCTTGAGGGTTCACGGCTGCTCGCGTGCCCGCGACGGCCCACTGTAGAGCGCGGAGACCGCGCCCGGGATGCAGGTTCGTAAATGGTGACGGCGACGACAATTCTGCGGTTCGGCCGGTGTGCGGCCACGCTTCTCCTCGTGGTCGGCCTCGCCGGCTCGGCCGCCGCGCAGTCGTTCACGATCGGCGGTGCGTCGTCGCAGACGAGCCGGCCCGGCGCCGACTTCGCCACGACGGTCCTCGGCGATCCGTGGGACTTCACCGAGCGCACCGACTGGGTGCACATGTACTCGGACAACGAGGCGGGCGTCTCGGCGTGGTCGGGCACGCCGACCCAGACCGGGGGTGTCTTTCGCGGTGTCTCGAGCGGCGCCGCCGCATCCGTGCAGATGCTCTACCAGGGCATCGACGGCGCGCTGAACACGGTCGGCAAGGGCGGCGTCAGCACGCCGATCGACGCCAGCCGGTATCGCCGGCTGTCGTTCCGCGCCCGGCGCAGTGTCGGCACGCCCGACGGCAACGATCGCGTGGCGGCGTTCTGGTTCCCCGACACCTCGCAGGCGGGCGGCGGCTTCGCGCTGTGGCAGGCCAAGGGCGTCTACGCCGGATACCAGCACGCCAACATGATGCCGCAGGCCGCCCAGGCCGGCGCGACGTACCAGATCTATCGCGTCGATCTCGACGTGCCTTTGGCGGCGTCGGGCGCGGCCTGGGCCGGTTTCGTCAAGGGCTTCAAGGTACGCCTTGGCTGGTCGAGCACGCTGCAGAACGCGACCTTCGATCTCGACTGGATGCGCCTCACCGAGCGCGGCAACAGCGCCGCGATCCGGCGCCTGCAGTGGAGCGGCCTCGGCGGCCGTGTGGTGCTGCGCGCCACGCACGCGCAATCGGGTGACGTCATCCAGATCTATCCCGAAGGCACGTCCGTGGCCGTCGACTTCGCCGACAACAGCCTCCTCGACTGGGACTACGGCTACCTGCCGCCAGGCACCTGGACCATCACGGCACAGGGCTCGAGCGCGTCGCGCTCGGTGACGCTCACCATCGACGCCGCGCCGGTCGTGAGCGTGCTCGAACCGGACGCCGAGGGCGGCCGCGACTTCGCGACGACGGTGATCGGCGACGCCTGGGATCTCACCAACGTCCAGGACGTTCAGCGCAACAACGCCAGCCTGAACCATCTGACCAGCGCGACGTTCGATGAGAACGGCCTGCTGGGGACGACGCGCGGCGGCAGCTACGCCAGCGGCTGCGCCGCCGACTCCTGCCCCGACCCGTTCGTGCAGTTCCTCGACGACGGCTTCGGCTTCGGCCCGGCGGTCATCGACGCCAACACCTACCATCGCCTGTCCTTCACGCTCGACTACGACCATCACGAGCTGATGGTCGGCCAGGTGGTCAGCGACACCTGGGGCGGCATCGCCCGCGTCGCGTGGGCGGCGTCCGACGGCACCGGCTATACGCCGGCCACGATCACGCAGGACATCGTCGTCGTCGACGGCGGGCCCGTCCGTTACCAGATGGACCTGGCCTCCTTCACCGACGGGAACACGCTCGAGGCCCCGATCGCCACGCTGTGGCAGGGCCAGGTCGGCACGTTCCGGATCGACATCAACGAGAGCGAGGCGCCGCGCGCCTTCCGCCTGTCGAACGTCAAGCTGACCGCCGACGACGCGCCGAACGGCAGCGGCTTCTTCCCGATCCGCTGGCAGATCGCCGACGCCACCTATACCGCCGGCGTGACCAACACCGGCGGCGGCGACGCGACGGTGACGCTCTCCTACGATACCGATCTCAATCCGGCGTCGGGTCGCGTCCAGATCGCCGCGGGCGTCAACGGCGCCTCCGGCGTCTACTACTGGAACATGGCCGGCCTCACGCCAGGGGTCTACTACATCTACGCCGTGGTCACCGACGGCACCGGCAGCTCGCAGGGCCGCTATTCGACCGGTCCGGTCCGGGTCAGCGCGACCATCCCGGCGGCCACCGATGGCAACGGCAACGGCCTCGCCGATGCCTGGGAAACGAAATACGGCGTCACCAATGCGAGCGCGGACGACGACGGCGACGGCGTCTCGAACCTCACCGAGTACCAGCGCGGGACGCATCCGAGGCTGTCGAACAGCTGGACGCTGCCCGAAGGCGCGACCGGATTCTTCGCCGAGCGCCTGGCGCTCGCCAACCCCGATTCGACTCCGGCCGACGTGACCGTCACCTTCCTGCGGCCGGCGCCGAGCTCGCCGATCACCCGCACCTATTCTCTGCTGCCATACGGACGGACCACGGTCGACGTCAACGCCATCGCCGGCCTGGGCCAGTCGGACGTCTCGACCGTGATCAACGCCGACACCGGCGGCGTCGTTGCCGAGCGCACGATGTTCTGGGGCGACCAGTACTACGGCGGGCATACCGGCAAGGCCATCGAGCGCGCCGGGACCCAGTGGTTCCTCGCCGAAGGCGCCGCCAACAGCTTCTTCTCGACCTTCGTGCTGCTCGCCAATCCGGGCAGCACCGCGGCGACCGCGACAGTGACCTTCCTGCTCGAGCCGTCGGGCACCTTCACCAGGAGCTACAACGTCCCGGCCAATTCCCGCGTCACCATCTACACCAACGAGGTGCAGGACACCAGCGGCGGCCGGCCGCTGAACGGCCGCTCGTTCTCGACGCAGGTCACGAGCACCGCTCCGATCGCGGTCGAGCGGGCGATGTACTTCACCAACTCGCGGGTGTGGAACGGCGGCCACGGGGCTGCGGCCGTGCCGGCTCCGCGCACCAGCTGGTACGTCGCCGAGGGCGCGACCGGCACCTTCTTCACGACCTTCCTGCTGCTGGCCAACCCGAACGCGTCGCCGACGACCGCGACGATCCGCTACCTGCTGCCCGGCGGCCAGGTCGTGACCCGGACGCAGCCGCTCGCCGCCCAGAGTCGAACCACGATCAACGTCAACAGCGTCGTGCCCAACACCGAGGTCTCGATGGACGTCTCGGCGACGCTGCCGATCATCGTCGAGCGCGCGATGTACTGGCCGGGCAACAACTGGAGCGAGGCGCACGCCAGCGCGGGCATCGCCTCGACCGGCACGACGTGGGGCATGGCCGAGGGCGAGCTCGGCGGCGCGCGCGGCTTCCAGACCTACATCCTGATGGCCAATCCAACCGCCAGCGCGGCGTCGGTGCGGCTCCGCTTCCTGGTCGAGAACGGCACCTCGTTCGTGACGCCGGCCTTCACCGTGCCCGCCAACTCCCGCGTGACGCGATCGGCCGCCGAGTTCATGGGCGCCGGACAGCTCGTCAGCGGCAACCGCTTCGGCGTGCTCGTCGAGTCGCTGAACGGCGTCCAGCTCGCCGTCGAACACGCCATCTACTGGAACGGCGGCGGAGAGTTCTGGGGCGGCGGGTCCAACGAGACCGGCGTCAGAATCCGCTAGACACAGCGCCATCAGGAACTGAAGCGCAAGACGACTCCGGAGTCGACCTCGCGGCCCAGGGCGACCGTGCACGGCAGCCAACCGCACTACAATCAGGCGGTTTGGCCCTCGTCACGATCGGCGTCGTCACCTGGAACTCCGCGGCGGACATCGCGCGCTGCCTCGACTCCGTCCGCGCCCAGCAGCACCAGCCGATCGAGCTGCTCGTCGGCGACAACGCCTCCGCCGACGGGACCCGCGCACTGCTCGAGGCGCGCACGACGCCAGCCGAGCGCCGCTACTTCCCCGCCAACCTCGGCTTCTCGGCGGCGCACAACGCCCTGATCCGCGACAGCCGCGGCGCCTACTACGTCACCCTCAACCCCGACGTCGTCCTCGACGCCGGCTTCGTTCGCTCGGCGGTCGCTGCCCTCGACGCCACGCCGCGCGCCGGCAGCGCCTCCGGCAAGCTGCGCCGGGCCGAGCCGCCGGGCGTGATCGATTCGACCGGCATCGTCATGCACCGATCGCAGCGGCACTTCGATCGCGGCGCCGACGAGGTCGATCGCGGGCAGTACGACACGCCCGGACCGGTCTTCGGCGTCTCGGGGGCGGCCGGCTGCTATCGCCGCGCGATGCTCGACGACGTCGCGATCGCCGGCGAGGTGTTCGACGAGGACTTCTTCGCGTATCGCGAGGATGCCGACCTGGCGTGGCGGGCACAGCTCTTCGGCTGGGACGCGCTCTACGTCCCCGAGGCGACCGCGACGCACGTCCGCCGGGTGACGCCCGAGCGCCGCGCCGCGCTGCCGGCGGCGATCAACCGCTACGGCGTCCGCAATCGCTTCCTGCTCCGCCTCAAGAACCAGACCGCGACGCAGGCGGCGCGCTTCGCGGTCGCCGGCCTGGCCCGCGACGCGCAGGTCATCGGCTACGTGCTGGCGCGCGAGTGGGGATCGATCCGCGGCCTCGTCGACGTCCTCCGGCTGCTGCCGCGGATGCTGGCCAAGCGCCGCGCGATCATGCGGCGGCGGGATCGGCGGCGCTCGCTGGACGCGTGGTTCACATGAGATTGGCGATCCTCGGCACACGCGGCATCCCGGCCAACTACGGCGGCTTCGAGACGTTCGCGCAGGAGTTGGCGCCGCGGCTGGTCGCGCGCGGCCACGACGTGACGGTCTACTGCCGGTCGCAATACGTCGATCCGGCCCGCCGGGACTTCCACGGCGTCCGTCTGCAGCAGGCGCCGACCATCCGCCACAAATACCTCGACACGGTGGTCCATACCGCCTGCTCGACGCTCCACGCGATGGGCCAGCGCTACGACGCGATCCTGGTCTGCAACGCCGCCAATGCCATCTTCTGCGCCTGGCCGCGCCTCGTGGGCACGCGGGTCGTGCTCAACGTCGACGGCATCGAGCGGAAGCGGAAGAAATGGAACGCCCTGGGACGGGCCTGGTACCTGGGATCGGAATGGCTGGCGACGAAGACGCCGAACGCCGTCGTCACCGACGCCGAGGTCATCGAGGCCTACTATCGCCAGCGGTACGGGGCGGCGTCCACCTTCATCCCCTACGGCTGTCATGTCGGCCGGGAGGCGGGACGAGCGACGCTGGGCCAGTTCGGGCTCGAAGCTCAACAGTACATCCTCTACGTGAGCCGCCTGGAGCCCGAGAACAACGCCCTCGCCGTCATCGACGCCTATCAACGGACGAACCTCGCACCGAAACTGGTGGTTGTCGGTGACGCCCCGTATGCCCGAGAATACATCGCGACGCTGCGCGCCACGGCCGGCCCCCGGGTCGTGTTCACGGGCGGCGTCTATGGGGAGGGGTATCGCGAGCTCCAGTGCCATGCGCTGGCGTACGTGCAGGCCACCGAAGTGGGTGGCACGCACCCGGCGCTCGTCGAAGCGATGGGCTTCGGCAATTGTGTGCTGGCGCACGACACGCCCGAGCACCGGGAAGTCCTCGGCGACGCGGGGCTCTTCTTCGACGCCCATCGTCCCGACACGCTGGCGGCGCAGCTCGAAAGGATCGTCGCCGATCCGGCGCTCGTCGACAGCCATCGCTCACGCGCCACGGCTCGCGCCGCGGCGCGCTACTCCTGGGATCGCGTCACGGATCAGTACGATGCGATTCTCACTGCCCCGTCGTAGGCGGCACGAGTCGGCCCCGGGCCTCGTGCCGGCCCCGGGAACACACGACGTGAACACCGCGACCGCACCGTGATTTCAGAGCGCGCCAAGCTCGTCTCGTGGGCCTACCTGGTCACCGACCTCGCCGCCACCACCGCGGCGTTCGCCGGCGCGCACGCCGTGCGGCAGTGGGGTCTGGCCGACTGGGTCGGGCCCGTCTATCCCCTTTCCGACTACCTGCCACTGCTGACGGCATTCATCCTGCCCGTCTGGGCGCTGGTCTTCTACGTCAGCGGTCTTTACGGGCGGCGCGCCGCCCGCACCCTCCACACCGAGATGTCGCGGCTGTTCCGCGCCCTCGTGGTGTGCGCGCTGTCGCTCGCGGTGGCCGTGGTGGCGTTCCGGCTCGGCTTCGTCAGCCGGCCGCTGCTCGGGCTCTTCCTCCTGCTCAATGCGGTCGCCGTCGTCCTCGGCCGCGGCTTCGTCAGGGCGGTGGTCCTGGACAGCGCCGTGCGCCGGCGGGTGCTGGTTGCCGGCGCGCTCGACGAGGTTCGCGCCGCGGCCGCCAGCGTCGAGACCCACGCCGACTGGGGCCTGGAGCTTATCGGCGTGGTGAGCGATGGCACCTGGACGGCGGCGGACCTGGCCGAGGCGGAAGGGCGGCGTCTCCGCGTCCTCGGCACCTACGACGACATCCCGGCGCTCACGGCCCGCGATCACCTCGTCATCGACGAAGTGCTCATCGCCCCCTCGGGCCGCCGGCTGGGCGATCTCCAGGGCCTCGAGGCGCTCTTCCTGTCGCTCGAGGAGCAGGGCATCGTGACGCGCCTGGTGGTCAACTTCCTGCCCCGGTCGCTGTCGGGCCTGTCGTTCGACGAGCTCGGCGGCCTGCCGCTCCTGACCTTCAGCACCGCGCCGCACGATGAGCTGGTGCTGTTCGTCCGGCGGTCGGTCGAGCTGGTGCTGGCGACCGCGCTGCTGCTCATCCTGAGCCCGGTCCTCCTGGCCATCGCCATCGCCATCAAGCTCGACTCTCCAGGCGCGGTGTTGTTCCGCCAGCTGCGCTGCGGCCTGCATGGACGGCCGTTCACGTTCCTCAAGTTCCGCTCGATGCGCGTCGACGCCGAGGCGATGAAGAAGCAGCTCGCGCCCTACAACGAGATGGACGGCCCGGCGTTCAAGATGACCAACGACCCGCGGGTCACTCCGCTCGGCCGGTTCCTGCGCCGGACCAGCCTCGACGAGCTGCCGCAGCTCTGGAACATCATCCGCGGTGACATGAGCGTCGTCGGCCCGCGCCCGGCGGTGCTCGATGAAGTGCGGCAGTACGAGCCGTGGCAGCGCCGCCGCCTGTCGATGAAGCCGGGCCTCACCTGCCTGTGGCAGGTCAACGGCCGCAACGAGCTGACCTTCGACGAGTGGATGCGCCTCGACCTCGAGTACATCGACAACTGGTCGTTGTGGCTCGACGTGAAGATCGCGCTGAAGACCATCCCCGCCGTGTTCCTTGGGCGGGGCGCCCGCTGAGCGCGGGGCCACGTCGAGCCTGCACCGACCAGACGACGATGGACCGGCAGCCCGCGTGCGGCGCCGCGGCGCGCCCAGCGCCGCGAATAGCAGCCGCACGCCCGAGGGGCTGCCCGCGGCGGGCCTGAGGGCCCGCCGCCAACAATCGCGACATCGACAACTGGTCGCTGTAGCTCGGCGCTCAGATCAGAATGGCGCGCCGCTTCATGCCAGGCGCGTGCGCGAGGCGCCGATCACAGGTGACGAGCGATGCGTCGAGCACTTCCGCGAGTGCGACGTAGACTGCGTCGTACGCGCTGAAGTTGTCGCGCAGGTCCCAGATCCGGTCGAGCAGCGGCTCGTGCGCATGTCGTGTCAGGTTCAGGTCTCGAAGGTCCCTGACTGCATCGGCCGCGTCCTTGGTGGTGAGCTGGGCCTCGCGCACGTACCGCCGCAGCACTTGCGCGACCTCGATGTCGATGAGGTGCGGAGCGTGCAGCGCCACGGAGGAATCGACGAGGCGGGCGCCGACCTCGAGGCCGGCCGGCGTTCCAAGCAGCAGCTCGAGCACTGCCGAGGCGTCGAGCACGATCACCGCGCATCCCGCTCGGAGCGGAGCACCTCCGCCGGACGCGTCCGCAACCGACGGGGAGCACGCGAGCGCAGGCGCTCGAGGACCTCGTGTCGTGGCGGGTGCTCGAGAGCCTTGACCAGCTCCCGCCGGATGAAGTCCGACATCGTCATCCCTTCGATGGCTGCGCGCGCCTTCAGCCGCCGATGGAGCTCCACGGGTACGTTGCGAACCTGCACCATGGTGGTGGCCATGCGATCAGGATAGCTTCATCAGGTTTTCATGTCGAGCATCAGCGCTGGTGTGCCTTCACGGCCGCGCGCGTCTCGCGGTCGGCTTCGCGCTTCTTGATCGTCTCGCGCTTGTCGGGCGACTTCTTGCCGCGGGCCAGGCCGATCGCCATCTTCACCTTGCCGTTCTTGAAGTACATCTTCAACGGCACCAGGGTCAGGCCCTTCTCCACCGTGCGGCCGATCAGCTTGCGGATCTCCTGCTTGTGCAGCAGCAGCTTGCGCTTCCGCAGCGGCTCGTGATCGGCGTAGCCGCGGTGCGAGTAGGGGCTGATGTGGATGTTGAGGGCGAAGAGCTCGCTCTTCTCCACCACCGCATAGCTGTCGCGCAGGTTGACGCGGCCTTCACGGATCGCCTTGACCTCGGTGCCGAGCAGCACCATGCCGGCCTCGAACGTCTCCAGGATCTCGTAGTCGAAGCGCGCCTTGCGGTTGTCGGCCAGGAGCGCGTCGTTGCCAGCGGGCTCCGGCTTGGTCACCGGCGGCTTGGCGCGCTGTGGACGCGTCGGCGGGAGAGGAACGCCGGCCATCGTCAGCCCTTCCGCCCGCGCGCGAGACGCGCGGCGAGCACGACGGCTTCGACCAGGCTCGACGCATCGGCCCGGTCCTGGCCGGCGATGTCGAAAGCGGTGCCATGGTCGACCGAGGTACGGATGATCGGCAGGCCGAGCGTGACGTTGACGGCGGATCCGAAGGCGAGCAGCTTCACCGGAATGAGTCCCTGGTCATGGTAGCAGGCCACGACCGCGTCGAACTCCCCACGGGTGGCGCGGACGAACACGGTGTCGCCGGGGATCGGACCGGTGACGTCGAGGCCGGCGGCACGCAGCGCCGCCACCACCGGCGCGATGATCCGGTCGTCCTCGGTCCCCATCAGCCCGTGTTCGCCGCAATGGGGGTTGAGCCCGGCGACGGCCAGGCGCGGCCGGTCGATGCCAAACCCGGGCAGGGCGTCCATCGTGGTGCGAATCGTCGAGGCCAGGACATCGGCGGTGAGGGCAGACGCCACGTCGGCGAGGGCGATGTGGACGGTGGCCAGCGCCACCTTCAGCCGCTCGGCGTGGAAGAACATCACCGGCCGCGACGTGCCGGTGAGGTGGCCGAGGAGATCGGTATGGCCTTTCCAGGGCAGCCCGGCGAGCGCGAACGCCTCCTTGTTGACCGGGGCGGTCGCCACGGCGTCGATGCGAAACTGCCGGGCGTCGGCCACCGCGGCGACGATCGCCTCGTAGGCCGCCTGTCCGGCGGCAGCGGACAGCTGGCCCGGCGGAAACTGCGCGCGCGCCACCGCCGCCGAGGGTCCGTAGAGCCGCGGCGTGCAGACCGCCGTCACGCGCGGATCGACCGCGGCCTTGCCGGCGATCTCGGGGCCGATGCCGGCCGGATCGCCGACGGTGATGCCGACGACAGGAAGGGTCACAGCTCGAGCGCGACCCAGTCGGCGACGGCCTTGAAGCTGACGTTGCTGTCGAGCGCCTGGCGTGCCTCTTCGACCGCGGCGTAGGCGTGGGCGAGGCGCACCGGCCCGAGGCGGCGCGCGAGATCGGCGAGCGGCGGCGCCGGCGTCCGCGACTGCCAGCGGCGATCGCCGCCAGCGGCCTCGATCCCGAGATCGCGCACGACCACGCCGAGCGCGTCGAGCCGCTCGCGCAGCGTGTCGCGGTCGCTCGCGGCCTTGGTGCCTGGCGCTCGTTTGGTCTTGCGGTCGGGCTCCGCAAGCGCGGCGCCGAGGCGCAGCCGCTCCGCCGGCGACCCCTCGACCGCGCCAATCACGCGCTCGGCCAGCGCCCGCAGCGACTCGCCAAGCGCGGAGGCGTCGGCGAACGCCCGTCCGGGGCTGCCGTCCGCGGCGAAGGCGACCTCGCGCGCCGCCAGCGGCGTCAGCCCCTGGCGCTCGATGAGCAGCGCCGCCACGTCCTCGACGTCGAGCCGTCCGAAGCGCAGCTGCGGACAGCGCGATCGCACCGTCGGCAGCAGGCCGTCCGGGCGCGCCGTGACCAGGATGAACTGCGACGATGGCCCGGGCTCCTCGAGCGTCTTGAGGAGGACGTTCTGGACGACCGGCTGCAGCTCGTCGGCTTCGTCGAAGATGAAGACGCGACGGCGGCCCTCGAATGGCCGATACGCCGCGTTGGCGATCTGGTCACGGACCGCCTCGACCTTCTTCTCGCCCGGAATGGAGACGCCCGGAATCGTCACGACGTCGGGGTGCGTGGCGTTGGCGATCCGCCGGCACGCCGAGCAGGTGCCGCAGGCATCGGCGTCACCCGGCGCCGCGGTGAGGCAGTTGAGGCACTGGGCGACGGCGAGCGCGACGAGGCGCTTGCCGACGCCCTCCGGGCCGGCGAAGATGAGGCTCTGCGGCAGTGCGCCACGCGTCAAGGCGCGGGCGAGCAAGGTCTGCTGGGCGCGATGGCCCTTGAGGTCGCGGAACGGCACGGGGACTAGGGGCGGTCGTTGGGACGCGGATCGTCCGGGCGATCGGCGGGGGGCGGCGTCTTGCGCGACCCGAAGATGCGGCCCCAGAACCCGCGCTTCTTCTTCGGCTCTTCCTCGTTCGCACCGGCCGGCGCGGCGCCCGGCTCGACGGCGCCCGCAACGGCTGGCGGCTCCACGGCCCGTTCGGGCAGCGGCGACGCCGCCTCGGAGACCGCCTGCGGCGAGGTGCCGCCGGTGAACAGCCCACCCAGGCGCGACAGCAGGCCTTCCCCGGAGTGGAGCGGGCACTGGTCGTACGGCTCGGTGCCGCGGACGAAGTACTCGTACATGATCATCGACCGGACCTTGATTTCGCCGGTCTTCGACACGACCTCCACTTCGCCGCAGTTCGAGGCTGGGCGGCGACCCGACATGCGGCAGATCTGGACGGAGACCACGTCCGCCGGTGGCTTCAGCCACACCGGCTTGTCGCCCTTGGTCGCGGCCTTCATGAAATCGGCCCACATCGGCACCGCCAGATCGCCGGCGTAGCCAGCCGACGCGATCGTCTGCGGCTGATCGAACCCGACCCAGACGCCGGCCACGAGCGAGGGCGTGAAGCCGACGAACCAGGCATCGACGTAGTCGTTGGTCGTGCCGGTCTTGCCGGCGGCCGGCAGCACGAAGCCGTCGGCACGGGCACGATACGCCGTGCCGGCGTTGACCACGTCGGTCAGCATGCTGGCCATCAGGAAGGCGGTGGTCGGCGAGAAGGCCGGTGTCAGCAGCGGCGTGGCTTCGTAGAGGACCTCCCCTTCGCGATCCTCGACCCGCCGGACGAGGAACGGCTTCGGCAGCTGGCCGCCGTTGGCGAAGGTGGCGTAGGCCGCGGTCAGCTGCTGCAGCGTGACCTCGCCCGAGCCGAGCGCGATCGACGGCACGCGCGGGATCGGCCCGAACTGCAGTCGATCGATCGCGATCATCTCTTTCTCGAGCCCGACCGTCTGGAAGGCACGCACCGCGGCGCGGTTGCTCGAGGTTCGCAGCGCCGTGCGGACGGTCATCGCGCTCGATTCGAGGTGCTCGTCCTCGGGCATCCAGCCGCCCTGCGGCGTATCGACCGGCTCGTCGAGGCCGGTGATCAGACTGGCCGGAGTGAGGCCCGACTCGAGCGCCGCGGCGTAGACGAACGGCTTGAACGCCGAGCCCGGCTGGCGCCGCGCCTGCACCGCGCGATTGAAGCGGCTCTCGGTGAAGGTGCGGCCGCCGACCATCACCCGCACTTCGCCGGAGCGCGGATCCATCGCCACGATGCCGCCTTGCAGGTAGGGCGGCCGCACGCCCTCCTTGACCACGCCGCCGACTTCGGCCAGGAACTGGGCGCGCGTCTGGTGCTTGTAGCGCGCGCGCTTCTCGATCGTGACCAGGCCGGCCTCGAGCGAGCGCTCGGCGGCCTGCTGCATCGCCGGATCGATCGTCGTGTAAACGCGCAGCCCGCCGCTCGCGACGCGGCCCCAGCCGAAGCGGTCGACCAGCTCGCGCCGCACCTGTTCCTTGAAGTACTGGCCGAAGGATTCGTCCCGCTGCAGGCCGTTCTCGAGGTGCACCGGCGCCTGCCGGGCCCGATCGTAGGTGGCGCGGTCGATCTTCTCGTTCTCGAGCATCGTGCCGAGGACGATGTTGCGGCGCGAGACGGCCTTGTCGAGGTTCACCGTCGGCGCCCACGTCGACGGCGACTTGATGATCCCGGCGATGAGCGCGGCTTCGTCGACCGTGAGGTCCGCGGCCGATTTGGCGAAGTAGCCCCGGGCCGCCGCCTCGACACCGTGGAAGCCGTCGCCGAAGTAGACCTTGTTCAGGTAGAGCTCGAGGATCTCCGGCTTCGAATACGTCCGCTCGATCAGCGCGGCAAGGATCGCTTCCTTGATTTTGCGGGTCAGGCTGCGCTCGAGGGTGAGGAAACTCTGGCGGGCCAGCTGCTGGGTGACGGTCGAGCCACCCTGAGCGAAACGGCCGCTTTGCAGGTTGACGAGGACCGCCCCCAGGATGCGGATCGCGTCGACGCCGCGATGGTTGTAGAAGCGTTGATCCTCGACCGACAGCACCGCGTTGACCAGGTGCGGCGACATCTTCGCCAGCGGCACCTCGATGCGCTGCTCCTTGAAGATCGTGAACACCGGCTGGTCGGCGACGTCGTAGAGCACCGTCGCCTGGGCCATGTTCCCCATGGTGCGGACCTCGCTCCGCCCCGGCAGGGTGTGGGTGACGTCGTAGGAGAACCAGGCGACCGCGCCGATCACCAGCCAGGCGATCGGGACGGTGGCGATCAGCGCGGTGCGCGTCAGACGCGGCCGGGCCAAGGCCCAGAGGCGCAGGCGATCGGACAGGCGTCGCCCCAGGTCGCGGGTGCGTTGCGATGTGCGCAGAACGAACGGCGGCGTGGAGAATCGGAAGGCCATCGGCGCTGAGACGATCATACGCGCCGGGCGCGGCCGATGACGGAAAACTCCACCCCGGCCGTAGAGGATGAGCGGCCGCGCGTGAGAGCGCGGCGGCAAACCTAGAACGTGCCTACGGGGCGGCCGGCGACTGGCGGGTCCGGCAGATCCGGTTCGGGCGGCACCGCCCGCTGCTGCTCGAGGCGCGGGATGAAGACGCGGAACGTCGCGCCCTGGGCCGGCGCGCTGTCGACCGTGACGCCGCCCGACGACTGGCGCACGATGCCGTTCACGATCGAGAGCCCGAGGCCGCTCCCCTGACCGGCTCCCTTGGTCGTGAAGAACGGATCGAACACGCGGGCCCGGGTCTCGGTGTCCATGCCGACGCCGGTGTCGCGCACGGTGAGGCGGACGTAGACTCCCGGCTCGCAGCCCGGAACCTCGTTGACGCCGAGCGTCGCCACCGCCGTCTCGATGGTCAGGATGCCGCCGTCGGGCATGGCGTCACGGGCGTTCAACGCCAGGTTCAGCAGCACCTGCTCCATCTGGGTCCCGTCGGCGCGGATCAGGCCGACGCCCGGCGTCAGCCGCAGCATGCACTCGACGCGCTGGCCGAGCAGGCGCCGGAACAACGGCGCCGCGCGGATAACGACGTCGTTCAAATTCAGCGGTCCGGCCTGCGGGCGCTCGTCCCGGCGGATGGCGAGCAGGTGCATCGCCAGGTCGGCAGCGTGCTGGCTCGCCTCACGGATCTCGCGCGCATAGCTCAACGCCGGCGCCGAATCGGGCAAGGCCTGGATCAGCGCCTCGCTCCAGCCGACAATCGCCGTGAGCACGTTGTTGAAGTCGTGGGCGATGCCGGCGGCGAGGTTGCCGATGGCCTCGGACTTCTGCGCCCGTTGCAACTGCCGTTCGAGCTGCCGCCGATCGGTGACGTCGCGCGCCAGCAGCAGATCGCGGCGGACACCGCTGGCGTCGACGAAGCTGGTGGCGGTCGGCTCGACCATCCGCCAGCGACCGTCGCGCCTGCGGACGCGGAACTCCGCCGGGGCCTGTGATTTCGTGGTGCCCGGGGTCGTGTTGACGGCCTCCAGCCAGCGCTCGGCGTCGGCGCGGTCGTCGGGGTGGACGAACTCGAGGGCCGACAGGCCGACGCATTCGCCCGGTGGGTAGCCGAGCGTACGCTCGGCCGCCGACGAGACCGCCGTGATGGCGTGCGCGGCATCGAGCACCGCGACGACGTCGGGGATCTGTTCGATGACGTTCTGCAGCGACGCAGGATCATCGATGCCCCACGTCGGTCTCGCCCGCGCAGGTGGAAGAGGTCCGCCGCCGGAAGTCAATTAGGTTGCGCCCATCCCCACGACAAGGGCTCGGAATTAGCGATCGGCAAGGGTGTCGTGCAGGAGCGAGCAAATCGCGGACCAACTGATCGGTCGGCGCACACTCCTCCAGCACCGGACAACGTACCGCAGGACCTGAGCCAATCTGGTCCAACCGTCGCCTTGACCAGCGCTGTAAGTACTTGAATCAACGAAACTTGATCAGGGTGGATGCCTGACCAGCGTCATTCCGCCCGATGTGGTCCAGAACAGACCAGGCCGAAGCAAGATATGCCACGGCAGGCGTACGGGGACCTAAACGTCTGGCGTGGTAGGGGTTACCCTGACCGACTCGAGGCTGTCGGTCGATCCCTGTTAGGGGATGTGACGGAAGTGGAGGTGGCGGGGTCGACGGGACTCGAACCCGCGGCCTCCGGCGTGACAGGCCGGCGTTCTAACCAACTGAACTACAACCCCGCAAAGACTTGCGAGTGTAACCCCAATGACGCCGCTGGTTCAAGCGTCGCGCGTACCCGCAGGCCGTACCCAACCGAACGAGCGACCGAAGGGAGCGACGTGCGCCAAGGGCTCGCGCCCGCTGGCGGCGGCCGAAGGCTGCCGCCGCGTGCACGCAGGCCTGTGCCGCCCAGCCAACGAACGACCGAAGGGAGTGAGTTGGTGGGCGGTACAGGGCTCGAACCTGTGACAACCGGTGTGTAAAACCGGGGCTCTACCACTGAGCTAACCGCCCCACGCAAGCCTACATCTGTTTCCGGCAGGGTGTCGTTGATGCGCAGCCGTGCGCCGCCGATTGCTCCTGAAGCGGGCCTCGCGCCGCCAGCTCCGACCCCGTCCGCCCGTCGGACAGGGCGGGTCGCGGGCCGGACCGATGACACCAATCGCTGCTGACGCCATGCCTCCCGCTGCACGCCCTCCGGCGCCTCCGCCCCGCGCGTCCGCCCTGCACCGGCTGCCGATCTCGCGGCGCCTCCTGCTGATTGCGGTGGCGTTCACGCTGCCACTCGGCGCGATCGTCAGCCTGGTCGACCTGAACAAGGACATCGCCTTCGCGCGACAGGAGCTGGACGGCAACGCCTACCAGCGCCGGCTGGTCGACGCGTTCGAGGCCGTCGCCGAGCACCAGCGAGTGGCCGACGCCATGGTCCGGGCAAAGGCAGGCGTGGCCCCCGAGCTGCAGGCGGCCCGGCAGCGGGCCGACGCGGCGTTCACGGCGCTTGGCGCGGTGGACGCGGAGCTCGGCGCCAGCCTGCAGTTCACGCCAGATGGGCTCGCGCAGCGCAAGCGCTCCCACGTGACGGTGGCCACCGTGCAGCAGGAGTGGCACGCGGCCAGCGCCGCCGCCTACGCGACGCCCGCCGACGCAGCGGGTGCGGCGCACGCGCACGTCCTCGCCGATCTGCGGACGATGACCGCCCACGCCGGCGACACCTCCAACCTGGTTCTCGACCCCGATCTCGACAGCTACTACGCGATGCACATGACGCTGCTGGCGCTGCCGCAGACGCAGGAGCGGACCGCCAGCCTGCTGTTGTGGCTGCAGCAGGCGGGCATCCGCGGCCGTCTGAACGTGGCGGAGCGCCGACACCTCGCGGTGACCGCGGCTTTCCTGCGCGAGGCCGATCGAGACCGCATCGTGGCCGACGCCGAGACGGCGTTCAACGAAGACGTGCACTTCTACGGGGAGAGCCCGAGCCTGAAGCGCCAGCTGCAGCCGGCGGTCGCGCGCTACGCCGCCGCCACCACCGCCTTCGTCGACGCCCTCAATACGGCGGCGAGCAAGCGCGGTCGCGTCGACATCGCCGCGGCGATTGCCGCCGGCCTGGCCTCCCGCGACGCGAGCTTCGCACTGTGGCGCAATGCCGCCGCGGAGCTGGACGTCCTGCTGCAGACACGTGTCCGCCACTACGAAGTGGCGCGGCTGCGCGCCCTCGGCGTCAGCGGGCTGGCCTGGGCCGCCGCCATGGTCATCGTCTTCGTCATCAGCCGCAGCGTGACCCGGCCGCTGGCGATGACCAGCCGGGCGCTGGCCGTGACCGCACGCAACGTGGCGGCGACCGCGATGCAGGTATCGGCGTCGGCACAGTCGCTGGCGAACGGCGCCACCGAACAGGCCGCCGCCCTCGAGCAGACCTCCGCATCGATGGAGGAGATGGCGTCGATGACGCAGCGCAACGCCGATCACGCCGAACAGGCGGCGGCAGTGGTCACCGACGTCGCGCGCCGGGTCGAGGCCTCGAACGAGGCGCTGTCCGACATGGTCGCCTCGATGACCGCGATCCGTGACTCGAGCAGCAAGGTCGGCCGCATCATCAAGACGATCGACGAGATCGCCTTCCAGAGCAACATCCTGGCCTTGAACGCCGCCGTCGAAGCGGCTCGCGCCGGCGCCGCCGGGCTGGGCTTCGCCGTCGTCGCCGACGAAGTGCGCACGCTGGCACAGCGCTCGGCCCGGGCGGCGAAGGACACCGAGGCGCTGCTCGAGGAGTCGCTCGCCCGCACCGGCGACGGCACCGCCAGGGTCGAAGCCGTGGCCGGCGTCATCACCGCGATCACCGGCGACGTGGCCCGGCTGGAAATCCTCGTCAGCGAGGTGCGCCAGGCGAGCCACCAGCAATCACAGGGGATCGCGCAGGTATCGCAGGCGATCGTCCAGATGGAACAGGTCACGCAGACGACAGCGGCTACCGCGGAGCAGACGGCTGCGGCGAGCGCGGAGTTAAACGCGCACGCCGAAACGTCGATGGTAGTGGTAGGGCGCCTCGCGGCGATGGTGGAGCAGGCGCGGCCGGCGGTGGCGGCGACGCCGGCGCCACGCGACTCGCGCGCCCGGCGAGCCGCGGCGCCGCAATCGAGCCGGGTCCCGTCGCCAAAGGCGCGATCGGGCCGGGCGCCGTTGCGTCGGGCATCGTGAACAGCACGCTTGGTTTCGCAGACTTCGGTAGCCGAGAAAGAGAGTTCGGAAATGCGCGGCAGATGGACAATTGGTAGGAAGCTCTTCACCGGGGTCGGCGTGCTGGTCGTGCTGCTGGTCGTCTCTGGCGGCGTGTCGGTCTGGAGCACGTCGGTTCTGAACGAGCGGCTGGTGAACACCGGCGAAAAGACCGCGCAGCGGATCCGACTGGCCGAGAAGGCGCAGGCCGAGCCGCTGCGGATGTACATCGCCGAGCAGATGCTGCTGCTGGCACGCGCCGGTGGTGACAAGGCGCTGGCCGCCACCTGGCAGGCCAAGTTCGACGCCGCGCAGGCTGCACTGCAGAAGGACACCACCGCGCTGGAAGGCCTGATGGTGCTCGAATCCGGCAAGCAGGCGATCGCCAAGTACAGGCGGGGCACGGCCGAGTTCCTCAAGCTGCACGGCGAGGTCATCGCCCTGGCCGACAAGGACAAGCACTTCGAGGCCAACCAGATGTCGCTCGAGAAGGTGCGGCCGCTGATGGAGGCCAACGAGGCGGACATCAAAGTCGTCGTCGACAACCAGGCCAAGCTGCTAGCAGCCGACGTCGCCACGTCCGCCACCATCTACTCGCAGGTGCATTGGGCCGGCCTGACGCTGCTCGGGCTCGGCCTCGCCGTCGCCGGCCTGGTCGGCTGGGTGGTACACGACATCAACCGGCGTTTGCGCGCCACGGCCGCCGAGCTGAAAGAAGGCTCGCACCAGGTCGTCGCGGCCGCCACCCAGGTGGCGACCTCGTCGCAGTCGCTGTCGCAGGGCGCCACCGAACAGGCGGCGTCGCTCGAGGAGACCTCCGCGTCGATGGAGGAAATGGCCTCGATGACCCGCAAGAACGCCGAGAACGCGCATCAGGCGGCAACGCTAGTCGCCGGCGTGGCGCAGCAGGTCGAGGAGTCCAACGCCGCGCTGAAGGGAATGGTCGCGTCGATGTCGGCGATCCGCGAGTCGAGCAACAAAGTCGCCAAGATCATCAAGACGATCGACGAGATCGCGTTCCAGACCAACATCCTGGCGCTCAACGCCGCCGTCGAAGCGGCGCGCGCCGGCGAGGCGGGCATGGGCTTCGCGGTGGTCGCCGACGAGGTCCGCAACCTGGCCCAGCGCTCGGCGCAGGCGGCCAAGGACACCGCCGGCCTGATCGAGGAATCGATCGCGCGGTCGCAGGAAGGCGCCGGCAAGGTCGAACAGGTGGCCACGGCGATCGCGACCATCACCAGCAGCGTCAGCCAGGTCAAGGCCATCGTTCACGAAGTGCACGAGGCCAGCCGGCAGCAGACGCAGGGGATCGACCAGGTTGCGCAGGCCATCGCGCAGATGGAAAAAGTGACCCAGACCACGGCGGCGACGGCGGAAGAGAGCGCGGCGGCCAGCGAAGAGCTGAACGCGCAGGCCGAAGGCTCGATGGCCGTCGTCCATGACCTCGAAGAGATGGTCGGCGGCAGCGCGGCGACGCCGGTGGCGGAACCGGACCAGGCTCCACCCTCGGCCGGCGGGGGCAGCTCGCGCGTCGTGACGCTCCAGAAGCGCCCGGCTGCGGTGCGCAAGACGGCCGAAGAGCAGATTCCGTTCGGCGACACGGGGACCTTCGGGAAGTTCTGAGCACGCGCGCCCACATCGGCGCGACCCCGGCGTCGGCGCCGGCACGCCTGGCCGGAGGCCGGCGCAGGTTGGAGGCAGGCTGGCGCCTGCCGATTGTGAGAGCAGCATGACGATGGATGCGATGGCAGTGGACGGGCGTGGCACGGCAGCCGGCTTCAACGCCGCAGCGCTGGCGGGAAAATATCTGACATTCTCCCTCGGCACCGAGGAGTACGGCCTGCCCGTGCTCAAGGTCCGCGAGATCATCAAGGTCATGGACATCACGCCGGTCCCGCAGGTACCCGCCCACGTGAAGGGCGTGATCAACCTGCGCGGCAAGGTGATCCCGGTGATCGACCTGCGCGCCAAGTTCGCCCTGCCCGCCCAGGACTACACCGAGCGGACCTGCATCGTGGTCGTCGACGTGGCGCTGTCGCGCGAGCGCGTGATGCTGGGCGTGGTGGTCGACGCGGTGTCGGAGGTGCTGAACATCGCCGCCGCAGAGATCGACCCGACGCCGGATTTCGGCGCGAGCGTCATCACCGACTACATGCTGGGGCTGGCCAAGGTGAAGAACACCGTCAAGATCCTGCTCGATCTCGACTGCGTGCTCGGCGCCGAAGGCGCGCTCAGCGGACGGATGTTCTGACGCGGAAGGCGCGGCCGGGCGGCAGCGCCGCACGGCCGCGGCGTGACCGAAGGCTATGACGATGGAACCAATCCCGCTGGGACCGGACAACGAGCTGGCAACGCTCGCCGCCGATCCCGAGATGATGCAGATGTTCGTGACCGAGGCGCTCGATCACCTCGGCACGATCGAGAGCGTCGTCCTCCAGCTCGAGGGCGAGCCGGCCGACGTCAAGCTCCTCAACGACGTCTTCCGGCCGTTCCACACCATCAAGGGCAACGCCGGCGCGCTCGGCGTCACTTCCGTCCAGGAGCTGGCCCATTGCGTCGAGAGCCTGCTCGACCTGGCCCGCGCCGGCAAGCACGCGATGGGCCCCGATGAGTTCGACATCGTCCTGCGCGCCGTCGACTTGCTCACGGTCATGATGCAGGAGCTGCCGGAGCGCGCCGCCACTGGCGCGCCTTCCGCTGAAACCGTCCGCCGTGACGCGCTGATGGAAGCGGTCGATACGCTGATCGCGGGCGGCAGCAGCGCGGTCGCCCTCGTCGAGCCGGTCGAGACCGTCGCCGGCGCCACGGTGGTCGCCGCCGACGCGCCCGCCCGCCGCAGCGAGGCACAGAGCACGGTCAAGGTCGACACCGGCAAGCTGGACAACCTGATCGACATGGTCGGCGAGCTGGTCATCGCCCAGTCGATCCTGGCCGAGGACCCGGCCCTGGCCCGCTCCACCGACGAGCGGCTCGGCCGCCGCCTCGCCCAGCTCAAGCGCATCACGAGCGAGCTGCAGCGCAACGCGATGTCGATGCGCATGGTGCCGGTCCGCCAGGTGTTCCAGAAGATGGCGCGGCTGGTGCGCGACCTGAGCAAGAAGTCGGGCAAGAACATCGAGCTGGTCCTCCAGGGCGAGGACACCGAGCTCGATCGCAAGGTCGTCGAGGACATCAACGACCCGCTGATGCACATGGTCCGCAACAGCCTCGACCACGGCATCGAATCGCCCGCGCGTCGCGCCGCCGCCGGCAAGACGGCACAGGCCACGCTGCGCCTGAGCGCGTCGCACGAGGCCGGCAGCATCGTGATCGAGATCGCCGACGACGGCGCCGGGCTCGACACCGACCGGATCTACGCCAAGGCCGTGGCCCAGGGGCTCGTCGCCGACGGCGCCCAGCTGACGCCGGCCGACATCCACCTGCTGATCTTCCAGCCCGGCTTCTCCACCGCCGAGAAGGTCACCGAGATCTCGGGCCGTGGCGTCGGCATGGACGTCGTCCGCCGCAACATCGACGCGCTGCGCGGCCGCATCGACATCCACACCACGCGCGGCCAAGGCACGACGTTCTCGATCCGGCTGCCGCTGACGCTCGCCATCGTCGACGGCATCATCGTCGCGGTCGGCCAGGAGCGCTTCGTCATCCCGACCTTCGCCGTGCGCGAGTCGCTGCGGCCGAAGGCGGAGCAGATCCACTCGGTCTACGGCAACCCGTGCATGGTGCAGGTGCGCGACCGCCTGATTCCGATCCTGCACCTCGGCGAGCTCTTCGGCATCGCCGGCGCGCGCCGGCAGGTCACCGAATCGACCGTCGTGGTGATCGAGGACAACGACCGGGCGATCGCGCTGGTCGTCGACGAGCTGGTCGGCAAGCAGGAAGTCGTGATCAAGTCGCTCGGCAGCACCTTCGAAGGCGTACGCGGCGTCGCCGGCGGCGCCATCCTCGGTGACGGCCGCGTCGGGCTGATCCTCGACGCCGGCGGGCTGGTGGGGCTGATGGGCAAGAGCGCCGCGCACCAGGCCGCGTGACCCGGCACCTCATGCCCAGCACGCCGACACTGACCCTCGCCGATACCGTCCCCGAGCTGACCGAGCGCGATCTGTCTGCGATCATCCAGCTGGTCTACACGCGCAGCGGCATCAGCCTGCACAAGGGCAAACGCGAGCTGGTGACGGCGCGGCTGCAGAAGCGCGTGCGCGCCGGCGGCTTCGCCAGCTTCGCCGAGTACCTGCAGCACGTCCACGCCGACCAGTCGGGTGCCGCGCTGACGGGGCTCCTCGACGCCATCGCCACCAACCACACCCACTTTTTTCGCGAAGCGCAGCACTTCGACTTCCTCGCCGAGCGCGTGCCGGAGCTGATGGCCAGGACCCGCGGCGACGGCCTCGAGGGCTGGTGCGCAGCGTGCTCGACCGGTGAAGAGCCCTACACGATCCTGATGCGGCTGCTCGAGGCCGGCCACGACCGCGTCCGCCTGCTGGCCTCGGACATCTCGACCAAGGCACTGGCGAAGGCCCGGGCCGGCGTCTACCCGATGAACAAGGTCGGCGACGTGCCGCAGGCGCTGCTCCACACCTACTTCGAGAAAGGCCTCGGCGAGCAGGCCGGCCTGGCGCGCGTCGTGCCGCGGCTGCGCCAGCGGGTCGAGTTCCGCGCCCTCAACCTGCTCGAGGTCACGACGCTCGGCCGATCGTTCGACTTCATCTTCTGCCGCAACGTGATGATCTACTTCGACAAGGTGGTCCAGCAGCGGGTCGTGACCATGCTCGAGCAGCACCTCAAGCCGGGCGGCTACCTGTTCATCGCGCACTCGGAGAGCCTCAACGGGATCAGCCACGGCCTCGAGCCGCTGATCCCTGCGGCGTTCCGCAAGCGCGGTTGAGCGACGACGAGGCGATGGAGACAGCCATGACAGCGGAGCGAACCGAGGGACCAGGACCGGAGGGGCCCGTCATCCTGATCGTGGACGACTCCGCGATGATGCGCGCGATGATCAAGCGCGTCGCGGCGGTCGCCGGCACGCCGATCGGGACCATCCACGAAGCCGCCAACGGCCGCGAGGCGCTGGCGGTCCTGGAGCAGCATCCCATCCAGGTCGTCTTCATCGACCTCAGCATGCCGGTCATGACCGGGGTCGAGCTCCTGCGCGCGATGCAGGGCCGCAGCGAGTGGCGCGACATCGTGCGCGTCGTCATCACGACCGATGGTTCGGACTCCCGGCGCGCCGAAGCCGAGGGCCTGCAGGTCACGCTCTACGTCGAAAAACCGTTCCGTCCGGAGGTTATGCGCGATGTCCTCTCTTCGCTCACCCCAGCGACCCAGCGCGCCTGACGGCCTGGCGGCGCTCGGCGCCGCGGCCGTCCGGGTGGCGGAGGACAGCCTCTTCGCCTATGCCGAGCCGTGCGGGGCCGCGCGTACCGCGGCGATGCTGCAGGCCCGGCCGGCGGCCGAGCCGTGGCTCAGCGCCTCGGTCACGTTCACGGGGCCCTTCGACGGCGCCGTCCGGGTGTCGTTGCCGCGGACGCTGGCGGCCGACCTCGGCAGCGCTTTCAGCGGCCTGCCGGCGGCGGCACTCGACGACCACCAGCTCGCCGACTTCGCCGGCGAGCTCGCCAACATGGTGTGCGGGCGGTGGCTGACGCTGACCCACCGCGCCGAGCGCTTCGAGCTGGCCGCGCCGGTCGTCGCCGACGCCGCTGCCGGCACCGTCGCCACGACCTTCGATCCTGGCGCGATCGGCGTCGCGCTCAACGATAGCCCTCTGCTGATCGCGCTCAGCGGCGGCACCCCGGTGCCGCAGGCCTGACATGTCGACCCTGCCCCGTACCCGCGTCCTCCTCGTCGACGATTCCGCCGTCGTGCGCAAGCTGCTCGGCGACGCCCTGCGCAAGCACGACGACATCGAGGTCATCGGCGGCGCCGCCGACCCCTACATCGCGCGGGACATGATCCTGTCGCTGAAGCCCGACGTCATCACGCTCGACATCGAGATGCCGCGCATGGACGGCCTCAGCTTCCTGCGCAAGCTGATGGAGCACCACCCGATCCCGGCGATCGTGGTGAGCTCGCTGACGCAGCAGGGCTCGACCGCCAGCATCGAGGCGCTGCGCATCGGCGCCATCGACGTCATCGGCAAGCCGGGTGGCCCGCACGCCGTCGGAGAAGTGGCCGATCGCGTCGCCGAGCGGATCCGCGCCCTGCGCCGTGGCAGCCCGATCAAGTTCGGCAAGATCGCGGCGGCCGCCCCGATCGCGCCCGCGTTCAGCCACGGAGTCAGCAAGCTGCGCGGGGTCGTCGCCATCGGCGCGTCGACCGGCGGCACCCAGGCGATCGAGACCGTGCTGACGCGGATGCCGGCCGAGGGACCGCCGATCGTCATCACCCAGCACATGCCCGCCGGCTTCACCAAGGCGTTCGCCGACCGGCTGAACGGGGTCTGCCCGATGCGGGTGATCGAAGCGCAGGGCGGCGAGTCGCTCGAGCGCGGCGTCGCCTACGTCGCGCCCGGCGACTATCACCTCACCATCGATCGCCAGGGCCTGCGGATGCTGACCCGCCTCGACCAGCACGCGCCGATCCACTATCAACGGCCGGCCGTCGACGCGCTGTTCGGATCGCTGACGCGGCTCAAAGGGCTGCCAGTCGTCGCCATGCTCCTCACCGGGATGGGCGCCGATGGCGCCGACGGCATGGTAGCGCTGCGCCAGACCGGCGCCGAGACCATCGCCGAGGCCGAGGAATCGTGCGTCGTCTTCGGCATGCCGAAGGAAGCGATCGCCCGCGGTGGCGCCGTGCACGTCGCCTCGCTGCTGGCCATCCCCGGCCTCGTGATCGAGTGCCTGACCCGCCTGAACCGCATCAGCCGGGCCAGCTAGTCGACATGGCTACCACGACGGATTGGACGACCCTCACCCCGACCGGCCGCGGCGCCCGCCTCGTGGTGGGCATCGGCGAGCTCGCGGTGACGCAGTCGCCCGACGACGTGGTCGTCACGCACGCGCTCGGCAGCTGCATCGCGGTCTGTATATGGGATCCGGTGGTGCGCGTCGCCGGGCTGCTCCACTACCTCTTGCCGGAGGCGAAGCTGAACCCGGATCGCGCCCGCCGGCAGCCGGCGACCTTCGCCGACAGCGGCCTCCCCCTGCTCTTCCAGACCGCCTACGCTCGCGGCGTCGACAAGAAGCGCTGCGTCGTCCGCCTGGTGGGCGGCGCCGAGGTGGCCGGTCTGCAAGGCATCGCCGCGCTCAACGTCGGCAAGCGCAACCTGCTGATCGCGCGCCAGATCCTCTGGCAGAACGGAGTGCTCGTCACCGGCGAATCGACCGGCGGCTCCATTCCCCGAACGGTGACCCTGCGGGCGTCGGACGGGGTCGTCGAGGTTCGTTCCGGACGCGAGATGGTGGCCCAGCTGTGAGCACGCTCTCCTCGATCAAACGCATGCTGCCGGCGGACATCGTCCGCGGCATCACCGACCTGGCGCCGCTGCCGGCAACCGCGCACCGCCTGATGGCGCTGCTGCGCGGCGAGGACGAATCGCTGACCAACATCGCGGCGCTGCTCGAAAGCGACCAGGGGCTGGTGGCGAGCCTGCTGCGCCGCGCCAACTCGGCGCGCTACATGGTCCAACCGGCCCGCAACGCGCTCGAAGCGGTGATGCGGGTCGGCACCGTCTCGGTGCTCGACATGGTGGTCCAGGAGCACCTGCGCAGCCTGCTCACCGACGCCCCGACCTACGGCCTCGACGAGAACGACCTGTGGCTGCACGGCGCCGCCGCCCAGCTCGCCGCCCGCGCCCTGCGCACCGAGCGTCCGCTGCTGAAGATCCCCTCGACGGCCGACACCGCCGCGCTGCTGCACGACATCGGCAAGCTGATCATCTCGCGCTATCTGAAGGTCGATGCCCGCGAGGTCACCGCCTACGCGAACGAGCACGAGGTGACCTGGAGTGAGGCCGAGCGCTGCCTGCTCGGCTTCGATCACACCATCATCGGCGCCGTGGTGGCCGAGCACTGGAGCTTCCCGGCCGACGTCACACTGGCGATCCGGCACCACCACGACAGCGAGACGACCCACGATTCGCGCCTCCTGGACGCGGTGATGCTGGCCAACGTGGTGGCCAAGATGGTCGGCGCCGGCCTCGGCGCCGAAGGCCTCAACTTCGGCGTCAGCGCGACGATGCACGAGCGGCTGTCGCTCGACTTCGAGGTCTTCGCCAAGATCTGCCTGACCACGCAGGACGGCATCCGGGACCTGGTCGCCGGCAGCAAGGCCTAGCAGTCCGTGGTGAAAGTCTCACGGCATTCGACGGGCGATGCATCCCGGCGCTCAGCGTTGCTCGTCGGTCGAATATTCCCGATATTCTTCCTCCTCGCGCCTTGATCGCCGGGCGCCTCGCCCGTCTCGGTGCCACGCGGGACTTTCACCACGGGCTGCTAGCCGAACCCGAGACGCATCACCGCCGAGGGGCGGCTTCTGTCGCGCCGCGCGTGAGGGCGCGGCCACGAAGAAGTGAAAAAACCCTGATGACTCCCTGAGACATCGACTGCCGACGTCCCTAGGATCAGATCGTGGCGCCTGCCGATTGTCTTCAGCAAAAAAGAAGGCGAGCGATCACTGAAGGGACCGCGAACCATGCGCACGCTGGGACTGCTCCTGGTATTGACGATCACCGTGGCTGCGCCCGCGCGCGGCCAGGAGGTGCTGCTGCCCGAAGCGGACCTCGCGTTCGTGGCCAATCTCGGGCAACTCGACGGCGACACGAACTTCTTCGTCACCGCGACGCGATTTGCCGCCGGCCTCAACCCGACGGGCGGGGCGCTGGCCCTGCGCGTCCCGGAACCGGCGACCGCGAACGGCGCCTTCCCGCCGGCACAAGGCGCGTATGACGCCTGGGCGAACGCCAAGGTCGACATCCTGCGCTGGCAGTTCGTCGGGGCCAAGGCCGGTGCGCTGGCGGGTGATGGCGTGCGGCCCGGCGTCGTCCACTTCCTCGACAGCGAGGACCAGTCGCGCTGGCGCACCGACGTGCCGCGGTACTCACGGGTCCGATACGCCACCCTCTATCCGCACATCGCGCACATCGTCTCGGGCCCCGGGCGGGCGCTGCAATTCGACTTCGAGGTCGAGCCGGGAGGGCATCCTTCCGAGATCGAGATCGCGTTCGGGGATGCCGCCGTGTCGCCGGCTTCGGAGGGCCGATTGAAGCTCCTGCTGCCGAACGGCAGCCTGTTCCTCTCGGCGCCGCGTGCGTGGCAGGGCGAGGGCAAGGATCGCAAAGCGGTCGCCATCGTCTACCGCCTCACCCAGGCGGGAACCGTCGGGTTTTCGGTCGGCGCCTACGACGCGGGGCGTACGCTCTTCATCGATCCGATCATCGACGTGGCTGTATACGTCAACGGCTCGGGAAACGACGCCGCCCACGCCGTCGCCACCGACGCGATGTCGAACTATTACATCGCTGGTTCGACGGCGTCGCCCGAGCTGGTGAGCACAGCTCCGAGCCCGGGTCTTCCCGGGGCGTACAGTTTCGTGGCGAAGATCGACTCGACGGGTACGCCGATCTTCATGACCGTGCTCGGACCGGGCATTGGACGCAGCATCGCCGCGGACGCCGCGTTCAATATTTACGTAGCAGGCGTCACTCGCGGACGACTCCCACTGGCCGGCCCACACCGCACAGCATGGGGAGGCGGCGCGAGCGACGGCTTCGTGACCAAACTCGCAGCCAGCGGCAGCAGCCGTGTCTACTCGCAGTATGTGGGTGGCAGGGGGACGGAGGAGATCGCTGGCCTGGCCCTCGGACGGGAAAACGAGCTCTTTCTCTTCGGAGATACCGATTCTGACAACTTTCCTCGCTACGCCTCGGGGTCACCGGTCGTCGGGTGGTTGAGGGGTCGGGTCGACGTCTTCCTGATGCGCCTCGATGCCCTCGGATCGCCAACCGACAGTTTCACGTTGGGCGGTCCCAGCGTTGACAACGCAGGCGCGATTGCGGTCGACGTCGACGGTGCCGTGTTCATCGCGGGCACCGGCAACCTCCCTACCACGGCCGGCGCGTGGCGACCATCGGGCAGTGGCGGTTTTGTCGCGAAGTTGAACGGCAGCACAGCGGGGCCGGGGCTCCCTCCCTACCGCATGCTATGGAGCACCGGTCTCGGCGGCGCAGTCCCGAACGCCATTGCCCTTCCGCCTGGCAGCTCCACGCCGGTCGTTGCCGGACAAACGATCGCGCTCGACCTTCCCACAACGCCAGGCGCGTTCCGCGAGTACTTCACGCGGCTCGGACCGGACGGCAGCATCATCGCGTCTCACACCGGCGAGTATGCGGAGTGCCACGCCCGCGGTCTGCCGTGTTGGGACGCCTTCGTCGCCAAAATCTCGGCGGATGGATCCCGTGCGCACTACTACACCTACCTGGGAGACTTTCGCGACGACGCGGCGATAGGGGTCGCCGTCGACGCCGAAGGCTATGCTTACGTCACCGGACGAACCGTCGCACCGTGGGATGGTATCCTTTCCGCCTTTCCAATCACGTTCGATGCCTTCCGGCCGTTCCACGACGCCTTCACTGGGGGCTTCGTCACCGTGTTCAATCCCGCCGGAGATGCGGTCGCATTCAGTAGCTTCCTGGACGGGTCTGGCGACGCCATTGTCCTCGACCGAGGCCGCATTCTGGTGGCGGGTTGGTCGAATGGGGAGGCGTTTCTCATTCGAGCAACCAGATGAAGACGGCGGCGCGCGGTGCGCGAACCGTGAACAGCGCGTCGTGATGATCCAGCTGCATGCGCTGGACGAACTCAGCGGCGATGTCGGAGCCAGTCGCCCACCGCCGTGAGCATGCTGAACCCGATACCGGCGGCGGCGATCGCGAGGCCGAGGACGCGCTGGCGGGGCATGTCAGAAGATCGGCGCGACCTTGTAGGCCAGCAACGCGGCGATGAGCAGAAACCCGGTCAGCGCGCGGTACTCGCGGTTGCGGACGGCGCGCTCGAGGCTGAACCGCCGCTCGACGGCCGGGACCGCGCCGGCCTGCCACGCGGCGTAGTCGGCGCCGAACGTCTGCCGCAGAAACGCGTTCTCGGTGAGGATCGCCGCCGTGATCGTGGCGGTCATGTAGATCGCGACGATGGCCGCAACGACCAGGCTGCCGGCGGCGACCGCCAGGCCCGCCGCCATCAGGCTCGAGCCGACGTAGAGCGGATGACGCAGCCAGCGGTACGGCCCGGACCGCGTCACCTCGCGGCTCTTCTCGAGGTGCCCGGCGGACCAGATCCGCAGGGCCTCGCCGAGCGCGGCGATCGGCAGGCCCCACGCCAGCGTGCGCCAGGTCGGCGTCGCCAGCCACATGACCACGATCGCGAACGCGAAGCCGAGCGGGACGCGCAGGCGCGCCAGCCGGCGAGTGACACTCACCTGTCGATCTCCTTCTTGCCCGGCACCACGCGCTGACCCGCGACCCCGGGAGTGCCGCGCGTGCCGGCCAGGCCGGCCGCGGCGAGCCGGCGATCCACGGCGCCCGCAACTTCGTCGGCGCCGAGCTCGCCCAGGCACCACACCGCGGCGGTGCAGCGGCGCTGATGGTGGCACGCGCACATCCGGTTGCGCGAGAGCGTGACGTCGGCCGGCGACCACGGGCCGTTGCGAGCGGGATCGGTCGGCCCGTAGAGACCGACGATCGGCGTGCCGGTGGCAGCGGCGAGATGCAGCGGGCCGGTATCGCCCGAGAGGACCAGGCCGGCGCCCGCGACGAGCGCGACCAGATCGCCGAGCGATGTCGGGGCCGCGAGCGCCGCCACACCGGCGCCGGCGGCAGCGACGACCGCGGCCGCAAGCTCCTCTTCCCCGGGGCCCCAGACGACGATCGAGGGCCAGCCGTGGCGCTCCCGCAGGTGACGGGCGACGGCGCCGAAGCGATCGGCGGGCCACCGCTTGTTGGGCCACGCCGCGCCCGTATTGATCACCGCGAACGGCTGCCCCGCCGCGAGGCCGAGCGCGCCGCGGACCCGCGCGACGACGTCGGACGCCGGCGGCGCCAGGGGGAAGCGCGGCGGCCCGGCGACAGCACCGGCGGTCGCCCCGGCGGCCTGGGCCAGCGCCAGCGCGTGATCGACCACGTGCGGCCCGGCGGGCTCGGCGGTGTCGTCGTAGGCCCAGCGCGCGAGCGGCTCGCGCAGGTGCCCGCGCGCCAGCCCCACCACGCGGCGGGCGCCGGCAAGGCGCGCGAGCAGCGCCGACTTCAACAAGCCCTGCGCGTCGACGGACACGTCGTAGCGCGCCGCACGCAGCCGCCGGACCACCGGCACGATCCCGGTGTCGCCGCGCAGACGTCGGGTGTCGACGGGGACGATCGCCGTGAGACCGGCGACCCGATCGAGAATGGCGCGATGCTTCACGTCGACGAGCCAGTCGATGCGCGCGTCGGGCCAGGTCGCCCGCAGCGCGGCAGCGAGCGGCAGCGCGTGGACGATGTCGCCGAGGGCGCCGAGCCGGACGATCAGGAAGGCGGGTGGCCCGGCCGCGATCGCCAGGCTCACGGCGTCAGCCCGCGGACCGCAGCGACGAGGTCCTTGGTCGAATGATCCTTGGGATCGCCGACGATCGCGGTGCGTCCGCCGTAGGCCTGGACGATGGCGCGCTCGGGCACGGTCTCGACGGTGTAGTCGGTGCCCTTGCAGTGGACCTCGGGCTGGAGCGCGGTGAGGAGCGGCGCCACGTCGCGGCCGGAGAACACCACCACGCGATCGACGCCACGCAGCGCCGCGACCAATGCCGCGCGCGCGTCGATCGGCAGGATCGGCCGGTTGGCACCCTTCAGGAGCTGCACCGAGGCGTCGTCGTTGATCGCGACGACGAGGCGATCGGCTTCCGCCGCCGACGCCTGCAGGTAGCGGACGTGGCCGACGTGCAGGACGTCGAAGCAGCCGTTCGCGAAGGCGATGGTCTCGCCGCCGGCGCGGACCTCGCGGGCCCAGGCCAGGAGCGCGTCCTGGTCGACGATGGCGCCGCTCACGCCGGCTCTCCGAGCGCCGCCCGCAGCTCCTCGGCGCTGACCGTCGCCGTGCCGCGCTTCATCACCACGATCCCGCCGGCGACGTTGGCCAGTTGGGCGGCGTCGAACGGCGTCGCCCCGGCGGCGAGCGCCAGCGTCATCGTCGCAATCACGGTGTCGCCGGCACCCGTCACGTCGGCGATCTCGTCCGAGCCCGAGATCGGGATGTGGCGGGTCGCCTGTCCTGGCTCGAACAGCGCCATGCCGCGGCTGCCGCGGGTGACGAGCACCGCCGCCATCCGCGTCTCCTCGAGCAGCCGCCGGCCGGCCCGCTCGAGGGCGCGGAGGTCGTCGCCGATCGGCTCGCCCAGCACCGCCTCGGCCTCGGCTTCGTTCGGCGTCGATGCGGTCAGGCCGCGGTAGCGCGCGAGGTCGTAGCGCGAGTCGACGAGGATCGGTGGCCGCTCGCCGCGCCGGGTCCGCGCCGCGCGCTTGATCGCGGCGACCAGCCGCGGCGTCACCAGCCCGCCGCCGTAGTCGGACACCAGCACGCCGTCGACGGAGGCGGTCGCCGCGAGCGCCGCCTGCTCGAAGCGGCGCCGCTCGTCGGCGGTGGCGCGGCGGTGCGTGCCGCGATCCATGCGCACGATCTGCTGCTTGGCCGAGTGGATGCCGCCGGCGAGGATGCGGGTCTTGGTCGGCGTCTCGCGACCGCGGATCCGCGCCAGCGCGCGGGCGTCGACGCGGGCGTGGAGGGCCGCGCGCAGCCGCTCGCCGGTGGCGTCGTCGCCGAGCACACCGACCGCGCGCGTCGTCGCGCCGAGCGCGGCGACGTTGTTGGCCGCGTTGCCGGCGCCGCCGGGCACGGTGTCGGTCTTGTCGTACTCGAGGATCAGGACCGGCGCCTCGCGCGAGATCCGCGCCACCCGCCCGTAGACGAACTCGTCGGCGACGAAGTCGCCGACCACGGCGATGCGACAGCGGCTGAAACGATCGATGACCGCGTGCAGGCGCGCGCGATCGTCGGATACGGCGGTGACGCGCGTGCTCATCGACGCTCCCGGAGGATCCAGCTCGCCGCCTCGGCGAGGCTGGGAAGAACGGCATCGGCACGCAGCCCCTCGACCGGGCGCAGCGCTTCGCGGGCACCGACGCCGGTCTCGACGAGGAGGCCCGCGGCGCCGACGGCGCGGGCCAGGGCGATATCGCTCCAGCGATCGCCGACGACCACCGATCGGGCGAGATCGAGATCGAGCGCCGCCGCCGCCTGCGTCACCAGCCCCGGCCGCGGCTTGCGGCAGTCGCAGTCGAGCCGATACGCCGGGTCGTCGGCGCGGTCGTGGTGCGGACAGTGGAACCAGGCGTCGATGGACGCGCCGCCGCGGGCGAGCTCGGCGGCGAGGTGCGCGTGCACGTCGGCGACGAACGCCTCGGTGAACAGGCCGCGGGCGACGCCGGACTGGTTGGTGATCACGACCAGGGCGAACCCGGCCCGGCGCAGCAGGCGCAGCGCGTCGGCCGTCCACGGGTAGAGGGCCACCTGATCGAGTCGATCGAGGTAGCCGACGTCGTCGATGAGCGTGCCATCCCGATCGAGGAAGACTGCTGGTGTCACAGGTGCCTGGCGACCGCTTCGACCACGTCCGCGGCGTCGATCCGGCGCAGGCACCGGTGGTCGATCGGGCAGGCGCGGAGCAGGCACGGCCGGCACCAGACGTCGTGGCGGACGAGCGTGTGCGGGCCCAGCGGCGCGGTGGCCCGTTCGTCGGTCGGGCCGAAGATCGCGACGACCGGCCGGCCCACCGCCGAGGCCACGTGCATCGCGCCGGAATCGTTGGCGACGACGACCGCGCAGCGCGCCAGCACCGCCATCAGCACGGCGACGTCGGTGCGCCCGACCAGATCCACGACCGACGCCCGCACCGCCGGATCGAGCGCCGATTGTATCGCACGGGCGATCTCGCGATCGGCGGCCGCCCCGACCAGCACGGCCTGGACGCCGCGCCCCGCGAGCCCGGCGATGGCGCCGGCGACGCGCTCCGGCGGCCAGCGCTTGGCCGAGCCGTAGGCGGCGCCGGGCGCGAAGCCGACCAGCCGGGCCTCCGCGCCAACCCCCGCCTCAGCCAGGAGGGCGGCCGCCCGAGCGGCCGCCGCCGCCGGCGGCGGCAGCGCCGTGAACGGCCCAGGGCCGGCATCGACCGCTGGCATCCCCAGGCTGGCGACCAGTCGCAGGTAGTAGGCGCTGTGGTGCCGCCCTGACGACTCCGGAGTGGATTTCGGAATCGACTCCGGAGTCGGCTTCGGAATGGACTCCGGAGTCGACCTTGGCGCCGGGCGGACGGGGACCGCCCGCGTCAGCAGCCGGCCGCGCCAGTCGCGGTTGTAGCCCCAACGCTCGGCGATGCCGGCCCGCGAGGCAGCCAGCGCGCTGGCGAACGAGTTGGTGAAGAGGATGGCGAGGTCGAAGCCGCCGGCCTTCAGCGCCTCGGCGTGCGCGCCGATGGCCCGGATCCCCGACCCGCTGAGCGGCACGACGCCGTCGATGCCGGGCATCGCGGCGCAGACGTCGGCAAACGGCGCCGGCGCCGCGACCGCGAGGTGCGCCCCGGGATGCGCCGCCCGCACCGCGGCGATCGCCGGCATGGCCATGACGATGTCGCCCAGCCAGTTCGGCGCCCGCACGACGACGCGCGTCATTCCTCGCGGGCGCGTCATTCCTCGCGGGCTCCGGCCGGGAACATGCCCGGGATGTCCTCGCCACGCGGCAGGTCGCGCCAGCGCCGGTGCATCCAGAGCCAGTTGTTGGGATACCGCCGCACGTACATCTCGAGGACGTCGGTGCAGCGCTGGGTGAGCTCGCGCACGGCGTCCGGGTGATCGGCGTCGGGGGGCACCACCGGATGCTCGTAGATCATCCGGTAGCGGCCGCCGGGCAGCCGCACCGCGAACACCGGCACGATCGGCGCGCCGGTGCGCAGGGCCAGCGCCGCCACCGCCGACGTGGTCGCCGCCGGGCGGTTGAAGAAGTCGACGACCACCGCCTCGCTGGTCTGGATGTGCTGGTCGATCAGGATGGCGACGCCCTTGTTGTCGCCGAGCGCGCGCAGGATCTGCCGCAGCGCGCCGCGGCGGTGGATCACGCTGTTGCCGGTCGACGTGCGCAGCGCCTCGATCCAGGCGTTGAGGCGCGGGTTGTCGAGCGCGCGCACGACGACGCCAATCGGCGGAAAGCGCAGCGCATGCGCCAGCGCGTGCAGCTCCCAGTAGCCGAAGTGACCGGTGATGAAAAGGGCGCCCTTGCCGCCGGCGAGTGCGTGGGTGACGCGCTCCTCGCCCTCGAACTCGACCGCCGCCAGCATCCGGGCCGGCGGCAGGCCGCTGAAGCGGAGCAGCTCGGTCAGCAGCGAGCCGAAGTGCGCGAAGACACCGCGGGCGATGGCGCGGATCTCGCCCGGCTGTTTGTGGGGGAACGCCGCCGCCAGGTTGGCCACCGTCAGCCGGCGATGCGGCGCGTCGATGATGTAGAACACCGAGCCGATCGCCGCGCCGAGGGCCAGGCTGGCCCATTGCGGCAGGGCGCGGACCGCCGCCGCGACGGCGGCGACGGCGCGGTACTCGAGCGCGTAGCGCCAGGGCGAGGCCATGTCAGGAGACCGAGACCGCCGCCAGCCGCTCCAGCAGCCACGGCGTGAAAACGTCCTCGGGCTCGATCGTCACGGTCAGCGGGACGAAGGCGGCGGTGAAGGGCAGCGGCCGGAGCGGCAGCAGCCGCACGGCATCCTTCTCGGTGGTCAGGACGGCCTCGGCGCCGGTCTCGCGGACCCGGCGGGCGATGGCGGCCACGTCCGCCGCGGTGAAGGGGTGATGATCGCGGAAGGCGAGGCGATCGACCAGCGTCCATCCGGCCGTCGCGAGATCGCCGAAGAACGCCTCGGGCCGGGCGATGCCGGCGACCGCGACGACCGGACGATCGCGCGGCAGGCGCACGGCGCCACCCCACGGATCGACGGCGCGCGGCACGGACGGCCGCGCCATCACGGTGAAGGCGTGGGCGACGCCCCAGCGCGCCGCCAGCGCCGCGGCGACCGCGGGCATCTCGCCGGTCACGATCAGGGCATCGGCGTGGCGGATCGCTCCGAATGCCTCGCGCAGGCGGCCGCGCGGCATCGGCCGATCGTGCTCGTCGGCGGCGGCGACGACCGCGAGATCGACGTCGCGCGCCAGCGCCACGTGCTGGAAGCCGTCGTCGAGCAGGTGGACGGTGGCGCCGAAGCGGCGCTCGGCCAGGGTGCCGGCCCAGAAGCGATCCGGGCAGACGAAGACGCCGGCGCCGGGCACGCCGCGAGCCAGCATCAGCGGCTCGTCGCCGGCCCGCGCCAGGTCGGCGAGCGCGTGGACGCCGTCGCTGACGACGGTGACGCCGTCGGCCGGATCGGTGCGGCCGTAGCCGCGCGACAGGATCGCCGGGCGCTCGCCAGCCTCGACCAGGAGGCGCGCCAGGCGGGCGACGATCGGCGTCTTGCCGCGGCCGCCGCTGGCGACGTTGCCGACTGAAATCACCGGCCGGGCCAGGCGTCGAGCGCGGCCGTCGCCGGCATAGCGCCGGCGGCGCCACGCCGCGATGCGCGCGTAGAAGGCCCCCGCTCCCGGATCTCGTGCGACCGGCGCAGCCCCCGACGCGGCGACGCGCCCGGCGTCCAGTCCAGGATCCGGCGGTGCGGCGGTCGGTGCCCGCGTCACCGCGTCACCGCTGCCGGGTCGGAAACGGCATGACGACGCCGCGGCGTCCGGGCTCGCGCGGCGGCAGCAGGGCCGTGATCACCGCCATCGTCCGCGCCTTGGCGCCGCGGTTGCCCTCGACGATGGCCCGCGCCGCCGCGCCGAGGCTGGCGCGGCGCACACCGTCGCCGACCAGATCGACCAGGCACTCGCCCAGCTCGCGCGTCGTTGACACCTGCACGGCGGCGCTGCCGCGCAGGAACTCGGCCGAGATCTCGGCGAAGTTGTGCATGTGCGGGCCGAAGACGATGGCCTTGCCGAACATCGCCGGCTCCAGGATATTGTGGCCGCCGGCGTCGACCAGGCTGCCGCCGACGAAGACGACGCTGGCGATCTGGTAGAGCCGGGCCAGCTCGCCGATCGTGTCGAGCACCACCACGTCGGCGTCGGGCGACCGATCGACCGGCAGGCTGGTACGGCGCACCACCCGGAAGCCCTCCTCGGCGGCCAGCCGCGTCACCTCCTCGAAGCGCTCGGGGTGCCGCGGCGCCACGATCAGCAGCGCGTCGGGCCAGCGGGCCTGGACGCGGTGGAAGGCCTCGAACGAGGCCTGGTCCTCGCCGCGCAGCGTGCTGGCGGCGATCACCACCGGCCGGCCGGGCGAGAGCCGGAAATAGCGCAGCACCCGATCGCGGCTCTGTCCGTGCGGGCCGACGCCGGGCCAGTCGAGCGAGTCGAACTTGAGGCTGCCGGTGACGACGACGCGGGCCGGGTCGGCGCCGAGCGCGACGATGCGGCGGGCCGCTTCCTCGCTCTGCATGCAGAAGCGATCGACGTCGTCGAGGACGCGGCGGAAGAAGCGGCGGACCAGCGCGTAGCGCGCGAACGAGCGCTTCGAGATGCGGCCGTTGACCAGCATCGTGGCGACCCCGCGCTCGCGGCATTCGCGCAGCAGCATCGGCCAGATCTCGGTCTCCATCATCACGAACAGGCGCGGCCGGACCACGTCCAGGGTGCGGCGGACGGTGAAGCCCCAGTCGAGCGGGAAATAGAAGACCCCGTCGACGTCGGTCAGGGCCCGGGCCACTTCGTGGCCGGTCATGGTGGTGGTCGACAGGAACAGCTTCAGGCCCGGGTAGCGGGTCTTGAGCTCGCCGATCAGGGCCCGCGCGGTCAGGGTCTCCCCCACCGAGACGGCGTGGATCCAGATCGATTCGTCGCCGTCGATGTTGAACGAGAGGGGCAGGTAGCCGAGGCGCTGGCGCAGGCTGCGCACGTACTTGCGGTGGCGCACGGCCTGGTAGGCCAGGAACGGCGAGGCGATGACCAGCGCCACCACGCTCAGCACGCTGTAGAGCAGGTACATGCTCCCGAAGAATAGCCCAGAACCCGAATCGGCATGCGCCGATCCGCCCCCGCCGTGCGACGATCCGGCCACAGGCGCACCGGCGGCCGTCGACGCATGTAGACGGGGCCGGCGCGCCTCGATAAAATCCCCTGGTTTACGGGCCCACGAGCCGGCCCGGATTGGAGCATCTCGTGGCAATCAAGGTCGGTATCAACGGGTTCGGTCGCATCGGTCGCAACATCATGCGCGCGGCCCTCGAGAAGAAGGCGGACTTCGATTTCGTCGCAGTCAATGACTTGACCGACGCCAAGACGCTGGCGCATCTCCTCAAGTACGACTCGATCCTGGGCAACCTCGATCAGGTGATCGAGGCCAAGGCGGATGGCATCGCGGTCGGCAAGGACTTCTTCAAGGTCGTGTCGCAACGCGACCCGGCGCAGATCCCGTGGAAGGACCTCGGCGTCGACGTGGTCTTCGAGGGCACCGGCCTCTTCACCAAGCGGGATGACGCCGCCAAGCACCTCGCGGCGGGCGCCAAGCGCGTGATCATCACCGCCCCGGCGACCGGCCCCGATGCCAGTTTCGTCATGGGCGTGAACCACGAGACCTACGATCCGGCCAAGCATGTCGTGATCTCGAACGCGTCGTGCACGACCAACTGTCTCGCCCCGTTCGCCAAGGTGCTGCACGAAACGTTCGGCATCACCAAGGGCTGGATGACCACCATCCACTCCTACACGAACGACCAGCAGCTCCTCGACCTGCCGCACAAGGACATCCGCCGCGCCCGTGCCGCCGCCCTGTCGCTGATCCCGACGACGACCGGCGCCGCCAAGGCGGTCGGTGAAGTGCTGCCGCAGCTCAAGGGCAAGCTCGATGGCTTCTCGATGCGCGTGCCGACGGCCAACGTCTCGGTCGTCGACCTGGCGGCCCTGCTCGACAAGAACGCGACCGCCGATGAGATCAACGGCGCGTTCCGCACCGCCGCCGCCGGCCCGCTGAAGGGCATCCTCGCCGTCGAGGACGCGCCGCTCGTCTCGGTCGACTTCAGGAAGAACCCGCACTCGTCGATCATCGACTCGGCCTACACCAAGGTGATGGACGGCAACTTCATCAAGGTCCTCTCCTGGTACGACAACGAGTGGGGCTACTCGAGCCGCTGCGTTGACCTCCTCACCTACATGGCCACGAAGGGTCTGTAGTGGCCACGCAATCGGTCACGGACATCGATCTCACAGGCAAGCGCGTCTTCATCCGGGTCGACTTCAACGTCCCGATCAAGGGCGGCGAGATCAAGGACGACACGCGGATCAAGGCCTCGCTGCCGACGATCAAGTACGCCATCGAGCAGGGAGCGGGCCTGATCCGGCTCGCGTCCCACCTGGGCCGGCCCAAGGGCGGGCCGAGCCCGGACCTGAGCCTGAAGCCGGTGGCGACGCGGCTGGCCGAGCTGCTCGGCTCGCCCGTGGTCTTTGCCGAGGACTGCGTCGGGCCGGCGGTCGCCGCCGCCGGCACGTCGGGCGTCGTGCTGCTCGAGAACCTCCGCTTCCATCCGGAAGAAGAGAAGAACGACGACGGGTTCGCCGCGCAGCTCGCCGAGGGCATCGACGTCTACATCAACGACGCGTTCGGCTCGGCTCACCGCGCCCACGCCTCGACCGAAGGCATCGTCAAGCACGTGCCGGTCGCGGCGGCAGGCCTGCTGATGGCAGCCGAGGTCGCCTATCTCGGCAAGGCGCTGCACAACCCGGATCGGCCGTTCGTCGCGATCATCGGCGGCGCCAAGGTGTCGGACAAGCTCGAGGTCATCGAGAACCTGCTCGGCAAGGTCGACGCGCTCTGTATCGGCGGTGCGATGGCCTACACCTTCCTCAAGGCGCGTGGCGTCGCGGTCGGCAAGTCGCTGGTCGAGGACGATCTGCTCGACAAGGC
>JANOIR010000645.1:0-3638 GCA_031407765.1 Vicinamibacteraceae bacterium
GCGGTGCGGGAACGATCACGGCTCAATTATCGATGCGTCCTACAGCAGGGCTAGAGGGCAACCACAGTCATGGCTGCCATTCAGAACGAAGGCCCGGATCCAGCCGGATGGTTTCGACCGCGCCGCGAACCATCAAATCTAAATATAAATATTATTCATAGAACTTTTGTAAATGCGGCACGTGTATCCGCGCGGTTTCGCGACGAATGCGTCGGCGATGAATGCTGGTAGGATGGCGCGAATGCACCGCCGACGCCGTTCATTCCTCCGCACGGCCGGGCTGGCCGCCGGGGGTGCCCTGGTGCCGTGGCCGTCGCTCAGCGCGATGGGGGTGCAGGTCCCGGGCGGGCCCCGCCCCGCCTTCCTCAGCCTGTCGGCGAAGGACACGGGAATCACCTGGGTCCACGACAACGCGATGTCCCCGGGCCGCTATCTGCCCGAGACCTGCGGTGCCGGCTGCGCGTTCATCGACTTCGACGGCGACGGCTGGATGGACCTCTACCTGGTCAACAGCGGCCCGTCCGACTTCTACACTCCCGCCAAGCCGATTCGGAACGCGCTCTACAAGAACAACCGGGACGGCACCTTCACCGACGTGACCGAGCAGGCGGGTGTCCCCGGCGGGACGTTCGGCATGGGGGTGGCGGTCGGCGACTACGACAACGACGGCCACGCCGACATGATCGTGACCGCCTACGGCCGGCCGACGCTGTACCACAACACCGGCGACGGCACGTTCAAGGACGTCACCAAGGCGGCTGGCCTCGACGTCCCCGGCTGGACGACCAGCGCGGTCTGGTTCGACTACGACAACGACGGCAAGCTCGACCTGTTCCTCTGCTCGTTCGTCGAGTTCTCGAGCAAGGCCAACGTGATCTGCGGCGACAACAAGCTGGGACGCCGCTATTACTGCATCCCGCGCGTCTTCAAGCCGACGCCGAGCCTGCTGTTCAAGAACAACGGCAACGGCACCTTCACCAAGACCAGCACCGGCACCGACATCGAGAAGGCGCTGGGCAAGGCGCTCGGCGTCGTCGCGACGGACATCAACGGCGACGGCCTGATGGACCTGTTCGTGGGCAACGACACCGTCCAGAACTTCCTCTTCGTCAACCGCGGCCCGGATCGCCCAGGTGGCAAGATCAAGTGGGAGGAGCTGGGCCTGTCGTCCGAGGTCGCCTTCAGCGCCAACGGGCAGCCGCGATCGGGCATGGGCGTCGACAGCGCCGACTTCGACCAGGACGGCCTGCAGGATCTCTTCGTCGCCAACGTCGACCAGGAGATGTTCTCGCTCTACAAGAACCGCGGCGGCGAATCGTTCGCCGACGTCGCCCACGCCAACGGCGTCGCCCAGGCGACGCGGCTGCTCTCCGGCTGGGGCCTGAAGTTCTTCGACTACGACAACGACGGGCAGCTCGATCTGCTGCTCGCCAACGGCCACCCGGACGACATGATCGAGCAGTACTCCACGCAGGTGAAGTACGCCGAGCCGCTGCTGCTTTTCCACAACGAAGGCGGCAAGCTGAAAGATGTCAGCAAGGCCGCCGGGCCGGCCTTCGAGCGCTCGTACCCGGCCCGCGGCCTGGCGGTCGGCGACTTCAGCAACGACGGCCGCCTCGACGTGGTGGTCGCCAACAACGGCGCCGCGCCGGTCATCCTGAAGAACGTCTCGGGCGACGGCCACCACTGGCTCGGCTTGACCCTCCAGGGCATCGGCTGCAACCGCGACGCGATCGGCGCCAAGATCACGTGGTCGTTCGCCGGGCAGACGCGATCGCGCCTCAAGACCTCCGGGGGCAGTTACCTGTCGTCGCACGATCCGCGCGAGGTGATCGGCGTCGGCACGGCGTCGAAGATCGACTGGGTCGAGATCGCCTGGCCGCAGCCGAGTGGGCGCGTCGAGCGCCTGACCGACGTCCCCCTCGACCGCTACGTCCGGGTGGTCGAGGGCAAGGGGATCCAGTAGTAGCGTCCGGCACTGCGCCAGCCACTCCATGCGACCGTCCCTGTGGGACTACCTGCGTGAGGCGTTCAACGCCCGACCAATCGGCATGTTCTTCGCGCCGAACTGGGCGATGCTGGCGGGCTTCGGGCTCGCGGCCGGCTACTTCCGCATTCCGGAGTTCCTGATGCTCGGCGCCGGCGTCGAGCTCGGCTACCTGCTGCTGCTCGGCACCAACCAGCGCTTCCAGCGTTTCGTCGCCGGCAAAATGTCGGCGGGCGGCGACAACGAGGGCGAGCGGCGCCTGGCCGCGCTCTTCGAGACCCTGCCCGAGCTTGAAAAAAAGCGCTATCAGTCGCTGGCGCAGCGGTGCCAGTCCATCCTCCAGCAGCAGTTCCACGGCGACACGAGTGCCCCCGGCTACGCGTCGCAGAGCGACAGCCTCGGCCGCCTCGCCTGGATGTACCTGCGCCTGCTGGTGACGCGCCAGGGCATCCAGCGGGTGCTCCGCGAAGGCGCGCGCGGCCCCGGCGATCCGCCGCCGGTGCCGGGCACCGGCGCGCCGGGCATGTCGGGCCAGCGCCTCGAGCAGCGGCTCGCCGAGCTGAAGCGCCGCCTCGCCGACTCGGCGATCGGCGACGACCTGCGACGGAGCCTGCAGGGCCAGGCCGAGCTGCTCGAGCAGCGGGTCGCCCGCCGTGGCGAGGCCGACGAGAAGCTCGCCTTCCTCGACGCCGAGCTGACCCGGATCGAGGAGCAGGTCGAGCTGATCCGCGAACAGGCGGTGCTGTCGACCGATCCCGAACACCTTTCGCAGCGCATCGACGAGATCAGCGCGACGCTCGGCACCACCGGGGAGTGGATCGCGGATCAGCAGAAGACCATCGGGGCGATGGACGATCTCATCGCCGAGCCGCCGTCGCTGTCTTCTCAGACGCGTGCGCGCGAGTTGAACTGATTCCCGGACGAACCTTGACCATGCTTCCTGTCTGGGCCACCAAGATGCGCGACCTGTTCCGATCCGGATCGGTCGCCCAGTTCCTCCTCCACGGCAACGTCTTCGACGTCATCCCGCACGGCGATCGCCAGCTCTCGCTCAAGGCGTTCCTCGACGAGGCGATGTTCGCGGGTTACGACACCGTGCTGCACTACGACCGCAGCCGCGGTGTCCGCGCCACGCGCGGCGCCGACGACTGGGGCGCCTGGCTGCAGCAGGCGCTCGGCGACGCCAACCCGATCAGCTCGACGCGCGAGCCCGGGGTCGCCCTCGAGCTGATCGATCGCTACCTGCTGCGGACGCTGAACCTGGCGGCGATCCAGCGCGGGCCCGACGCCGCCGCGTCGGCCAGCAAACCGGCTGGCCTCCGCAAGATCGCGGTCATCGTCGACTTCGCCGAGTTCGTGGTGCCGCGCGCCGACGCCGCGCAGCTCGGCGGCCCGTTCGCCGCCAACGTCGTCAAGGTTCTCGGCTGGGCCAACGATCCGTCCATCCTCCAGGCCAACGTGATCACCGTGCTGATCGCCGAAGGCCTGCACGACCTCAACGGCCTGGTGGCCGAGAACCCGCACGCCGCCGAGATCAAGCTGCCGCTGCCCGACGAAGCCGAGATGTCGACGTACGTCGACTCGCTCGCCGCGGGGCCGATCGCCGACCTCGCGCAGCGCACCGACCTGCCGCTCGCCACGCTCGGCCAGC
>JANOIR010000669.1:0-2006 GCA_031407765.1 Vicinamibacteraceae bacterium
GGCTCCGTCGGTATGCTCATCCGCGGATCGCCTCGAGCCACGACGTGATGCCGTGCGCCTGGGCCTCGGAACCCCAGAGCCGCTCGGCCGCCGGCTGCAAGGCGCGGGCATCGATGTCGCGGATGGTCATGCCGTTCTTCGCGAGCTGCGCGGTCGCCTTCGTGTCCTCTTCCGCGCCCATCGCGCGCTGGCGCTTCGCGGCTTCGAGTGCCGCGCCTTCGAGCGCCGTGCGGATGTCCGGAGGAAGCCGGGCCAATGTTGCGGCCGACGCCCAGAGCCCGAGGACGCCCGCGATGTGGCGCGTGCGCGCCATGAAGCCCGCGATCTCGAAGAACCGCTGCTGCAGCGTCGTGCTCGCGTCGTGCTCGTAGCCGTCGATCACGCCGGTCTGCAGCGACGTGTAGACCTCGCCGAAGGCCATCGGCGTCGGGCTGGCTCCCATCAGCTCGACCGCCTTGACGTAGATCGGCGATTGAATGGTCCGGATCTTCAGCCCGGCGAGCTGGCTGGTCTCGGTGACGTCGCGCGACCGCGTGATCACGTGCCGGAAGCCGAAGGAGTCACCCCAGGCGACGGGCCGCATCCGCACCGCGCCCTCGAGATAATCGGCGGCCTCGCGTCCGACACGGCCGTCGACGATGCCGTGCACATGGTCCCAGTCGCGCCACATGAACGGGAAGTCGAAGACCTGCAGCTTCGGCGCGACGCTTCCCCAGATCGCCGTGCCGGAGACCATGAAGTCCACGAGCCCCTCCTGGAGCTGCTGCACGACCTCGCGTTCCTGCCCGAGCGTGTTGCTCGCGAAGATACGTACGGTCACCGCGCCGGCCGTCGCCTCTTCCGCCAGCTTCCGGAAGGTGCTGCCAAAGACGTGGAGCGCCGTGGTGCTGGCGGACATCGAGTGCGACAGCCTCAAGACGAGGGACCCGCGCTCGTTGCGCGACCGGCACCCGGCGGCGAGGGCCGCCGAGCCGACTCCCGCCAGGAAGGCGCGACGATCGATTAGCCGATGCACGGTGGGATTCTACCCGTAAGCCATGAGCTATGAGCCATCAGGCATCGGATAGAATCCCTCGATGCCCCCAGCCGCTCCGGCGACGGCCCGCACTCGCAAGGGCCTGACTCTCACCCAGCAAATCTTCGTCGGCCTCGCCCTCGGCATCGTCGTCGGCGCGGTCGTTCAGCAGGTCAATCCTGCGTGGAGCGCCTACTTCCGGCCGTTCAGCCAGCTGTTCCTGCGGCTGATCAAGATGATCATCGCCCCGCTGATCTTCGCGACGCTGGTCGCGGGCATCGCGGGAGCCGGTCACTTCAAAGTGGTCGGACGGATGGGGCTCCGGGCGATCATCTATTTCGAGATCGTCACGACGCTGGCGCTGGTGATCGGGCTCGTCGCCGTGAACATCACCCGGCCCGGTGACGGCGTCAACCTGCCGATGGGCCAGGAATCCGGCATCACCGCCAAGGCGCAGACCTGGGACCAGATCCTCCTGCACGTCGTGCCCGAATCGGTCATCGACGCGATGGCCAAGGGGGACGTGCTGCAAATCGTCGTGTTCAGCATCTTCTTCGGCATCGCTCTCGGGATGGTCGGCGAGAAGGGGCGCCCGGTGCTCGCCTGGTGCGAAGCGGTCGCCGAAACGATGTTCAAGGTCACGAATATCGTCATGCGCTACGCGCCGATAGGGGTCGGCGCGGCCATGGCCTATACCGTCGGGCACGGCGGCCTCGGCATCCTGATCAACCTCGCCAAGCTGGTGCTGACGTTGTACGCCGCGCTGGCCTTCCTGATCCTGTTCGTCTTCCTGCCGATCGCGCTCATGTTCAAGGTGCCGCTGCGCAAGTTCATCCGCGCGGTGAAGGAGCCGGCGATCATCGCGTTCTCGACCACATCCAGCGAGGCGGCGCTGCCGCGCGCGATGGAAGTCCTCGAGCGCCTCGGCGTGCCCCGGCGCATCGTGTCGTTCGTGCTGCCGCTGGGCTACAGCTTCAACCTCGACGGCTCG
>JANOIR010000002.1:0-7988 GCA_031407765.1 Vicinamibacteraceae bacterium
CCGCAACGGGAAGCGTGCCGTGCAGCGCCGATCGCGGACCGGAGAAGGCCGTGAACGGCAGTGTCGCGGGCGGGAAGGCCGACAGCTGGTGCGCCGACGACTGGCCCTTCTTCCTGCAGGTGGATCTTGGCGCGCCGCGCCCGGTCAAGCGCTTCGTCGTGAAGCACGCCAGCGCCGGCGGCGAGAGCGTGGAATCCGACACCCGCGACACTGCCGTTCACGGCCTTTTCCGGCCCGCGCTCGGCGCTGCAGGGCACGCTTCCCGTTGCGGGACGCCCGAGCGCGAGATTCTGTCCCGCGTCGGCGCCATAGACCTCGAACTCGTAGATCGTGGCGACCGCCTGGCCGCTATAGGTCGGGCGGCCGATGTTCATGCGCACGATCCGCGCGTCGACGGCGGCGTCGATCGCATGTGTCGTCGTTCCGTTGTTGCCGGTCTTCCGAACACGCCTGACTCGCGTCCCCCCGTGCTCGTCGGCCGGTTTGCCGAGCCGCGCCTTCACGGCCTCGATGGTCTCGCCCTTCTGGACGCTGTTCATCAGGACCCGGTCCGCCAGGCCGTTCCGGCTCATCCGCTCGATCCGCCACTTCGCGTCCAGGCCGTGACCGAAGAACACGATCGCCGGCAGGAGCGCCAGCGCGTAGACCCACAGGCCGCGCTTGGCCAGGAAGGCACGACGGAGCTCGGTTCTGGCGATCGTCCACGCCTGGCGCGCTCGCGCGAAGAACGAGACTGTGCCGCGGACCACGCTATTCGCCTCCAATCAGGTACTCGTACAAGGCGTCCACGTTCTCGTCGGCCGGCACGACGCCGTCGATGCGATGGCCATTGAGCGCAATCTGTCCCAGCACGCGGGCGAACCGTTCCCGATCGCGGGTCATCACCAGCAGCCCCAGGCGGTCGTCGTTCAGCTTGATCTCAGTGATGTGATCCTCGCTGAACAGCCGCGCCGCCACGCCCGACGCGTCGCGGCAGCGGACGAGGTACTGGCTGGGGTGCTCCTGGATCTCCTCGCGCACCGTGCGGATGGTGCCCTCGGCGATGATCATCCCGTTGGCGATCAGCACGACCTGGTCGCTGATCAGATCCACTTCCTGGAGGACGTGACTGGAGAGGATGACGTGCTTGCCCTCGTTCGCCCAGGTGCGGAACTGCGCGATCGTCTCGGCGCGCACCAGCGGATCGAGGCCGTTCAGCGGCTCGTCCAGGATCAGCAACTGTGGATCGTGCGCGATCGCCTGCGCCAGCCGGACACGCTGCCGCATGCCCTTGGAATACGCCGCGACCTTCCGGTTCGCCGCTTCGGTCAGGCTCACCCGCTCGAGCGCCTTCCACGCCCTTTCCTCCGCTTCCGCCCGCCCGTACCCAAACAGCAGCAGCCCGGTCGTGATGAAGGTGAAGCCCGTCGCCCAGCGCGGCGCCGTGTCGTACTGCGTGGCGTATCCGGTGATGCGCATCAGCGCTTCCGGATCGCGCGGCGAGATCCCGCGCATCAGAATCTGGCCGTTGTCGGGATGGATCAGGCCGGTCATCAGGTTCATCAGCGTGGTCTTGCCCGAACCGTTCGGGCCGACCAGGCTGGTAATGCCCGGCGGGATGTTCAGCGATACCCGATTCACCCCGAGCACTTCGCCGTAGAACTTCGATACCTCGTCGAAGATCACCGCCGCCGCGCTCACGACACGACCTCCACCGGGCGCAGCTTGCGCTCGATCACGACGACCAGCAGTACCACCATCACCACCAGCGCCGACGCCGATGCTCCTGCGCCCGGTCCCCGGGGCGCTTCCACATCCAATAGCGCGCACCAGACCCGGTTCACCGCCCAGGCCGGATCGATGATGTGCCCCCAGGTCACTCGCAGCACTTCGTCGATCATCTCGGCGATGCCGGCCAGGATGAAGAAGAAGGCCAGGCTCACCGCCGCTGCCACCACGCGCCACTTCACGTACGCCGAACTGGCCATCGCGACCAGGCTCAGCACCAGGAGCCAGATGAGGAACCCGGCGACCATGCCGGCACCAAGCATCCAGTTGACGCGGAACCAGGTGTAGCCAGCCAATCCCACCTGCAACCCGAACAGGAGGAGGCCGGGAACCCAGGTGACGATCGACAGCATACCCATCAGAACCGTCAGGCGCGCCAGGGCGTAGGTCCAGCGTGTCAGCGGGCGGCTGAAGTAGAGCGGCAGCGCGTTGTTGGCGAGATCGGGCGCGATCAAGCTGGGCCCGGCCAGCGCGGCGAGGAAGACGGCGAAGCCCGCCTGGACGTACATGAAGATCGAGAAGAACTGCCCGTTGACCTGAATGAACTGACGAAACTCCGGATCGAGTCCCTGCAACAGTTCCACGTGATTCGTCAGATAGATGAAGCCGGCGCACAGCAGGGGCCACACGAAGGCGACCATCGTGAGCAGGAGCACGAGACGCTGCTGGTAGAGCCGTCGCCAGGCGTAGCGCGGCAACACCAGAAAGCGGGTCCAGCGTCCCGTGAGAGGCCCCGAGTAGCGTTGATATCCTCGTTTGTAAACAGACATGCGGTCAGTTCGACGTCACGCCCGGTTCGACACCGTTCGTGGCGCGCTCTCCGGGCGTGTGCGCGATATGTCCCATCGCTTTCAGGAAGATCTCTTCCAGCGTGTCTCTGCGGTGCGTGAGTTTTCTCACGAGCAAGTTCTGCCGGCCCGTCAGACGCCAGATCGCGTCCACCTCGACCCCCGGCGGCAGCACGATGCGCCAGCGGCCGAAACCTTCGGGAACACCCTCGGCGCCGATCTCCGGCAGCGCCGCGCGCAGCTGGCCATCGTCGCCGGAGACCTCGAGCTCGACGAAGGAGCGGTTCGATCGCCGCTCTTCCTCGAGATTGCAGTGATGGACGATCGCGCCGTCCTTCATGATCACCGCCTCGTCGCACACCTGCTCGATGTCGCGCAGCAGGTGTGAGCAGACGAGTACGTTCATGCCCTGCTCGGTCTTCATCTCGGTGATGAGCTTGAGCATGCGGCGGCGGGCCGCGGGATCGAGGCCGTTGGTCGGTTCGTCGAGCACGACCAGCTCCGGTCCGTGCACGATCGCCTGGGCGAGCTTCGCCATCTGCTTCATGCCGAGGGAGTAGGTCCGCAGTTCGCGATAACGCGCCTCGCCGAGCCCCACGTGGAACAGGACCTGGTGGGCTTTCTCGAGCGCCGCTTCCGGCGGAAGCCCGGAGAGCTCGGCCATCTGGCGCACGAACGCGACGGCCGTCATGTCGCCGATGAACGAATCGTTCTCGGGCATGTAGCCGATGCGCGAGCGCGCGTCACCCATGCTCTGCGAGCAATCGATGCCGAGAATGCTGGCGCGGCCGGCGCTGGGGCGAAGGAACCCGAGCAGCGTCAGGATCAGCGTGGACTTCCCCGCGCCGTTCGGGCCCAGCAGGCCCACCGCTTTGCCCGTACCAGACACGCCGAGGCGGCAGGTGATCCCGTGAAGGATCTCCCGCCGCCCCAGCTTTACTTTGAGGTTTTCGAGTTCGACAACCGGACTTGGGTTCACAGCATCAATGGCGCATGGTGGTGGTTGACGAGGGGACCTTCAGCGTCTTGCTCAGGCTCTCGAGCATCATCGCGTCGATGATCGCGCCTGACAAGCGCGTACGGCTGGCGACGTGAATTTGTTCCGGCTTGCCATCGAAGACCACGAGTACCGGATTCTGCTCGGCCAGCAGTCCGGTCACGGCCTGGTTCGGAGCCAGGGCCGAGAGCATCCCGAGCGGGCCCTTCGTATTCAGCCAGACGAACGCGGCCGGGTGGAGTCCCGCGGACGCCGGGAGTTGCCCCTGGAACGCCGGCGACCAGACCAGCGCGGACCCGCCGTTTCGGGTCGCGATGGCTCGTTCGGCGACCGCGCGATCTGACGCCGCCACCAGGTAGCCGCCATCGTAGGTCCAGGTCACGCCGAAGGGAAAGGCTCCGACTTTCAGCGTCGTCCACATGCGCCCGCCTGCGCTCTCGTGCGCGATCGTGCATCGCTTGTCTTGCTCGGCGGGTCCCAGCTCGGCGTTGATCGTGTCCACGACCTTCGCAAGCGAGCTGTCGATGACCGCCGGGGCGTTCGCCAGACCAACCATCGTCCATGTCGGGCCGCTGGCGGAGAATCCCTGCAGTGCGAACGCCACTTCGGTGCCCATCGCCGCCGCGAGACTCTTGGCGAAGCCGGCTCCGAGCGTGCCCTCCAGCTTCGACAGGTCGCTTTGGAAGGACGGCTGTTGCTTCGACATCAACGCGGTGAACTCCTCGAACAAGTGTCCGGGCTGCCGCATCGACACGTAACCGGCGAGGAGGGCATCCGCCGGCAGATACTCGGCCGCGCCGCCGGAACCCGCGTCAGCCAGCCACGACGCCATTCCTTTTCGAGCGTCCTGGAACGTCACCGTGACTTCGTTCTCTTCCGCTCCCGCCGGCGAACGCTGCTCGAGGAAGAGGTACTTGACGCCCGTCATCCCGGCGAGCTCGATCGGCGGCGCGTCGTCTCCCGCCGACATCGCGATGACCGGAGCGGCGTCCACGCCAATCAGCCAGCCGGCGCCGCGGGCGTAGCGTTCGCCGATGGCGGCCGCGAACGGCGAGCCTGCGCCCTGGCTGAGGTGACTGGTGACCCATGCGAGGTGCGACGGCGAGTCGGAGACCACCACCAGCTCGTCGGACACTGAATACGGGCGGGACGACTCGCCGGCGTCGGCGAAGAGCCCGTCGAGGGCGGTGGTGAGCGCCGCGCGCTGGCCGGCCTGCACGCGCGCCATCACCACGGGCACCTCGTTGCCCGGCCCCGCGGAGGCGATGGAGAACACGACCTCGTCGCCGAGCAGCGAGCTCACCGACCGCACGCGATCGACGATCCGTCTCAACTCCAGACCTCCGTCAGAGCTCCACCATGCCCGGAAGGCGGCGTTCTCGAATGCCTGCTGCTCGGCCGCGGCCAGGCCCTCGCCGAGCTTTCCCCCGAGATTGGGCACGGCACCGTAGACAAACGCTCCAGCGGGAAGATACGAGAGCAGGGCCGAAGAAGTGCGCAACGGACTCGAGAACGGCGCAATCTGTCGTTCGATCTTGGCGAGCGACGCGAGGAGCTGCAGGTACTGCTCAGCGTCAGGACTCCAGGAAATAGCCTGGGCCACCGTCGTCGCCAGGGCGGGATTGGACGCGGCCTGCTGGCCGGGGCTGAGCAGGACCGCCCGCCCGGGCTGATCCACCGCCACCGATCCTTCGACGACCGAGACCACCGATCCCGCCATGCCGGCCGACACGCCGAAGACGGTGCCCTTCACCGACGCAATCGAGTCACGCGTCTGCACGCGCAGGCGCCCGCGGCGCTGCTTCGCTGCCTGGACGATGACGTCGCCGCGCTGCAGATGAATCGCCTGACCGCTCCATGCAGCCGTTACGTAAAGCTCCGTCCGTTGGTTAACAGCGACCGTCGATCCGTCGGCGAGGCGGAGCGCGGCGTGCGCGCCCGGGCCCGTGCGGATCCGTTCCTGCTCGCCGATAGAGGCGCCCACTTCGAGCGCGCCTCCGGACATGCGGTACAGCCCGCCACTCGCGGACACGACCGTCGCCCGCGGTCCGCCGGGCGCCATCCAGACGTCGAGGGTGTCGCGTCCGAGATACAGGACTGAGAAGGCCAGCGCGGCCGCGGCCGCGAGGGGCACCCAACGCCGCGCGCGCGAAGACGAACGCTGCGGCATGGCGCTCACGCGCCGTTCGCCCTTCATCTCGGCCAGCCCGGTGCGGCACGCGCTGCAGCGGCTGACGTGGTCTTCCAGCAGCACGCGCCTGCCGCCCGTGAGGGTTCCGCTCACGTATGCCGGGAAGTCAGGCCGGAACTCCGCACAACCATCGACGGCCGTGTTGGTCAGCGTGTTCCAGACGCGGGTGCGCACGGCGTCGAGCGTCGGGGCGTCGACGGCCTCCTGCTTCATTCCCTCTACGGCGCTATCGAGTCGATCTTCTGACATCGGATCTCCTTCTATCGCTCCATCTCAGCCTGGAGCCGCATCCGGATTCGGTGAAGCCGGACGGCGACGTTGTTCTTCTCGAGCTGGAACATTTCGGCCAGCTCCTGATTCGACAGCCCCTCGACGAACCGCAGCACGAACAGGGTCGCGTCCTCGCTGTCGAGCGTCGCGATCGCGCGCCGAAGCTGCTCTTTCAGCAGCAGCCCCGTCTCGACGGCGGCATGCGGCGCCGTGTCGTCGTAGGCCGTCTCGGCGCGCACCGCCCGCCGGCGCAGGAGGTCGACGGCCGCGTTGACGGCCGCGCGCCGGAAGTAGGCCGCCGGCCGCCGGGCGGCCTCGTCGTGTTCGCTTCCGGACAGCAGGCGGACGAACACCGTCTGCAGCACGTCCTCGGCGTCAGCCGGACGTCCCGTCACGCGAAGGGCCGTGCGGAACACCGCCTCGTAGTGCCGCTCGTACAACCCGGCGAAGCCGGCCAGCACCGGCGGTGAAGTCATCTCGATAGGTTCGATCAATTGCGGGCTGGCGAGCATTTACTTCGTACGCCTTACCCACCTAGACGCACGAGAAGCGGGACTATTACAGCCACCCCATGAGACGCAGCCCGAAAAAGGCCTGCTTCTTATGGCTCAACCCGTCGGCTGTCGGATCGCGCGTCGCTTCGGGGCGCCAAACCGGGCGAAGACGAACCGTAGCAGCCACGGCGCATGCCGATACAGAAACACCAGCGCCTTGCCGTGTCCCGTCACGACGATCTCCCGGCGCCGGCGGCGGATGGCCCGCACGATCGTGCGTGCCGCCCGGTCGGTGGGCATCCGCAGCCATGCGGGCACCGGGTCTGGCGCGCTTTCGTGCACCTTTCCGTGGTTGTCCACGCGACGTATGTCGCTATCGACGAAACCGGGGCTCACGAGCGTCACCGAAACGCCGCTGGCGGCCAGCTCGTCATGGATGGACTCGGCAAATCCGCGCACGGCGAACTTGCTCATGCTGTAGGCCGACGTCAAGGGCGTGGGCACGTGCCCGGCCACGCTGCCGACGACCACGAACTGACCGCGTGTCTTCCGCAGCTCGGGAAGGGATGCGTACAACGTGCGGAGGACGCCGAGGACGTTCGTCTCCAGTTGCCGGCGAAAGTCGTCGAGCCTGAGGTCCTCCACGGGACCCACGACGCCGAATCCCGCGTTGGCGATGGCGATGTCGAGCCGCCCGTACCGCTCGACGGCCGCCGCAACTGCGCGTTCCAGATCGCCGTCGCGCGTCACGTCGCAGCCGACGACGACGGCGTTCCGTCCCGTGGCCTCGATCTCGCGCGCGAGGTCGCGCAGTCGATCCTCGCGGCGCGCGGCCAGAACGAGATCGGCGCCATCGCGCGCGAGCTCGCGCGCCAGCGCCGCACCGATTCCGGCCGACGCGCCCGTGATCAGCGCAACTTTGCCCGCGTGGGTCGCCATGGTTGGCCTCCAGTCTCCCGCTCGCTCGCGGGGATCGACCCTTGATAGCACGAATCTAGTCCGATCCCCCCGGACCAATCCGGCATCAGCCAGCAGAGGCGTCCGCCATCGCGATTGTTGCGTACCGGACGTGTGGACTTCGCTGCAGAATGTGCGCTCTTGTTTTTCGTGCCGTGACGATGCGATCGTCGTCGTCCCATGGATCTGATTGCGCAGCTTCGCGTGCACTTCGGTCTTCACGACTTCAGACCGGGACAGGAACGGATCATTGCGGCGGTGCTCGGCGGGCAGGACGTCCTCGCCGTCATGCCGACGGGATCCGGAAAATCGCTGTGCTACCAGTTCCCGGCACTGGCGCTGCCGGGCACGGCGATCGTCGTCTCGCCGCTGATTTCACTGATGAAAGATCAAGTGGATGAATTGAACCGGCGCGGCATCGCCGCGCGCGCGCTGCATTCAATGCTGCCGCCGGAGGCAAAGCGCGAGGCGCTCGACGCGGCGCGGCGCGGAGCCCTGCGGCTGCTTTACGTCGCGCCGGAGCG
>JANOIR010000040.1:0-1615 GCA_031407765.1 Vicinamibacteraceae bacterium
GCAGCCAGACCGAGCCGGTGTGGGACGGCAAGGCATTCCAGCCGCGACTGATGCTGCCGCTGTCGCTGAGTTGGGACCATCGCGTCGTCGACGGCGCGGCGGCGGCGCGATTCAACGCCTTCCTTATCCAGATCCTGGGTGACTTTCGGAGGGTGTTGCTGTGACGGTGGAAGTCAAGGTTCCCGACATCGGCGACTTCAAGGACGTGGCGGTCATCGAGCTGCTGGTGCGGCCCGGCGACACGATCAAGGCGGAGCAGAGCCTGATCACGGTGGAAAGCGAGGGCTCGACCTCCGGCGACTTCTCGCTCTTCTACCTGCTGCAGAACCCCAACCCGGTAGCCACGGTCGCCACGGTGCGCTACCTGCTGCCGTTTGGACTTGCGCCGATCGTGCTGACTTACGCGCTGCCACCCAATTCCCGCACGACCATTCCAGTGGACGCGCAGGGCGACGCGCTCGCCTCGACCGACGTGTCGGCGGCGATCAGCGCACCGCTCGGCATCGTGGTGGAGCGCGCCATGTATCGCAGCACCCCGGCGCAGCCGTTCGCGGCGGGACACAACTCGGCCGGGGTGACCGCGCCGGCGACCAGCTGGTTCCTCGCTGAAGGCGCCACCGGCCCGTTCTTCGACTGCTTCATCCTGCTGGCCAATCCGAACGCGCAGCCGGCAACGGTGACGATCGACTACCTGCTGTCCGATGGACGCACGTTCACCAAGGCCTATACCGTTCCCGCCAACGGACGATTCACGGTCTGGGTCGATGAGGAGCAGCTGCCGGCCGGCTCGGGGACCCGGCCGCTCGCCAACGTCGCCGTCTCGAGCACGGTGACCGCCTCGATCCCGATCGTCGTGGAGCGGACGATGTGGTGGCCGAGCCCCGAGACGTCCAGCGACTACTGGACGGAGGCGCACAACTCGCCCGGCGCGACCGCGACAGCGACCCGCTGGGCTCTCGCCGAGGGCGAGGTTGGCGGCTCGCAGAACGCCGATACCTACATCCTCATCGCCAACACCTCCGCGACGCCGGGGAGCGCCCGCGTCCGGCTCTACTTCGAGGACGGCACCAGCGTGGAACGGACATTCCCGCTATTGCCGCGCAGCCGCCGCAACGTCAATGTCTCGGCTGACTTCCCCGCCGCGTCCGGTCGTCGCTTCGGCTCGGTGATCGAGAGCCTTGGGACTCCGGCGGCCGCGCTCGTCGTCGAGCGCGCGATCTACACCAGCCCAGGCGGTGCCGTGTGGGCCGCCGGCACCAACGCCCTGGCCACACCCATCCCTTGAGGAGTCACACGAGCAACACATGGGAAGACGGGCGGCGGCGTCTGATGCAGCAGGGGAAGTTCGTCGAGGATGCGGAGGACGCACTGGCTCCTGAGCAACGCGCTGTTGTCAGGTCCAGTGCCTCCCGATTGTTTCTCATCGAGGACCGTCAGGACGCGCGCCCCGTCGGCCGTTATCGAGGGTGTCGGCATGAAGTCTGGCGCCCGGGTGCGATTCAGGACCGCGATGGCGGCGAGCGTCTGGCGCGGCCGGCGCGACACCCGGCGAATCGTGCGGCGCGGCACATGCAGCCGCAGAGCGCGGCACGCGCGGTGCGTTTGCGGTTCACGG
>JANOIR010000063.1:0-4393 GCA_031407765.1 Vicinamibacteraceae bacterium
CGTCCGTTGCCGAACGTCTGGATTGGGGCCCAATCCGTGAAAGGTTCGCGATCTCGGCTGATCAAGGCCGGCCGCACCCTGGTGCGATTCTTGATGAGCCACCCTGAGCGCTCCTGGACCACTCCAGCGGCGTCAGGAGGAGGACACGGCGATGGGACTCAGACAGCGACTCGAGGACATTCGCGGTGACGTGCGCCAGGCCGTCCGCCAGCTGATCTCGGCTCCCGGCTTCACGGTCGTGGCGACGCTCACCCTGGCGCTCGGCGTCGGCGTCAACAGTGCCATCTTCGCGCTGGCGGACGCGGCGTTGATGCGGCCGCTGCCCTTCGGGCAGGCCGAGCGTCTCGTGATGCTGCGGGAAAGCTCGCCGACCGCCGCCAAGTCAGGTGTGTCGCCCCTCAACATGCGCGACTGGAGCCTGCAGACCCGGTCGTTCGAGGGTATGGCCTATGTCCAGCGCGGCATGGGCGGCGGCCCGCTGCTGACCGCGCCGGACGGGTCGGTCGAGGCGGCGGAGCGCCAGTCCACCAGCGTCAACTTCTTCGACGTCCTGCAGGTGACTCCGCTCGTGGGGCGCGGTTTCCGGCCCGAAGACGACGGGCCGTCGCCGCGCGCGGTGGTGCTTGGCGAAGGCGTGTGGCGCCGCCGGTTTGGCGCCGATCCCGCCATCGTCGGCCGTCTGGTTCGCCTGAACGGCCAGCCGTACATGGTGGTCGGCGTGGTGGCCGCCAGCGTCCAGTTTTCACGGCCGGCCGAGATATGGACGCTCTCGCCACAGTTCCCGGACGTGCCCCGGCTGCGCGCCATCCGCGCCTTCGACGTAGTCGCGCGGCTGAAGCCAGGCGCGACGATGCAGGCGGCCGCCGCCGATCTCGACGTCGTCGCCCGTCGACTCGCGAGTGCCCATCCCGAGACGAACAAAGGGGCAGGCGCCGTGATCGAACCGATCCGCGCTGGCATCGTCGGGAGCGACCTGCAGACGACGTCGCTGTTCCTCCTGGGCGTGGTGGGCTTCGTGCTGCTCCTGTGCTGCGCCAACGTGGCCAACCTGCTGCTCGCGCGGGCGACCGCGCGTGCCCGTGAGATTGCCGTGCGTTCCGCCCTCGGCGCGGATCGTGGACGCATCATCAGGCAGCTCCTGACCGAGAGTCTCGTGCTCGCGGCGTTGGGCGGCATCGCAGGTGTCGGCGTCGGAGCCGCGATTCTCGAGGCCGCGCCGGCGCTGATGCCGTCGGGCCTGCTACCAGCCGCGGTAACGCCTGTCCTGGATGCGCGCGTCGTGCTGTTCGGCCTGGGCGCGGCCCTGGGCGTGGGCGTCGTGTTCGGTCTCGTCCCGGCGTGGCAGGCGACGGCCGCGTCGCTCACCGACGTGATGGGGGCGGAGAGCCGATCGGTCACGTCGAAGGGAAGCCGCTTGCGCAGGCTGATCGTCTCGGGCGAGGTGGCGGCGGCGGTCATGCTCCTGTGTGGGGCCGGTCTGCTGCTCCAGACGCTCCAGACGCTGCTCGCCGGCGACACCGGGTACCGGTCAGCGAGCGAGTCGGTCCTGACGCTGGATTTCAGCGTCCCGACCGGCAAGAGCTCACGCTACCCGACCCCCGAAGCCGTGGATCAGTTTTACCGGACAGTGACTCGCGACGTGAGCGCGCTGCCAGAAGTCCGCCGCGTCGGCTGGGCGTCCGGCCTGCCCTACGGCACGAGCGAGCTGGGGCGATGGCTGGTCGACGTCGCCGGCGATCCGACCGTCGAGACGCGCGATCGACCGACGGCCGAGTTCACCGCGGCCGACCCGGGCTACTTCGCGACCCTCGACCTGCCGATCGTGAAAGGCCGCGGCTTCACCGACAGCGACACGCTGAAGGGACCGCTGGTGTGCCTCGTGAACGAGGCGTTCGTCCGCCGCCACTTCGCGGGCCGCGATCCGATTGGCGCGCGCCTCGTGCTCAGGGCGAGGCCGGATCTGCCACCGGTGATCCGCCAGATCATCGGGGTGGCGCGGCAGACCAGCGGCGAGCCCGATGCCGCCGAGGCGTTGCTGCAGGTCTACGTGCCGCTGGCGCAGCACCCGACCGGCGACGTCTACATGGTGGTGCAGCCGTCGGCCGGTGTCGCGGACGCATTGACGCCGCTGGTCCGACGCGTCGTCGCGCGCGTGGATCCGGATCTGTCGGTCCGGCGCGACCGGACGCTCGAAGTCCTGTCGATCCAGTCGACCGCCGGCTATCGCTTCAGGGCCACCATGGTCGGGGCCTTCGCGGCGCTGGCGCTGGTGCTGGCCATGGTCGGCGTCTTCGGCGTGCTCGCCTACGCCGTGCAGCAGCGGCGCCGCGAGATTGGCGTGCGCATGGCGCTCGGCGCCACCAGCGGCCGCGTGATGTGGACAGTGTTTCGCGATGCGGGCGCGATGGTGGTGACCGGTGCCATCGTTGGGGTGGTGCTGGCGGGGTTCTCGGGGCAACTGATCTCGACGTTCCTCTTTGGCGTGGATCCGCTCGATCCCCTGACGTTCCTGACCGTGCCGAGTCTGATCCTGTGCACGGCGCTCGTCGCCGCTGCAGCGCCAGCCTGGCGCGCCAGCCGCATCGATCCCGTCGTCGCCTTTCGCCAGGAGAACTAGTGTCAGTCCGTTGGCTACCCGTGCATCCTCGTTCGGCTGGCTGAGGTGCACGCCGACGCCTGCGTGTCGATGGGGTGTGGCACGTCGCTGGCATAGGCTCGTCGAATGCCGCTGCGCCTGTCCGCCTTGCTTCTGTTTGCCCTCGGGGGAATGGCGTCCTCGTCCGCGGCGCAAGCGCCTTCCCAATCAGATCCCAAGCTCGTGCAGACGATGCCGGCGTGGACACACAAGGTGAAGCTGCCCCTGCCCGACGACCGCACGTTCGTGAGCGACGGCGGCCTCGTGCTCGACGTCGAGGTTGCCAAGCCCGCCGTACGTCCGTCGGAAACGATGCCGGCCGACATGGGCAAGGCGATCGCAGGCTACCTGTCGGGCTACTACCCGACCGAGCTCGGCCTGTCGGACCTGCGTGAGGGGCCGACGCCCGCCGTGTTCGTCGGCCCGCAGGGATTCGTGGTGAGTCGCAATCACATGACCTTTCTCACCCGCTACGTGCCACGCGTCCGGCTGCACGTGAAGGGCGAGGGCTATCCAGTGCTCCTCGTCCTCGACCAGCGCAAGATAGGCCTGCTGCTGCCCACGGTGCTGGTGTCGCGCTGAGCCGCCGGCGCCAACGCGCTCCCATCGTGACACGAGGGGGCTTGACACATTCCCGACGCTGCGCCATGCTCCCCTCACCATACGATGGGAGTAACCGATCGTCTACCGCCAAGTCTTCCCAGCGGCACCGTCGACCTGCTGATCCTCAAGTCGCTGGCCGGCGGCCAACGCCACGGCTACGCGATCGCGCAAGACATCCGCGCGTCGTCCGGAGATGCGCTCGAGCTCGGCGAGAGCTCGCTCTACACCGCCCTGCAAAGGCTGCTGCTGAACGGCTGGGTCGTCGATGAGTGGGGCGCGTCGGACAACAACCGCCGCGCACGGTACTACACGCTGACGGCAGCAGGCCGCAAGCATCTCGCAACGCAGACGCGCGAATTCGACTACGTCGTCACGGCCATCCAGCGCGTCCTGCGCACTGTGTAAAAAGGGCCCCGAGATGCGACTCCTGCGACGACTCGCCTATCTGCTGAATCGCCGCCGGCGCGAGCAGGACCTCGCAGATGAAATGGCCTTTCATCGCGGCTTGGCGGAGCAGGAGCATCGCGAGGCCGGTCTGTCGCTGGAGAACGCCCGCCGCGCCGCCACCAGGCAGATGGGGAACACCACGCTGGCTCGAGAAGCCGCGCACCATGTGTGGGTCCCCGCCGCGCTGCAGGGCGTCGTTCAGGATCTCCACTACGCGTGGCGCGGCCTGAGCCGCAGCAAGACGCTGCTGGCCGTCGCCTGCCTGTCGCTTGGGTTGAGCACAGGGTTCGGCACTGCCCTGTTCAGCGTCGTGAACGCGGTGGTGCTACAGCCCGTCAGCGCGCAACGCCCGGAAACGCTGGTCCGTTTCTGGGTCGGGAACGGCAATCGGATCTCGTGGCTCAACCTGCGCGACCTATGTGACGACACGCCTGGCGTGACGTGCGCCGGCCATCGCGTCGACGAGCTCCCGTGGCAGCACGGAGACGAATCAGTCCGGCTCTTCGGCCAGGTCGTCAGCGCCCAGTACTTCACACTCCTCGGCGTGGAGGCGAAGCAGGGGCGCGTGTTCACGTCGGACAGCGTCCGGCAGGCGCGAGACACCGTCGTGGTGACGCACGCGTTCTGGGAGCGGCAACTGGGCCGCGACCCGCACGTGATCGGCCGCACGCTGGTCCTCGCCGGACATCCGTACGCCGTGATTGGCGT
>JANOIR010000067.1:0-2968 GCA_031407765.1 Vicinamibacteraceae bacterium
CCGTGGTCGTCGCGCTCGCGTCCGAGCTGCTTCTGGCCGCTCCCACGGCGCGCGAGCCGCACGAGCTCGTCAACATCAGGCTCGACGGCAACAGCCACGCGTCCTATGCCGACTGGCGCGCCCTCGACGAGAGCGGCGTGCTCGCCGGCCTCGCTGGCTATCACATCGAAGGCACCGTCAACCTGCAGGACGGCGAACGGACGGTTTCGATCGTCCCGCTCGTCGCCACCGCGAACTTCTTCGACGTGGTGGGCGTCCCGATGGCGCTGGGCCGGGGCTTCACCGCGGCCGAAGCCGCCGCGGAGCGCGACCCGCGCGTGGCGGTCGTGAGCGACGGGTTCTGGCGTGGGCGGCTGGGCAGCGATCCGCGCGCCGTCGGCCGGAGCCTGGTGGTGAACGGTCAGGTCTACACCGTCCTTGGTGTCCTGCCCTCGCGCCTGCGATCGGTCACCGGTTTCGGCCTGGCCCCCGAGATCTACGTGCCGATCAGCCACGCCCTGATGCCGGATATCGATCGCCCGTATGCGTCCGCGGCGCAGCTGGTCGGGCGGCTGCGGCCGGATCAGGGCCTCGAGGCCGGGCGCGCCGCCTTCGACACGGTCGTGCGCCGCCGTCACGCCGCAGATGCCGGCCGGCCGCGCCGGCTCGGCGCGTTCGCGCGCGTTACCGATGGCTTCATCGGGCTCGGCCCGGTCAGCGCGTTCTTCGGCGTGGTCGCGCTGGTCGGTGCCCTGGTGCTGGGCATCGCCTGCGCCAACGTCGCCGGTCTGCTGCTGGCGCGCAACACCGTGCGGAGCAAGGAGCTGGCGTTGCGGGCCAGCCTCGGCGCCTCGCGCTGGCGGCTGGCGCAGCAGCTTCTGGTCGAGGCCGGATGGCTGGCGGCGCTGGGGACGGCCTGCGGCACCGGCTTCATGCTGCTGGTGATGGCGACCATCGCGGCGGTGCCGCTGCCGTTGCCGCTGCCGCTCGAGATCCACGCTCCGATCGATTGGCGCCTGTTCGGCCTGATGCTCACGATGGTGGTGACGACCACGCTCGTCAGCGGCGTGCTCCCGGCCCTGCAGGGCGCGCGCGCCGCACTGTCGCCGGCGCTGAAGCAGGAGACCCGCAGCTACGTCCATCGCCGGTGGACACTGCGTGGTCTGCTCGTCATCGGTCAGGTCGCGATCTCGGTCGGGCTCGTCGTCACCGCGCTGCTCTTCCTGCGCAACCTGCTGCTGGCGAGCGGCCTCGACGCCGGCTTCGAGACGCGACGCACGCTGGTCGCCCAGGTCGGCCTGATCGAAGGCCAGTACACGCCGGAGCGCCGGGTCGCGCTCCTCGGCGCGGCCGTCGAGCGGCTCGGGCGCCTGCCCGGCGCCGAGCGAGCGGCGTTCGCCTACGGCATGCCGTTGACGATCCGCCACGGCCAGACCAACCAGATGCTGATCGCGGTCGACGGCGTCGGCGGCGGCCGGCCGTTCCTGGCGCGCTGGGCCCAGAATGCCGTCGGCGACGGGTATTTCGCCACGCTCGGCATTCCCGTCACTCGCGGCCGCGAGTTCAGCGGCGCCGACGCGCCGGGGACCCCGCGCGTGGCGATCGTCAACGAGGCGTTCGTCAGCCAGTATCTCGGCGGGCGATCGCCGGTCGGGCACCGCCTCCACATCCCGGATGCGGGGTCGGACGATGACGCCGAGATCGTCGGCGTGACCGGCAACATCCGGCATCGCACCATCGGCGAAGCGCAGCTGGCGGCGATCTACTGGGCCTACCGCCAGCGGCCGGGCGACGCGCGGGTCGCGCACGTCGTCGTCCGCTCCACCGGCGATCCCGCGGCGCTGCGGCGGCCGGTCGCGCAGGCGCTCGCCGCACTCGAGCCGACCGCCGCCATCGACGTGCAGACCGTGTCGCAGTCGCTCGCGTTCGCCTTCCTCCCGAGCCGGGTCGGGGCGGCGCTGCTCGGCGGGCTCGGCGTCATCGGGCTCACGCTGGCGATGGCCGGCCTCTTCGCGCTCGTCTCCTACTCGGTGTCGCGCCGGACCCGCGAGATCGGCGTGCGCATGGCGCTCGGGGCGCCTCGCCGCGCGGTGGTCCGCCTCGTCGTCGCCGACGCCGTCGTGCTCGTCGCCACGGGCGTCGTCGTCGGGCTCGGTCTCGCTGCGCTCGTGACGCCGCCGCTGGCGGCCTTCCTCGTCACCGGCCTCAGCCCGAACGATCCGATCGCGTTTGCCGGGACCGCCGTGCTTTTCGCCGCAATCAGCGCCGTCGCCACGCTGCCGCCGATCCGGAGGGCGATCGGCGTCGGCCCACTGGTCGCCCTGCGCACGGATTAGCGTCGCGCCGCGTCGGGCGCATCAGGACGCACTAGGATCGGAGGCATGTCCCCGACCTCGACCGCCGTCTACGCCTCGTATCCGTCCCTCGTCGATCGCAGCGTCTTCATCACCGGCGGCGCCGACGGCATCGGCCGCGCCCTCGTTGAGCAATTCGCCCGGCAGGGCAGCCGTGTCGGCTTCGCCGACATCCAGGCGGAGAAGGGGCGCGCCGTCGCGGACACCTGCGCCGCCGCCGGTGCGCGGCACCGGCCGCGGTTCTACGAGGTGGATCTCGTCGACATCGCGGCGCTGCAGCGCGTCTGCGCCGCGGCGCTGGCCGATCTCGACGGCGTCGCCGTGCTGGTCAACAACGCCGCCAGCGACGATCGTCATACCTGGGAGGCGATGACCCCGGAGTACTGGGACAACCGCTTCAACACCAACCTGCGCCACTACTTCTTCGCCGTCCAGGCGCTGGCGCCGGCGATGATCGCGCGCGGCGGGGGCTCGATCGTTAACATCGGCAGCAGCTGCTACCACATGCAGGAAGACTTCTTCCCCGGCTACGCCATCGCCAAGTCCGCCGTCGAAGGGCTCACCCGCACGATGGCGCGCACCTTCGGCCCGCACAACATCCGGATGAACGCCGTGGTGCCGGGATGGGTGGCGAC
>JANOIR010000074.1:0-1585 GCA_031407765.1 Vicinamibacteraceae bacterium
GGCCTCTCCGACGACCTGTCGCTGGCGATGAAAGCCGAGTCGGTGCTGATCGATCGCATCCCCGGCAAGTCGACCGTCGGCATCCAGATTCCCAACGCCGATCGCGAGCAGATCTCGCTGCGCGAGATGCTCGAATCGGAGGCCTATCAGAACGCCGGCTCGAAGCTGACGATGGCGCTCGGCAAGTCGATCCATGGCGAGCCGTTCTTCGCCGACCTGGCGGCGATGCCGCACCTGCTGATCGCCGGATCGACCGGCACCGGCAAGTCGGTCGGCCTCAACGCGATGCTGACCAGCATCCTCTACCGCGCGACGCCCGACGACGTGCGGCTGATCATGATCGACCCCAAGCGCCTGGAGCTCGGGATGTACGCCGACATCCCGCACCTGCTGACGCCGGTCGTCGTCGATCCCAAGCTCGCCGCCAACGCCCTCAAATGGGCGGTCGGCGAGATGGAGCATCGCTACAAGACGATGGCCTCCGAGCACGTGCGGAACATCGAGCAGTACAACCGCAACATGCGGATCAAGATCCAGGGCAACGAGATGCTCGACAACGGCGAGCCGCCGCGGACGCTGCCGTTCATCGTCGTCGTCATCGACGAGCTCGCGGATCTGATGATGGTGGCCGGCCACGAAGTCGAGGAGTCGATCTGCCGGCTGGCCCAGATGGCCCGCGCCGTCGGCATCCACCTGATCCTCGCGACGCAGCGCCCCTCGGTCGACGTCATCACCGGCTTGATCAAGGCCAACCTGCCGGCGCGCATCTCGTTCCGCGTCTCGTCGAAGACCGACTCGCGGACGATTCTCGACGCCAACGGCGCCGACAAGCTGCTCGGCAAGGGCGACATGCTGTTTCTGCCGCCGTCCTCGCATCGGCTGATGCGGCTGCACGGCGCCTACATCTCCGAGCAGGAGAGCGCCCGCCTGGCCAGTTTCCTGCGCAAGCAGGGCCGGCCCGTCTACAACGTCTCGATCACCGACGAAGAGAAATCGGCGACGTCGATCGAGTTCGATCGCGACGAGCTCTACGACGAGGCCTCGCGCATAGTGGTCACCAGCCGCCAGGCGTCGATCTCCTTCCTGCAGCGGCGCCTGCGCGTCGGCTTCAGCCGCGCGGCGCGGCTGGTCGACATGATGGAGGCCGACGGCCTGGTGTCGAGCGGCGCCGGCGGCAAGGCGCGCGACGTGCTCGTCCCCGCCACCTACTTCGACGAGGTCGACAACAAATGGGACAACCCGGTGGCGACGTCCTGATCCCGCTCCTGCACCGAGGCTGACATGGTCCGCCGAGCCCTGCTCGCGTCCGTTCGCCGCACCGCCTGTGCGGTCGTGGTGGCCTTCGCCGTGGCGACCACCGCCGACGCCGCCGGCGCCTCGGCCCGCAGCGATTACGAGCGCCTGCTGGCTCGTGTCGAGGCGCTGCGCCTGGACGGGCCACGGCCGACGCCGCGCCCGCACATGCGGCGCGTCGCGGCCGATGCCGAGGCGCTCGCGCGCCGCCATGCCGGCAGTGGCTACGCCGACAACGCGCTCTGGCAGGCGGCGACGGTCGCCCTCGCGTCGTTCCGCGTCTATCGCAACC
>JANOIR010000123.1:0-2343 GCA_031407765.1 Vicinamibacteraceae bacterium
GCCAGTAAGACTCGGACCATGCCGAAGAGTTGCAGGATTCCGGGCGCCGCGGTATCCGTAGCCCTACCTATTCCGCATCCGTACTGCTACCTATTCGCTAGGAGTTCGTCCGAGTAATGCCTGAACGAACTCCTAGTAGGAGCGTGTTCGTTACCCAGACACGCTCCTAGATCAGCCGCGCGCGCAGCGCGTCGAGTGTGGGATCCAGGTCCTCCTCGAGGCGCGGCATCTTCAGCAGCCGGGCCAGCGCCGGCGACACGGCCACCGCGTGTCCGACGAGCGGCTCCACGATCTCGTTGAACTTCGCCGGATGAGCGGTCTCGACAGGACCCATGGACTTTCGAGTCGATCGTCCGGGAGCTGGTGGTAGACGTGCGCCGCCGTCGCCCCGTGTGGGTCCCAGACGTAGCCGAGAGTCTCGGCATCCCGGCGAATGGTCGCGCGGATCTCATCGTCGGTGACCAACTGCGGACTATTCGGCTGCCGATTATTTCGCTGAAACACAGAACGTCGATTGTCTGGCGCTGCACGAGGGCCTCTTGGGCCGCCCTGCTGCAGTGCCGGACGGCTTTGTTGAGCTATGCGACGCAGGAGAATGAATGGTGGCCGCGGGATCTCGTTGAGGATGAAGGGGGAGAGAATGCTCCCGTGATGGCGAGGCGTTTCGTGTATCTTTACGGGCATCTGCGGGACGCCTGGGAGCATCGTGCGACGGTGGCACAACAGAGCCCGGGACTCATGGACTCTCCGACTGGGAGGTACCCGCTGTGAGAAGAACATTTCGGCGCCTATCGGCGAATCGCGCGCTCTTCTGTGCCGTGGTGGTTTCGCTGGGTGTCGGTATTGGCGGCACAACCGCGGTCTTCAGCCTGATCTACGCGGTCATGTTCAGGCCGCTCGCTGTCACCGATCCCGGACGCCTCGTCAGTGTCTCGGTGAATGCTCCGTCCGGGGCTGAGAATACTCTTCACTCGTATCCCTTCTTCCTGTCGCTGCGAGATGGCAATCGGGATTTGTCCGGTTTTCTTGCGCGAGTGTCGACGGTCATGACCGTGGGTACTGGGGGCAACAGCGAGCGACTGTCTGGTGAGCTCATTTCGGGGAATTATTTCGATGTGCTCGGGATCCAGCCCGCTGCTGGCAGGTTGCTGACGTCCGTCGACGACGCTCGCAACGACGCCGTGTGCGTGATCAGCGACGGCCTATGGAAGCGGATGTTCGGCGCGTCGCCGGACGTCGTCGGACGGCCGCTGATCCTGAACGGTCATCCCTTCACCGTGATTGGCGTCACATCGAGTGAATTCCGCGGTGTCGAGCAGGGCGCCGCCGCTCTGGATATTCGCGTGCCGCTGTCTCAGGCTCGAACCATCCTAGGGGATGGGGACTGGACCGGTCCGGGGAGCCGCTGGCTGTACCTGCTCGGCAGGCTGCGGACGGGCGTGACTCGAGAACAGGCCGAAGCCGGCCTCCAGCCACTCGTCGAGATCGCCACTGGAGGCATGGCCCAGCCGCCAGAGAAGCGCTCGCGCATCGCGCTGCTCGGTGCGGAGCAGGGGTTTGCGTCGTTGCGATACATGTACGGCGGGCCGCTCACGGTGCTCATGGCGGTGGTCACGCTCGCGTTCCTGCTGGCGTGCTTGAACGTCCTGATCCTGCTGGGCGCGAGGATCACCAGCCGTTCGCGCGACGTCGCCACGTGTATCGCGCTCGGCGCTGGCCGCGGGCGGCTGCTCCGGGAGTTTACGCTCGAGGGCGTGTGGTGGGGTCTGGGCGGTGGCGTCGTCGGCGCGGTGCTTGGTCAGTGGGCGTCCCGCAGCATCGTGGGTCTCCTGCCGCCCTCGAACGCGTCGTATTTTGGCCCTGGCGGCTGGGACCTGCGTTTGGCGGCGGGCACCGTCGGGCTCGCGCTCATTTCCGGCTGTCTCTTGAGTGCAAGTATGGGCGCATTCACGTTGGGAAGCCGGCGGATCTCTCCCCTCGGTGACTGGGACATGGCGGCCCGTCGGGGCAGACTCCTTCAGGCGCTGGTAGCCACCCAGATGGCGATCTCTCTGGTGCTGGTGATGTCCGCGCTGTTGTTCGTCGGCACCTTGTACCGGCTCCAGCGTCTCGATCTCGGGTTCAAGCCAGGCGGTCTCGTGCTGTCTACGATCGACCCGTCACTGCGCGGCCGGGGCGCGGCCAGCGTTCGCTTCTATGAGGAGCTAATCCCGCGCCTCCGAGCCGTGCCCGGGGTGGAATCGGCGAGTCTCGCACGCATCGGCGTCCTGTCGGGAGACATGCTCGCGCGCGTACCCGAGATGTGAGGAGCCACCAGTGGCCGAGGTGAACGGAGTCATCGGC
>JANOIR010000124.1:0-2581 GCA_031407765.1 Vicinamibacteraceae bacterium
CGCGGCGACAAGATCAAGTCGATCACGGTCACCGGGGCGCCGTAGGAGCGTGCGCCTACGCGCCTACGCCCAGCCGGCGCCCCCGGTGAGTCGATGCGGGGGCTACTTGCGGATGTCGGTCGGTGGGCACTCGTGCACCGCGCAGAACGTCTCGAGGGCCTCCTCGACGTCCTTTCGCGCCCGCCGCTTAGCACGCCGGTGCTTGTAGCCTACGGCGGCCGATCGGATCTTGCCGATGCCGCCGGCCACCAATTCCCCCACGGATGGCAGCCCGAACGTGGAGTCGAACGCCTCTTCGTCGACGGGCTGCGGAGCCCAGAACTGCTGCCGTACTTCGACGCGGAATGTCGGTATCTCGCCTGACGGCTGGGCAACCACTACGACCGGCGGCGGCGCTTCGAGCGCCGCGCGGATCCGCTCCAGCGACACTGGCAGCTGCGGGTCGCGGTTCTGTGCCTGAATCGGCGGCTGAAGCATGAGCACCGCGCCGGCCATCGACAACGGCATCAGGGTGACCCACTTCGTCATGGCGCTTCGGCTCTCCGCAGGTGGGCTTCGACGACTCTCACGCAGGGCGAGTCGTAGAGCCACCGCGGATGACCTCCGCGGTTCTGACGAACGACGGCCGCCGGTGGTCTCGGCTACGGCTTGACCCAACCGCCGATGCGGCCCGAGGCGCAGCGAGGCTGGGCGGGCCCGTTGCACTCGAACGTGAAGGTCGCCATCCGACTGGCCCTGGGGTTCACACCGCGTTCAGTCCACGCGAGCTCACACCCGCGCACGCATTCCACGGTGGCCTCGCCAGCCGGGGAGTTGATGATCAGCTCGAAGTCGGGCGCGGAGGTCTGCGCCCGACCGGCAGCCCAGCCGAGCGCGAGCAATCCGGCGGCGACCGCTATCCGCAGTGCGTGGCGATTCATCGCGCCTCCCTGTTGGCGGGCGGTTCCCTCAGAACCGCCCGCGGGCCGGCCATTGGGCGTGCGAGTTGCTATTCGCGGCGCTGGGCGCCCCGCGGCGCTCGCACGCGGTCGGCGGTTGCCTAGATCTTCCGTAGTTTCGTGACGCGGCCGACCTCGACCCATTCGGCGACGAAGATGTTGCCGTCGCTGTCGAAGCAGGCGCCGTGCGGGCAGATGAACCGGCCGGGGATGAACCCCTCGCGCGGCCCGCGGCGCAGCGGGTTGTTCCATTCCGGATCCTGCGAGTCGCCAAGGTGCGCGACGATCGCGTTGCTCTTGTCGAGGAGCGTGACGCGGCCGTGCAGGTCGGGGACGACGACCAGGCCCTTGTGCTCGTCGAAGTGGCAGGGCAGCCGGAACCCGGGGACGAAGTCGACGTGCTTGCCGTCCAGCGTGAAGCGCTGCAGCCGGTTGTTGCGCCGGTCGGCGACGACCAGCGTCGGCGTCGCGCCGCGCGTGTCCATCCAGATGCCGTGCGGCTCGATCAGCTTGCCCGGCTCGGAGCCGCGGCCGCCGAAGCTCCGGATGTGCTCGGCCTTGGCGTTGTACTGGTTGATGTAGAACGACCCGTAGCCGTCGGCGACGTAGACGTCGCCGTTCGGCGCGATGGCGACGTTGGTCGGGTTGTATTTCGCGGGCGTGCCGTCCGCGCCCGGCTTGTAGCCGTCGACCGCGGGCGGCGCGTCGATGCTCCAGACGACCTCACCCTTCAGCGTCGTCTTGACGACCGCCGCCTGCTTCCCCGGTTGCGGCGTCATCTTCGGGTTGGCGGCGTTCGCGGTGAGGTAGAGGAACTCGTCCTTGCCTTCGCGCTGGATGTGCAGGCCGTGCGCGACGCCGCGGAACTCCTTGCCCCACGAGCGGACGAACGCGCCCTTCTGGTCGAACACGACGACCGTGTCCGGTCGCTCGCTCGTCGCGTGCACGGTGTGATGCACGTACATGTGGCCCTGGGCGTCCTGGACCACGCCGTGCGTGTTGCCCCAGGCCAGGCCCGCCGGCAAGCGCCCCCAGTCGTGGTCGGCCTCGTAGGCGTACGCCCCCGTCCCCATGACGGGCTTCTTGGCGCCGGCTTTGTCCTGCAGGCCCAGGAGGATCGGCGAGACCAGCGGAGCCGCGGCGGCGGTGTGCAGGAACTGACGTCGGGTGGTGGGCATGTCGTGGTACCTCAGGCGAAGAGCGCCAGTCGCGGCCGGCCGACGCCGTCGCGGGTGACGTAGATCGGTCGCTTCTCGGCGATGTAGGCGGTATCGGGCGGGATGCCGAGGGCGTGAAAGATCGTCGCGTGCAGGTCCTCGATGCCGATCGGGTGCTCGATCGTCGAGCACGGGCGCTCGTCCGCGGTGCGTCCGGAGATGTAGCCCTTCTTCACGCCGCCGCCGAACAGCAGCACCGAGCCGGCCGCGGTGAAGTGGCGGTGCATGCCGTAGTGCCGGCTCTCGGTCATGACGTCTGGCATGTCGATGGCCTGGTCCTTCACTACCTTGCCGGCCTTGCCCTCGGTCACCGCGTCGCGGCCGAATTCGCTCGCCAGCACCACCAGCGTGCGATCGAGCAGGCCGCGCGCCTCGAGGTCGCGGACCAGCGCCGCCAGCGGCGCGTCGATCATCGCCTTCATCGCC
>JANOIR010000202.1:0-3461 GCA_031407765.1 Vicinamibacteraceae bacterium
CTCAACGTCTGCGGCAACATTCTGGGCAAGACTCTCTGCCCGTTCGGCGACGCCGAGATCGCGCCCGTCGTCAGCACCATCCAGCACTTCCGGCACGAGTACGAGGCCTACATCAAGCAGGGCGCCGCGGCGCCCGCCGACTATCGCAGCACCTCGCCGGTGGGGGCGCACTAGCATGGGTGTCTCCGTCCAGCCGATCATCGACTTCTTCACCTCGCCGATCACGATCGCCTACATCGTCCTGATCCACGTCGTGTTCTTCGGCCTGCAGGGCGCGGCGGCGGTGCTGGTGCTGGCCGAGCGCAAGATCGCGGCGTTCTCGCAGCAGCGCCTGGGACCGTATCGGGTCGGCTGGTGGGGCATCCTGCAGCCGATCGCCGACATCGTGAAGCTCCTGTTCAAGGAGGAGCTGCGGCCCAAGGCCGCCGACTTCTGGCTTTTCTACCTGGCGCCGGTGATCTCGGCGACCACGGCCTTCGCCGCCTTCATCGTGGTCCCGTTCGGGCCGCGCACCGACCTGTTCGGCCTGCTGCCCGAGCCGATCAACCTGCAGGGCATGGACGTCAACGTCGCGGTGCTGATCGTCTTCGCGATCACCTCGATGGGCGTCTACGGGATCGTGCTGGCCGGCTGGGCCAGCAACAGCAAGTACTCGCTGCTCGGCGGCCTGCGCTCGTCGGCGCAGATGTTGTCCTACGAGCTGTCCTACGGCCTGGCCCTGGCCTCGGCCATCGTCCTCGGCAACTCGCTCTCGCTGCGCGAGATCGTCGACGCGCAGCAGTCGACGATGCTGGGCGGTGTCCTCCCGACCGGCTGGTTCCTGTGGCCGGCGTTCCTCGGCTTCGTCATCTACATGATCGCCGGCGTCGCCGAGACCAACCGCGCCCCGTTCGATTTCCCCGAGGCCGAGCAGGAGCTGGTGGCCGGCTACCACACGGAATACAGCTCGATGTCGTTCGCGCTGTTCTTCCTCGCCGAGTACATCAACATGGTCACGGTCTCGGCGGTCGCGACCAACCTGTTCCTCGGCGGCTGGCACTGGCCCCTCCCCCTCGCGTGGGGCTGGCCCTTCGGCGTCCTCAACTGGCTGCTCAAGGTCGCCTTCCTGCTCTTCTTCTACATCTGGATGCGGTGGACGCTGCCACGCTACCGCTACGACCAGCTGATGACGTTCGGATGGAAGTGGCTGCTGCCGGCGGCCGTCGTCAACGTGATTCTCGTGGCGGCTGGCGTCATCTACTTCTCATGATTTCCTTCGACGTCATCCTGTTCTTCCTGTTCGGGGCGGTGGCCGTCGCCAGCTCGCTCGCGGTCGTGCTGCAGCACAACCCGATGCACAGCGTGCTGATGCTGATCGTGTCGTTCGCGGCGCTGGCCGGGCTCTACATCAACCTCGACTCGCCGTTCACCGCGGTCACGCAGATCATCGTCTACGCCGGCGCCATCATGGTGCTGTTCCTGTTCGTGGTCATGCTGCTGAACGCCCCGCGCGAGGACGTCGCCTCGCCTTATGGGCCGGCCTACGTGACGCTCACGACCGGTCCGCGCAGGGCGTTTGCGCTGCTGTCGGTGATCCTCCTCGGCGAGCTCGTCGTGGCGATGAGCCAGTTCGTCAGCGGCTCGCCGCCGGCCGGGCCCGAGCGCGCCGCGCACGTCTCCTCGGTGCGCGAGATCGGCATCGCCATCTTCACCGACTACTCCCTGGCCTTCGAGGCGACCTCGGTCCTGATCCTCGTCGCCATGGTCGGCGCCGTGGTGCTCGCCAAGAAGAAGCTCTGAGCCGACGATGGAACTGACGCTCACTCACTACCTCGTGCTGTCGGCGGTGCTGTTCTCGATCGGCACCGCCGGCGTGTTCCTCCGCCGCAATCTGATCACGGTGCTGCTCTCGATCGAGATCATGCTGAACGCCGTGAACCTCACCTTCGTCGCCGCCGGCCGCCACTTCGGCTCGGTCGACGGCCAGGTGATCGTGTTTTTCGTGATGACGGTGGCGGCGGCCGAGGCCGCGGTCGGCCTGGCCCTGGTCATCTCGCTGTTCCGGCACAAGGAGTCGCTGAGCCCGGACGTGTTCACGTCGCTCAAGTGGTGACCATGCTCTCCCTCATCCCGCTCCTTCCGTTCACCGGCTTCCTGGTCAACGCCACCCTCGGGCGGCGGCTGACCAAGGGCGTGTCCGGTGCCGTCGCCTGCCTGGCCATGCTGGGCGCGTTCGGCCTGTCGGTGCTGGCGGCGCTGCGCCTGGTCGCCCTCGAGCCGGGGCCTGGCCGGGTCATCGACGAGCATCTCTACACCTGGATCGCCGCCGGCAGCTTCCACGCCGACCTGGCCTTCCGCCTCGACCCGCTCTCGATGCTGATGATCTTGGTGATCACCGGCATCGGCTCGCTGATCCACATCTACTCGACCGCCTACATGCACGAAGAGGCGAGCGGCGAGTACGCCCGCTACTTCTCCTACCTGAACCTGTTCGCCAGCTTCATGCTGGTGCTGGTCCTGGGCAGCAACCTGCTCGTGATGTTCATCGGGTGGGAGGGCGTCGGCCTCTGCTCCTACCTGCTGATCGGGTTCTGGTTCAAGAAGCAGTCCGCCATCGACGCCGGCAAAAAGGCGTTCGTCGTCAACCGCATCGGCGATTTCGCCTTCATCATCGGCGTGACGCTGACCTTCGTGACCTTCGGCACCGTCGACTTCCGCGAGATCGCCATCAAGGTCGCGCCGATGGCCTCGGAGATTGCGGTCTTCGGCACGCTGTCGATCATCACGCTGCTGTTCTTCGTCGGCGCCACCGGCAAATCGGCGCAGATCCCGCTCTACGTCTGGCTGCCCGACGCGATGGAGGGCCCCACGCCAGTGTCGGCCCTGATCCACGCCGCGACGATGGTGACCGCCGGGGTCTACATGATCGGGCGCAACGCCGAGCTCTACTCGCACGCGCCGCAGACGCTGCAGATCGTCGCGGTCATTGGCGCCGCCACCGCCCTGATGGCCGGCACCATTGGCCTGGTCCAGAACGACATCAAGCGCGTGCTGGCCTACTCGACGGTGTCGCAGCTCGGCTACATGTTCCTGGCGATGGGCGTCGGCGCCTTCGCCGGCGGCATCTTCCACCTCTATACGCACGCGTTCTTCAAGGCCCTGATGTTCCTCGGCTCCGGCGCGGTCATCCACGCGCTCCACGGCGAGCAGGACATCCGCAAGATGGGCGGCCTGAAGAAGGACATCCCGATCACCTACTGGACGTTCCTGATCGGGGCGCTCGCCATCGCCGGGGTGCCGCTCCTGTCCGGCTTCTTCAGCAAGGACGAGATCCTCTACCGGACCTTCGCCGGCGGCCACACGATCCTGTGGGTGATCGGCGCGGCGACGTCGCTCCTGACCGCGATCTACATGTTCCGCCTGGTGTTCCTCACGTTCCACGGGGAGCGGGCGGCAGCGCGCGACGATCACGGCCATGCTGG
>JANOIR010000240.1:0-4038 GCA_031407765.1 Vicinamibacteraceae bacterium
GCGGAATCGCCGTCCGGCGCCCTCTATCGATATAGTCTTGGCGTTCAACAGGATCCCGCCATGCGATTCCGATTTCTGCTCCTTGTTGCAGCGATGGGCGTGCTGCTCAGCCAAAATGTCGCGGTCGTGCAGGAGGCGCCACTGCGCGTCTTCATTCGCAGCGGCGCGAAGACGCATGGTCCAGGGGCGCACGATCATCCGCGCTTCCTCAAGGACTGGGTGCCGCTCCTGAACAGCCGCGGCGCCCGGGCCACCGGCGCCGACGCCTTCCCGACGAAGGCGCAGCTCGACGACACCGACGTGCTGATCCTGCACGCGCAGGAAGCCGGCAACATCACCGACCGGGAGCAGCGCGCCAACCTCGAGGCGTTCCTGGCGCGCGGCGGCGGGCTCGTCGTGATTCACGCCGGGGCCGTTTCGCACGATCCGGACTGGTTCAAGAGCCTCGCCGGCGGCTCATGGCGACAGGGCGTCACGAAGTGGCTGGAAGGGCCGATGCATCTCTACTTCACCGGCCATCACAGCCCCATCACCCGGGACGTGTCCAACTGGGCGATGGACGACGAGATCTACTACGACATGGACCTCGCGCCGCAGGTGCAGGTGCTGGCCGCCGCCTATACGCCGAAGCCGGCCGGCGCGCGCAACGCGCAGTTCGAGCGGCGGGCCGACGAGCTCACCGGCGGCGGTAAGCAGGTGAGCGTGTTCGACGTCCAGCCGCAGATGTGGACCTACGAGCGGACGATGGACGGCGGCCGCAAGCCGTACCGGGCGTTCGTGTCGCTACCCGGTCACCTGTATGAGAACTTCACCCGGCCCGCCTACCAGGCGATCCTCCTGCGGGCGGTCGCCTGGGCCGGCCAGCGCACCGACGTGGACACCTTCCTGAAAGAAGAGGAACGCGGCGACGCGCTCCGCTACGTCCGGGACGGCCCGACGCACCCGTCGAAGGCGACGGAGCGTCTCGAAATCCATCCGGATTTCAACCTGTCGCTCGTCGCCGCCGAGCCGCTCATCCGGAAGGTGATCGCCCTCGACTGGGACGAGCGCGGCCGCCTCTGGGTCGCCGAGACGCCGGAGTATCCCAACGGGCGCCGACCGCCGAACGTCGACCTCTGGAAGGACAGCGGCTCGCTGAAGCGAACGCAGGTGGACCGCGAGCCGGAAGACAGCATTGCGATCCTGCAGGACTCGAACGGCGACGGCGTGATGGACCGCAAGCACGTGTTCGCCGACAAGCTCGAGCTCGTCACCGGCTTCGTGTTCTACCGCAACGGCGTCATCGCCGCCTCTGCGCCGGATATCTGGTACCTCGAGGACACCAACGGCGACGAGGTCGTCGACCGGCGCACGAAGCTCTACTCGGGGCTCGGCACCTTCGACACGCACGCCGTCATCAACAACCTCCGCTGGGGGCTCGACGGCTGGATCTACGCCACGCACGGCTACAGCACCGGCACGGTCACCTCGGGCGACGGCGGCAAGACGATTGGGCGCGCCAACAGTGGCGTCGTCCGATTCAAACCGGACGGCGGTGCGTTCGAGCAGTACAGCAGCCGCGGCGGCAACACGTGGGGCCTCGACATCACGTGGGACGGCCAGGTCTTCTGGACCCAGCCGACGAGCGGCACGGTGTTCTTCCACACCGTGCTGCCGGAGTACGTGCTGGCCCAGGGCCGCATTCCGAACACGCCCTCCTACAAGGGCATGATCGCCGGGCAGAAGACCTATCCGGCGACGACGTGGAAGGAACAGGCTTACGCCCAGATCGATCTGGTCGGACAGTTCACGGCGGCCGCCGGCTGCGCCGTCTACGACGGGGGCGCCTGGCCCGATCGGTGGCGCTACAGCTACTTCACGACCGAGCCGACCATCAACCTGGTGCATCACCAGTTCGTGAAGCCGGATGGCGTGAGCTACACGACGAGCAAGGAGCAGGGGCGCGAAGAGACGGAGTTCATCCGCAGCCGCGATCTCTGGTTCCGGCCCATCGAGACGCGTGTCGGGCCCGACGGGGCGCTCTACGTCGTCGATTTCTACAACCAGGCGGTGATCCACAACGACACGCGCGGGCCGCAGCACGGGCCAGCCAACGCCGCCGTGCGTCCCGATCGGGACCACGGCTTCGGCCGCATCTATCGCATCCAGCACAAGGAGGCGAAGCGCCTCGCGGTGCCGGCGCTCGACCGAGCCAACCTCGACGGCCTCATCCGGGCGATGGAGACCAGCCCGAACGCGCACGTGAAGATGCAGGCGTGGCGCCTCGCCCGGGAGAACCACGCGTCGAGCCCGCGCCTGCAGCACATCGCGCGGCCGATGGGGAGCCAGGCGCTCGCGGTGTACGAACGGGCGCGTGCGGCGAATTCGGCCGCGGAACGCAAGGCGCAGCTCGACATCTTCGCGCGCGCCACCGACGACTGGACCCGATCCGCCATCATCGCCGCGGCGACCCGGCACGCGGGCGCCTACGTGGCCGAGGCGTTCACGCACGAGCAGCCGCAGGCGCTGGCGGCGCTGGTCGAGGCTATCGTGCCCGCGGCGCTGCCCCAAAGCGCGCCCCAACTGCTGATTGCCGCCGGCGGCGCCGGCACGCGGGCCGAGGCGCTCGCGATCCCCGTCGTCCGGGCCGTGGCCGCCACGCCCGGCGAGGCGCCAGCAGCCAATCCGACCGTCATCAACGCGCTGGAGGCGCTCCTCGAGAACCCGGCCACGACGGCGGCCGTGCTCCCGGTCATCGCACGGTGGGACAAGGCGGGGGCGCTGCGCACGGCCGCTGAGCTGCAGGCGACGCGTCTCGCGCGCGAGCTGTCGAGCCCGGCCACCAGCGACGAGCGACGCGCGGCCATCGGCGCCAGCCTGCTGGAGCTGCCTGCGCACCGGCCGGCGGCGCTGGCCGCTGTCGCCTCCATGCTCGCCGAGCCCAAGACCTCGGACGCCCTGAAGGAGCGGCTGATCGGAACGCTCGGCGGCGCCACCGGCCGCGACGTGGATGCCGCGCTGGTCGGCGCGCTGGCCCGGGCGAGTTCGCCGCAGCTCTTCGATCTGATCCTCAAGCGCCCGTCCGCGTCGCGGGCCCTGCTCGAGTCGATCGCCGCCCGCAAGACCCGCGTCGAGGATCTCGGCCCCGCCAACGTGGCGCGGCTGCGCACGCATCCGGACAAGGCGGTCGCGACGCGCGCCACCGCGGTCTTCGAGACGCTGATGCCGGTGACCAAGGCGAAGGGCGAGCTGATCACCAAGCTGCTGCCGGCGATCGCGCAGCCTGCCGGCGACGCCGCCCGCGGCAAGCAACTCTTCACCGGCACCTGCGCGTCGTGCCATCGGCTCGGCGACGTCGGGCAGAGCGCGCTCGGCCCACCGCTCACCGGCATGGGCACGCACGGCCGCGCCGAGCTGCTGGCCCAGATCCTCGACCCCAACCGCGAGGTCGATCCGAGCTACTGGCAGTGGGACGTCACGACAAAGAAGGGCGAGACGCTCGCCGGCGTGATCGCGCGCGAGAACCAGGCCGGCATCACGCTGCGGACCCTCGGCGGCGACGTCGAGATCAAGAAGGAAGAGATCGCGACGCGGGAGAACACGCGCCGTTCGATGATGCCCGATGGCTTCGAGGCACTTGGAGCCGAGACGCTGCGCGACATCCTGGCCTTCATGGAGGCGGACAGCCGCGACACGGGCTTCCGGGTCGTGGACCTGCGCGAGGCCTACACGGCCGACAGCCGGCGCGGCCTGCGGGTGGAGGACGAGCGCGACGACACCGTCGGACTGCACCGGTTCGGCAACGTCACGGTCGTGGGCGTACCGTTCTTCCTCATGGATCCGGCACGGTCGCCGCGCGGCACCAACATCGTCGCCCTCCGCGCTGGCGTGGCTGGCGGGACGCTGCTCGACCAGCTCCCGCGATCCGTCGAGATCCCCGTCTCCGCCACGGCCTCGAGCCTGCATTTCCTTGGCGGGGTCGCCCGCGGCGCCTGGCCGACCGGCGGAGACGCCGCGCGCGGCAAGCCGGTGCTGAAGGTGACCGCGCACTTCGCCGAC
>JANOIR010000247.1:0-6232 GCA_031407765.1 Vicinamibacteraceae bacterium
GCCAGGTGCGAGTCGGCGTTCTGCGGCTCGTTCCGCTTCTGCTCCTCGGACAGCTCGCTGCGCTTCTCCAGCTTGTCGTGCTCGTAGCCGGCGCCTTCCGGGAAGATCGTCTTGAAGACCCTGACGAACGGCTCGACGCCGGGCTCGCCTTCCTGCTCGAGGCGGGTCGCCAGGCTCTGATCCAGGTAGCCGGCGGTCGTGTGAAAGGAGCAGTAGAGCGCCCGCGGGAAGGGCTGGAGGATGTCGCCGTGTTGATCCCGGACCTCCCGACCCACGTCGATGACGTCGAGCCTGGCGGCGGGATTGACCTCGAGGCTCACCTCGACGGGCCGGTTTGACATGAGCGGAAATTGACACGGCCGTCCACCCCCGCGGGCAGTCGGCCGTAACTGTAGAGTCTAAAGCAATTGGACGCCCGGGTAAAGCCGGCGGTTCCGGCCCACGGCCGGGGAGCCGTTCTGCTCAGGCGTTCTCCCGAACGAACAATCGTGTCGCCAGGGTGACCGAAACGACCGCCAGGAGCACAACCGCCAGCGAGCCTGCCGCCACGTTCGAGGTCGCGTAACGGCCGAGGAACGCGTCTCTTATGGCGTCGACCACGTGCGACAGGGGGTTGAACCGCGACACCGTCCGCAGCCACTCCGGCGCCATCGACATCGGCAGCAGGATCCCGGACAGCAGCAGCACCGGCACCAGCACCATGTTCAGGAACGGCGCGAAGACGAACTCCTGGCGCGTCACCAGGCCGAGCGCGTAGGACAGCGACGACAGCGCGATCCCCAGCACGACGACCAGGGCGAGCGCGAGCGCGAGGCCGAGGACCGGCGCGCGCAGGCCGAGTCCGATCGCGAGCAGCAGCAGCACGCAGCCCTGGAGGCCGAGCAACGACGCGTCGCGCAGGACGCGCCCGAGGATCAGGGCCAGGCGGCTGACCGGGGTGACCCGGAACCGCTCGATGATCCCCTGCCGGAGCTCGGCGATGATGCCGAAGCCGACGAACGCGCTGCTGAACATCCCGAGCTGCACCAGGATGCCGGGCACGAACAGCTGCAGGCCGGTGGCTTCGCTGCTGAACGACGTCGAGACCCGCGAGAACACCGGACCGAAGAACAGCAGGTAGAGGATCGGCTGCAGCAGCCCGAGCACCAGCGTCATCGGCACGCGCAGGGACTGCCGCACCTGACGGCGGTAGATCAGCAGGATGTCGCGGAGCAGGCGCATGTCGGGTGGCTCGTCACGCCGCCGGCGCGTCTTCGCGCAGCGATCGGCCGGTGACGGTGAGGAAGACGTCGTCGAGGCTCGGCCGAGACAGGTTGACCGACACCAGCCTCGCCCCCGTCTCGTCGAGGATCCGGACCAGCTCCACGAGGATGCGCTCGCCGTGATCGACCGTGAGCCGCAGCGTCGCGCCGCTGCCGGTCACGTCGCGGACCTCGGGGTGGCCGGCGATCGCCTGGCGAGCCCGCTCGACGTCGCCGCGAATCTCGAGTGTCACGACGTCGCCGGAGATCCGCCGCTTGAGATCGTGCGGCGTGCCCTCGGCGACGAGGCGCCCGTGGTCGATGATCAGCAGGCGGTCGGCGAGCGCGTCGGCTTCGTCGAGGTAGTGGGTGGTCAGGAAGACCGTGGTCTTGTGCTCGCTGCGCAGCCGGCGGACCAGCTCCCACAAGTGGCTGCGACTCTGCGGATCGAGGCCGGTGCTCGGCTCGTCCAGGAACAGCAGCGGCGGACGGTGGACCAGGCCGAGGGCGATGTCGAGCCGGCGCCGCTGCCCGCCGGAGAGCGAGCCGGCCGGCCGCGTCGCGATGGCCCGCAGATCGAGATCGTCGAAGAGGCCTTCGGCGCGCCGACGCGCCTCGGCACGCGACAGGCCGTGCAGCTCGCCTTGCAGCACCAGCTCCTCGCCCACCGGGCACGACGGGTCGGTCCCGCCGACCTGCGACACGTAGCCGATGCGCTCGCGGACACCCTGCGGATCGGCGAGCAGATCGCAACCGACGACCGTCGCCGAGCCCGCGGTCGGCTGCAGCAGCGTCGTCAGCATCCGCAGCGTCGTCGTCTTGCCGGCGCCGTTGGGACCGAGGAAGCCGACGATCTCGCCGGGCTCCACCGCGAAGTCGACGCCGCAGACGGCCTCAACCCGGCTCTGACGCGTGGTGAACGCGCGCGCGAGGCCGCGCGCTTCGATGATCGGCACGTCTACGCTCGTCTGCTGGAAGGCGCCGAGGGCGTCGCGTGGTTCAGCTCGCTTTGGGCGCGTGCCGCGCCAGGAGCGACCGGATGCGAGCCTGGATGGCGGGGCCGTCCTCGAGCGCCCGCGGCAGCAGCACCGCGGCGCGGGCGGTGGGGCTGACCCCGAAGAAGCACTGCGGACCGCCCCCGCCGAGCGTCAGTCGGTAGACGCGCCAGTTGCCCGCCGGCGTCGCCACGAATGCCCCGGCGATCACGGTCTCGCCGACCTCGCCGTGCCCGGCGGAGAGGCGGTCGCCGAGCAGATCCAGCTGCACCTCGATCGGGCCCACCGTCGGCAGGTCGGGCACCGCAGCCGTCGCGTCGCCGAGGGCCACGGCCACGCGCTCGAGGAGCGCCGTCGGCTCGCCGGGACCCGCGACCAACCGGCCGGGCGCCGTCTGGCCGACCGCTGCGCCGATGTGCAGCGTCAGGCGCTGCGACACCGGCGGCGTCTCGGGAAAGGCCAGCTCCCAGCCCTCCACGAAGGGCGCCACGGGTGTGGCTCGCTCGGCGACAAACCCGACGCCGGGCGGGATCTCGGCGAAGACCGCCTCGCCCTCGGCGGCGACGTCTTCTTCACGCGGTAGCCAGACCACCGCGGCGATCAGCCCCACAGCTACGAGCACGAACAGCATGCGTCGAATCACGCCACGCCTCCGAGAGCCTGGCGGCCGATGTCCCGGCGGACATGGACGCCGTCGAACTGGATCGCGTCGACGCCGGCATACGCCCGGCCAATCGCCGCCTTGAAATCGGCGCCACGCCCGACCACGGTCGCAACCCGCCCGCCGGCGGTGACGACGCGATCCTTGTCCTTGCGGGTGCCGCCGTGGAAGACGAGCACGTCATCGAGCGCAGCGGCGCGCTCGAGCCCCGCGATCGGGTGCCCGATCTGGACGTGTCCAGGGTAGCCACCCGACGCGAGCACCACGCCGACGTGCGCTTGATCGCTGGCCGCGACACGATACCCGGCAGGAATCCCGTCCGAAGCGGCGGCCATGAGGAGCTCGGCGAGGTCGATACGCAGCCGCGGCAGCAGCACCTGCGCCTCCGGATCGCCGAGCCGGACGTTGAACTCGATCACCTTGGGCCCGTCCGCGGTGAGCATCAACCCGACGTAGAGAAAGCCGCGAAACGGCGCGCCGGCGGCCTTCATCGCGTCGATCACCGGGTCGACGATCTCGTGCATCACCCGCGCCTCGAGATCGAGCGTGAACAGCGGGCTCGGCGAGAACGCGCCCATGCCGCCGGTGTTCGGCCCGCGATCGTCGTCGAAGGCACGCTTGTGATCCTGCGCCGAGCTGAGCGGGATGGCGCGGTCCCCGTCGGCGATGGCGAAGAACGAGACCTCCGGGCCTTCGAGGCGCTCCTCCACCACCAGGGTGCGGCCGGCGTCGCCGACCGTGCGCTGCACCATCAGCGTCTCGATGGCGGCCAGCGCGGCCTCGGCGTGCTCGGCGACGATCACGCCCTTCCCGCCCGCGAGCCCGTCGGCCTTGAGGGCGACGGCGCCACCCAGCTCTTCCACCGCGGCGATCGCCTGCTCAGGGCTCTCGGCGACGCGGTACCGCGCGGTGGGGACGCCGGCCACACCCATCAGGTGCTTGGCGAACGCCTTGCTCGTCTCCAGCCGGGCGGCCTGGCGGGTCGGGCCGAAGAGGACCAGGCCCTCGGAGGCGAAGGCATCGGCGAGCCCACGGTCGAGCGGCGCCTCCGGCCCGACGACGGTGAGATCGACGGCTTCCGATCGGGCCAGGTCGACCAGCCCGTCGATGTCGGTGACGGATACCGAATACGCCGGCCCAAGCTGAGCTGTTCCAGGGTTACCGGGCGCGGTCAGGACCGCCGAGACGCCGGGCTCCTGCTGGAGCTTCCACGCCAGCGCATGCTCGCGCGCGCCTCCGCCCACCACCAGGACCCTCATATCGCGCGCATTCTATCTGTTTTTGCGGCACGCTCTCACGTGCGCCAGCGGGGCCGGAACCACCACTTGACCGCCTAGCCCATGCTCACTATAGTGCTTGTTTGCCTCTCAGGCCGTTTCCTGGGAGAGATCTCGGCGCTCGCAGCCGCCGAGAAATAAGCCCGAGAGGGGGTGCTCGTACTAGTGGCTGAAGTGAAAGTACAGGACGGCGAATCGATTGAAAGCGCCCTCCGCCGTTTCAAGCGTAAAGTTCAGCAGGAAGATATCATCAAGGATATCAAGAAGCATTCGTTCTATCTGAAGCCGGGAGACAAGCGTCGCGCGAAGCAGGCGCTGGCCCGGAAGCGGAGCCGCAAGAAGCAACGCCGGGATTTGGACTAGGGGCCGTTCGGACCCTCCTCCATGGCCACGGTGCCGCAGGCACGGGCCCGAGAGCAAGCCGTTCGGGTCCGTGTCCGCCCCCCCGCCGCCCTGGGTTAGGCGCCGGAAGTTGTCCCCTTGAAGCAGGCCGCCAGCTCCTGCCGAGCATGGGCGACTTGGGAGCGGGCCAATGGAGTTCCAGGACAGGACTCTGCAGTGCATCGACTGCGGAAGCAGCTTCATCTGGACGGCGGGAGAGCAGGCGTTTTTCGCCGACAAGGGATTTCGCAACGAACCAAAACGGTGCCGCGCGTGCAAGGCGAAGCGCGCGGCCCAGGGGCCGGCGCCAGGAGCGCCTCGTGAACGGGTCGAGACCACCGCGACCTGCGCGAGTTGCGGGCGCGAGACGACGGTGCCGTTCAGGCCCACGCAAGGGCGGCCGGTTCTCTGCCGCTCGTGCTTCCAGCAGAAGAAAGCGCCGGGGGCCTCGGGGCTGTAGTTTTTCAGGTCCGGCGACAGCGGGCGCGCTTCGTTGACGCGTGTGGGTACTCGTGTTAGTGTCCGCTGCGTCTAGGACTTCCGCGCCACAGGAGTATCGGGAATGCAGATCGAAGAACGGGTCGTCGACGATGTCACGATCCTGGATCTCAAGGGCAAGATGACGCTGGGTGAAGGCGACGAGCTGCTCAAGGACAAGATCGCCAGCCTGGTCAGCCAGGGGAAGAAGAAGATCCTCCTGAACCTCGAAGCGGTGCCCTATATCGACAGCGCGGGCCTCGGCGAGATCGTGCGCACCTACACGAGCATCAGCCGGCAGAGCGGCCGCCTGAAGCTCCTGAACGTGTCGAAGCGCATTCAGGACCTCCTTGTGATCACCAAGCTGATCACGATTTTCGACAGTTACGACGGCGAAGCCGAAGCGGTCAAGAGCTTCGCATCCTAGCCCACGGCGTCAGGCCCCACCCCGTCACGGCCTGACCGCAACCATCGATCGGGGCCGCGACCGCACCGCACCGGGTAGCGTTTTGGGCGCGCGGTCGCTGGAAGACCATGTCTGATTTCTCGGTCCGCGCTGATCACGTTGACGTCGAGCAGATCATGCGCCAAATCAGGGCGCGGATTCGGGACAAGCGCGGCGCCGACTACACCGAGGCGGAGATCCGCGAGCTGGCCAGCGTCAAGCTCGATCGCTTCCTCGATCCTCGTTCGGTCCGCTCCGATCTGCTCGGCCACTTCAAGCGCCAGCACCAGCCGGCGCCGCTCTTCCTCGCCGGCGAAGAGTTCCCTCCCGACTACACCTTTGATCCCGACCTGACGCTGGGCTCGGCGCGGGACCTGCCGCGGCAGATCCTGCGCGGCATCCGCAAGCTGCTGAGCCCGGTGCTCAAGCTGTTCGTCAATCTCGGGGCGATCACCCATCCGCTGCACCTGCAGCCGGCGATCAACGCCAAGCACCGCGAGCTCTTCGCGCGGGTCAGCCAGCGGCTGCAGACGCGTGACGAGCTCGACGCGCTGAACTTCGAGATGTTCAACAACCTCATCGTCGAGACGACGCGGTTGGGCATCGAAGTGAAGAACCTGCGGATGCTCGTCGAATCGCTGAGCACACGGCTCGACTTCGACGAGCGGCGGGCTCGCGCCCTCGAAGGCGTCGTGCAGTATCGCCCGGGGCCGGTCATGAATGTCTGCTTGAACGCGCCCTTTTCCATGAACTCC
>JANOIR010000250.1:0-3011 GCA_031407765.1 Vicinamibacteraceae bacterium
TGATCAACGCCACGGCGACCGCGCCCTTTACGGGCGCATCCGACACGCTCACCAACACGGCGTCGCTCTCGAGCACGCAGACCACGACCATCGCCGACTCGACGACGACGACGCTCCAGCGCCCCTCCGTGACGATCACGAAGAGCGCCGACCGGACGCTGCTCGTGCCCGGCGACACCGTGACCTACAGCCTCAACGTCCTCAACAGCGGGCCCGGCACCGCGTCGAACGTGACGGTGGCTGACACGCTCCCGGCGACCGCCTACTTCACCTACGTCGCGAACAGCGCGAAGTTGAACGGCGCGACGATCGGTCCCGACCCGGTCGGCGGCGGCGTCCTCTCTACCAACATCGGATCGCTCACGGCCGGCTCGACGGCGACCGTCACCTTCAGCATGCTGGTCGCGTCCTCGGGCGTGCCGTCGGGCACGACCGCGATTTCGAACATCGCGACCGTCAGCGACGCCGGCACGTCGGGCACGCGCTCGAGCAATACCTCGTCGCTCACCGTCAGCACCAACCCGAACCTTACGCTGACCAAGACGAGCAGCCCGTCGTCGGGCCCCGTGGCCGCCGGCAGCGCCCTGACCTACACCCTCACGGTGACCAACATCGGCAGCGGCGACGCGACCGGCGTGGTCGTGAGAGACGTCGTTCCCTCGAACACCAGCTATTCGGCCGGGTCACTGGTCTACGCCGGCGCGGGGCAGACCGACGTCAGCGGCGACGACAACTCGTTCTTCGACGGCGCCGGCAACCGCGCCGTCTTCAACGTCGGCACGCTGGCGGCCGGCGGCTCGAAGATCCTCACCTACACCGTCAACGTGGGCTCGCCGCTGTCGAACGGGACGACGACGCTGACCAGCACCGCGACCGCGACCGCGAGCAATGCCGCGACGAAGCAGGCGACCTCGTCGATCACGACCTCGGCCGCCCCGGTGCTCACGCTGACCAAGAGCGCGCCGTCCAGCGTGCCCTATCCGCTGACTACTCTCGCCTCAGGCGCCGCGGCCGCGACGAGCATAACCGTCGCGAACGCCGCCGCCATCAGCATCGGCGGCGTGATCAGCGTCGGCGGCACCACGTCGACCGTGACCAACGTCAGCGGCACCACCGTGACGCTCGGCACGGCGGTCACCGGTTCGGGCGGCGCGCAGGTGCTGCCCACCTGGGAATACCGCCTCGCCTACGCGAACTCGGGGACGGCGAATGCCACGAGTGTCGTCGTCACCGACGTCCTCCCCGCCGGCCTGACCTTCATCGACGCGGACAACGCCGGCGGCAACTCCGGCGGCACGGTGACCTGGAACCTCGGGACCGTCGCGGCGGGCGCGACCGGGACCCTGCGCGTTCGCGTCCGGCCGGGCTCGGCGACGACCTATGCGAACAGCGCGGCGCTCGCGAGCGCCGAGTTGTCCACGGTGACGTCGAACAGCACCAGCACCAGCACCGGGTCGCTGACGGTCGACAAGACCACATCGACACCGTCCGGAGCGTCCAGCGGCAACGCCACGACCGCGACCTACGTCATCACGCTGCAGAACCAGAGCCCCGGTACCGCGGCGAACGGCATCACGGTGAGGGACGATCTCGCGGCCGGCTTCACCTACGCCAGCACGGCGTCGATCGTCGGCGCAACCGCGTCGGGATCCCCGTCGGCCGGCGCCGCGTCGCCGGCCTGGACCGGGCTCTCGATCCCGGCCAATTCGACGGCGACGATCACCTTCACCGCGCTGGTCTCGAACGTCAGCCCCGGGACCTTTCAGAACTATGTGACCGTTACCAGCAGCAACGCCAACGTCCTCGCGTTCGACGCGCTGGCGACGAGTGCCGAAGACGTGTCGATTGCCGCGGCGCTCGGCAGCACCGGCATCGTCGGCATCACCTCGTCGATCGCGCCGGGGGCGACGCTCACGATTACGGTCACCGACCCGGACCTCAACACCAATCCGGCGAGCGCCCAGACCGTCGGGGTGACGGTGACGAATACGCGGACGAGCGAGTTCGAGACCGTCACGCTGACGGAGAGCGGCGCCAACACCGGAGCGTTCAGTGGCACGCTGACGACCAACCTCGGGTTGACCGGCGGGACCAACAACGCCGCGCCGCTGAACGTGTTCGGCGGCGACACGGTCCGCGCATCGTACAACGATGCGCTCACGTCCACCGGAAACGCCGCGACGGTGACCGCGGATGGCTCGGTCGTCGCGACCAACCTGGCGCCGGTCGTGACCATGACGGCGCTCGCGCTGGCGTACAGCGAGAACGATGCGGCGACGGCCGTCGACACGGGTCTGCTGGTAACCGACGCCGACAACGCGAACCTTGCGGGCGCGACGGTCAGCATCACCGCCAACCATGTGAGCGCCGAGGACAGCCTCGCCTTCGCCACCCAGAACGGCATCACCGGCTCGTTCAACGCGACCACCGGCGTGATGACGCTCGCCGGCAGCGCCACCGTGGCGAACTACCAGGCCGCGCTGCGGTCGGTGACCTACCGGAACACCAGCGACACGCCGTCGACCTCGACGCGGACGGTGTCGGTGGTGGTCAACGACGGCACGGCGAATTCGAACACGGCGTCCCGCAACGTCACGGTGGCGGCGGTCAACGATCCGCCGGTCGTGGCGATGACGGCGAGTGCCCTGGCCTTTACCGAAGGCAACGGCGCGACTGCCGTTGATACCGGCTTGACGGTCACGGATCTCGACAGCGCGAACCTGGCGAGCGCGACGGTGAGCATCACGGCCAACTACGCCAGCGGCGAAGACGTCCTGGCCGTGGCGACGCAGAACGGCATCACGGGCTCGTTCAACGCGACCACGGGTGTGCTGACGCTGACCGGCAGCGCCACGCTGGCGAACTACCAGACGGCGCTACGCTCGGTGACCTACGCCAACAGCAGCACCAACCCGTCGACCTCGGCCCGCACGGTGTCCGTCGTCGCGAACGACGGCACGGCGAATTCGAACACCGCGACGCGGAGCCTCACGGTGGCGGCGACCAACCAG
>JANOIR010000271.1:0-32956 GCA_031407765.1 Vicinamibacteraceae bacterium
GACGGGCCGAGGCAGTCGCCGAGGAACCGGCGGACTTCGCCAGTCGACGCGCCATCGTCGTAGCCGTTGATCACGAGGGTGACGTCGACCCGCGGTGACGAGACGAGCTGTTGCGCGAGCGCCCGGGAGCCGCGCCCTCCAGAGAACAGCACGACCTGCAGACGCGGCCGGTCGTGCGGGGACGCGCCCGGCGCGGCGGTCGCCGGGGCGCGCAGGGGACGGGTGAGCATCGTCCCCGGGAGAATACCCCGAAGTGCGGCGACGCTCGGCCAAGAGCCGGTGCAGGACGTGCGCACCTCGCGGCCAGCGCGATATCATGCGGGGCCATGTCGTTCCCCCAACCGTCCGCATGACCGCCGCAGTCGCGGCCAGGCTGGCCGCCGTCCTCGGCGGGCTGGCGATGCTGGCCGGTGCGGTGGCGATCCTGCCGGCCCCCGGCGAGCTCCTCGTCTTCGCCCTTGCCTTCCTTGTCTTCACGTCCCCAGGCTGGGGGCTGGCCCGGTTCTACGCCGGTGCCGACCTCGATCGCGCGTCGTGGGTCGTGCTCGCGCTGTTTCTCGGCCTGCTGGCCGGCTCGCTGATCTTCTGCGCGATGCGGCTGGCCCATCTGCCGGGCCCCTTCCCCGTGCTCGGCGCCTGCGGTCTTGCCGGCGCCGCCGCCTGGTGGGCGGCCCGATCGCCCGGCGATGGCGTGGTGACAATGCCGCGTCTCGGCCGCGCGGATCACATCGCCATGGGCGGTCTGCTGCTGCTCGTCGCGATCGTCGTCGGCCCGGTGTTCGCCAACGTCGGCCGGATCGACGATGGCGACCTCGCCTATCGCGCCTATTTCTTCGCCGACCTGTTCGCGCACATGAGTGTCGTCGGCGAGCTCGAGAAGCAGACCATCCCGACCGTCAACCCGTATCTCGCCACCGAGGCACTCCCGTACTACTGGACGTACTTCACGTTCCCGACCGTGTTCAGCATGCTGCGCCCCGAGCTGAACGTCGATCGCGGCCTGTTGCTGACCCAGCTCACCGGGGCCGGCCTTTTCACCCTGGTCTGGTATCTCGTCGCACGCGCGCTGGGCGCATCGGCGCTGGCGTCCGGGGTGGCGTGGGCCACAGTCATCGCCGCGACCAGCTACGAGGGGATTGCGCTGCTCGGCTATCTATGGGAGCGCCAGGCGTCGCTCTGGCTGATTCGCGACTACAACGTCGACGCGCTGACGCGGTGGTGGTGGGAGGCGCCCAGCGCCGACGGCCTGCACCGGCTGTTCTGGTACACGCCCCAGCACGGGACGGCGATCACGGCCGGCCTGCTCGCCCTTGCCACGTTCGCCCTCGCCCGGGACGCCAACGGCCTCCGCCGCGGGCTGTTCGACGGCCTGCTGCTCGGCGCGGCGCTGATGTGCAGCAGCTTCAACGGCGGGATGCTGGTGCTGTGGTACGCGCTGGCCGAAGTGGCGTGGCTGGCCAAGGACCGTGGCCGCGACCTCGTGCGCTGGGTGGTTGCGCGCGGGATCGCCGCCGCCATGGTCGTCGGTGGGCTCGGCCTGCTGATCGGGCTCGGCATGATCCAGCACTCGGCCAACGTCGCGGTGTTCCGCTGGAACACGCGGCTGCTGAACGAGCCGGTGTGGCTGGCCGTGATGACGCTCGGCGCGGCACCGCTCGTGGGGGTGATCGGGTGGCACCGCCTGGCGGCGCAGGCGTCCAAGGCGTTCGTCGCCAGCATGACGCTCGCCGCCGTGTGCCTGCTCGTGCTCATGTTCGTCGAGCTGAAGTACCACCCCAACACCTACGTGCCGTTTCGCGCGTTCCACATGCTGTACCTGGTCTGCGCAATCTGGATGGCCTTTGCGGTCGACACGTGGCGGCGCTGGCGACGGCCGGCGGCGATGGCGATGTGGGCCGCGACGGCCGTCCTGGTCGTCCTCGCCCTGCCGACCGTCGCGATCGATTGGTACAACACGCGTGACATCCGCAACGTCGACCTCAATCCCGGCGGGTTCGCGTGGACGGTCCGGATCAGTCCGGGCGATCAGGCGGCGCTGCGGTGGATGCGGCGGGTGCTGCCGCTCGACGCGATTGTGCAGCCCGACGCCGAGGCTCGCGGACGCGCCACCTGGGCGCTCGTACCGGCGCTGGGACGGCGGCGGATGGCGACGGGGCTCGGCCTCTTCGAGCCGGACCAGACGCGCTTCGAACCGAACATGCGCCGGATTCGGACGATCTTCCGCACGCTGGACGCCGAGGAGGCCTACGGGTACTGCCAGCGCCTCGGGATCGGCTACCTCTACGTCGGCGACGTCGAACGCGCGGCGTACGGCGATGGCGCCGCGAAGTTCGCTCGACATCCGGACAAGTTTCGCCCGGTCTTCACCAACAGCGCCGTGCAGATTTACCAGGTCCTGGCCGCGGCCACACAGTAGCGACACCAGACACACGCCCCGACCACGATCGCGAGGCTAACGGCCACGCCCGTCGCGTACAGCATCCGCTTCAGGAGCGCCGACTCCTCGAGCGTGAACATCAGAAGTAGCCCCGGCTGGCTTCGTAGATTTCCTTGGCGCCCGTCGGCTGGACCTCGTCGTCCACCTTCTTCTTCTTGCGAAATAGCGTCGGGTACTGCCGAAGGCCCATGCTGAGCCGCGACTTGCTGGTCATCAGCACGGTGTTCTTGAAGTAGCGCAACGCCGGAATCGGGCGAATCCGGTAGAACAGGAGCTCCTGCATCATGTTGAACGACCCGATGATGCGAAACACGATGTTGTCCGGAAGCTTCACCAGCCGCTTGAAGAACGGGATCCGTTTGGGCGAGCATTTCACCATCAGCCAGAACAGCGAGTTGATGTTGCGGAACTCGCGGGCGTACGGCGTGCTCAGCGTGATCTCCTGCGAATGCGCGACCTGCTTGTCGATGTCGAAGTCCTTGTCGATGTAGCCCTTCTGCCTGGCGTACTCGACCAGAGGCAGGCCGGGGAACAGCAGGAACGTGTTGGCGCGCACGTAGTCGGACTTCAGTGCCATGTTCAGCTCGACGGTCTCGAACGCCTGGTCGAGCGTCTCGCCCGGCAGTCCGATCATGTTCGTGGTCAGGACCTTGATGCCCCTCTCGCGCAGAAGGCGCGCCCCTTCGACGATCTGGTCGTTCTTCGAGCGCTTCTTGATGACCACTTCCCGAATTTCTTCGTTTCCGGATTCGAGACCGACGGCGGCACCGTAGCAGTGGGCCTTCTCGAGCAGGTCAGCGGCGTGCTGCGTGACCGAGTCGTAGCGGATGTTGCAGTTGAAGGGCAGGCCGACTTCCCGGGCGTACACCTCTGCGAACTCTTCGAGCCACTTGTAGCTGTTGCGGATGAAGAAGAGATCGTCCGAGAAGTGCACGTGCTTCAGCGGGTAGCGGTCGGCGATGTATTTGATTTCCGATACCGTGCGCGCCACCGACTTGCGTCGGAGGTAGTCCGACTTCGTCTCCTGCTTGTACAGCGCTCTGATCACCGGCTCATGACAGAACGTGCAGGGGTACGGGCAGCCCATGCTGGCGATGAACCGCTTCATCGGCATGTCGCGCAGGAAGCCGTACTTGTAGTACAGCTCGCGATCGGGCGGCGGCAGCTCGTCGAGGGGGACCGGCGGACGCAGGCCGTTGCGATGGATCGTGCCGTTCCGTGTCTTGACACTGAGGTTCTGGATTCCCGTGACATCCCTGTCGCCTTCCATCGCCTCGGCAAGCTCCAGTATGGCAAGCTCGCCCTCGCCCCGACAGATGATGTCGATGCCAGGGTGGTTGATCATGTCGGCGGAATAGGTTGGATGCGGCCCGCCGACGATGATCGGGATGTTCACCTGCGCCTTGATGGCCACAGCCAGGTGCTGGATCGAGTGATGGACGCCGGTCAGGGCCGAGAAAGCAATGAGGCCCGGGTTGTACTGCTTGATTGCGCCGATCAGATCAGGCGTGTGAGACACCAGCAGCAGGTCGGTCTCATGTCCGGCCGCCTTCAGGATCCCGGAGAGGTTGGCGACGCCAATCGATTCCTGGATGCCGTTGTTCTGGATGAAGAGGATCTTCATAAGGATTCGTCCGCCGTGGGCGTCCTGCTGCGAGCGCCCACGCCTGATCCGCTGCTTACGGCAGGAGCGCGCTGCCGAGTGAGGGCGGGCGCGGCTGGGTCCCGAGCCAGACGTTGCGGTAGGTCGCGCCCGCAATCGACGCCGACTCGATGCCGCTCCGGCCAAGCGGCGCACCGAGGTAGGCGTAGTGCGGGTTCGGCGTGTAGACGCCGTCCGGAGCCGGCATGCCGAAGTCGTAGAGTGTGTTCCCGCTGGTGCCGCCTTCCTGCATCGTCAGGCGAATGTTCGGCCCCCAGTTGAACTTCCAGTGGTAGGTCGTCGACGGATTGAGCAGGAAGACCGAGGCGAAGCGCTTGGCGGTGTCGGGCTCGTAGCGGACGTCGAGGTCGTCGGCATCGCCGTAGATCACGCGCCACTGGATCGCGTTCGGAGGCACGCCGGCCGTGCCGCGGTACTGGATGTCGACCCGGTAGTCGTTGGTGATGAAGTCGGTCTGGCCTTCCTGCATGCCGAACACCTTGGCCTTGTCGCCGGGCGCGTTGGCGCGCAGGCCTTCGACGTCCATCGAGAACTCGCCAGTAGACACCGTCTGCGGCAGCAGGTACTTGACGTGGCTGGCGAACTCGTTGAGCTGGATGCCCTTCCCGGGGATGAATGTGGCGTTGCCGACCACCTGACCGACCGTCACCCCGTGAATGAGCGGATCATAAAGTTCTCCAGCGCGGCTGAACCCCATCAAGCGAGTCCGGAACATCGCCCCAGGGGACCAGTCGGACGTGGTCGACCCCTGGGTCAGCCGGGCTCGCCAGTAGAGCTTGGTCGTGGGCTGTAGATCCTCTTCAAGGGTGAAGCTCGTGGTGCCGCTGCCGCCCTCGGGCACGCCGGTTTTCGTCACGACGACCCGGTAGCCACGTGCCGCTCGGCTCATGACGGTCGCGAAATCGGCGCTATCCGAGATCTGAAACTCGTAGGTGCGGGTGCCGGTCTGGTCCGAGGTGCCGTTGCGGACCGTCAGCGTCGGGCGCAGCGTCTCGAGCTGCGTGTTGGTCGCCGGCGCGTCGGCGGTCGGCGCGGTCAACCGCGGCGGGTTCACCACGGGCGGCGGCGTCGGCGTCGTCGGCGCCGGGTCCTTTTCACTGCAGGCGGCGATGCCGACCGCCACTGTCACCAACAGGACCGCAAGTCGGCCACCGCGTCCACGTTCAATCACCTTGTCTCCTCCAGCGAGCCCGGGCATGTCTGGCCGAACGCGATTTATTTATAAGAAAAGCGGACAACACGCCGCGCCACAAACGATGCTGTCGCGCAGATAAGTCTGCAAATGTATAGCACACCGCCCAGAGTTGTTTGTCTGAAAAGCTGCTCAATGGCAAGATTTGGCTCTGTCGACGGCGGGCGTTGGGCCATACTCTCGGCATGCCATCCGTCATCCCTCCCGCGCGACGCGGCCGGCCCCGTAAGTTCGGCGAGCCGTCGCGCGTGGTCGCGCTGACCCTGCCCGAAGCGGTGATTGCGGCGTTGCGGGCCATCGACGAGGATGTCGGTCGCGCCGTCGTTCGACTGGTTCACCCCCAGCTGGCCGAGGCGCCGCACCCGCCAGCGGAACTGAGTGCGTTCGGCGACCGGGCGGTCATCCTGGTGCCGCACAACGCCACACTGCAGGACCGGACGGGCGTCGAGCTCGTTCCGCTGCCCGACGGCCGGGCCCTCATCTCGTTCGACCCGCGGCTGTCCGTGCAGGAGATCGAGCTGCGGGTCTGCGACGCCGTCGACGACCCGGGGTTGCCGGCGGGCGACCGGGCGATGTTCGAAGCGCTGGCGCAGATTCTCCGGGACGCACGGCGATCGGGTCAGGTCGACTTGCGCGAGCGGAGCATCATCGTGCTACACCGCAAGCGAGCCCGCAGCGTGCGCCCTCCCACGAAGAGCGCCGCGGCCCGCCGGCGCGCCTCTTAACCAGGCTGGGCACCACGTGTGAGGGCGATGGCGGGGCGGGATGTCGCGACTCGAGGCAAGAGCCTCAGGTCGTCGAGACCGCAGGGGGGCGGGCGTCGCTGTCTCGCCGCGCCGCGACGAAGGTCTGGCCGAGCCAGTACGGCACCTGCGCGCGGCCGATGCCGATCGGACGGATGACCGCGCGCGCGACCCTGGACAGCGCCGCGCTCAGCACCGATCCTCGAAACAGGATGTAGTCGAGCTCGAGCCGCTGGAAATGCGGGCGGACGACGTCGACGGCGAAGCCCGTGCGCTCGAGCATCTGGCGGATCGTCTGGCGGTCGAAGTACCAGAGATGCACGGACGTGAGGAACAGCCATCGGCGGCCGAGCCCGCGGGCAATCCACGACCCGATGTCCGGGTAGTTGACGATCAGCAGGCCGCCGGGCTTGAGCAGGCTGTGGCAGCGCTCGAGCACGGCCCGCGGATCGGGCGTGTGCTCGATCACGTCCCACAGCGTCACGACATCGAAGCTGCCCGCGTCGTACGGCTGGTCGAACACGCTGCCCTGACGGATCCGGATGCCGTAGTGCTTGGCGCCCCATTCGGCCATCCAGCTGTTGGGCTCACAGCCTTCGGCGTCCCAGCCGCGCGTGGCGGCAGCGGCGACGAACGCGCCGGCCGCCGTCCCGATGTCGAGGAGGCGGCCGCGCCGGCCGGCCAGACGCTCGATCTCCGCCAGTGACGCCGCGAACGTGCGTTCTCGCGCCGCGAGCTGTGAGACGTAGGTCGGGTCCTCGCCCTGCGTGTAACCGGCGAAGATGAGGTCGTCGCGCAGCCGGGGGTTGATGTACTGCAGGCCGCACCGGCGACACTTCACCAGCCGATCGATGAGCAGTTCGTCGCCCGAGGCCCGGAAGGTTGCGACGAGATCGGTCGTATCCTGCGGATCGTAGCGGGCGTCGTAGACGACGTCGGCGTCGTCGGCGCCGCACAGGCCACAAGGGACGGCTTGGAGGAGTTCACCACGCGAGGTCATGGGATGAGCAAACGGGCAAGTGTAGCATTCGCCCTCGTGGTGGCGACGCTGGCGATCGCCACTGTTGCCGCGTCGGTCACGACCGGCCGCCCGTCCGCTGCGGCGCAGCCGCCGGCTCTCGGCATCGCCGGGACGCAGTTCACGGTCGACGGTGTGCCGCGGTTCCTCGTCGTGGTGTCGTACTTCGACGCGCTGCGCGCCTCCGATGCGGTGCTCGCCGCGGACTTCACCTGGTTGCGGGCACACGGCATCGACGGCGTCCGCATCTTCCCCAACTGGTGGCGGTGCGCCGCCGTCAGGCAGTGCGGCGGTCATGCCGGGCAGGACACGCTCATGGAGGCGCCAGGCGGACGACTCCGTCCCGATCGCCTCGCGCGGCTGCAGGCCGTGGTGGCAAAGGCCGCGGAGCACGGCTTGGTCGTCGATCTGTCGTTCGCCCGCGAGACCGTCCGCGACGCACAGGGCGTCGTCCTGACGCCGGCCGCCTACGCAGACGCGCTCGCCGCCGCCCTGCCGGCGCTCGGCGCGGCGCCGCACGTCATGGTCGATCTCCAGAACGAGGTCTACCAGAACCGCGTCTTTGCCGAAGGGGCAGGGGAGGACGCGCGCCAGGTCGCACGGCTGGTGCGGCGCCTCGACACTCGAGGCCGCATCGTGTTCGTCTCGACCAATCTCGCGGAAGCCGAGCGCTACGGCTACTGTGGCGTGCCGGGCCGGTGTCCCGCCGACGCGGCCTCCGTGGACGTGCTGGCCGTGCACGATGCCCGCGAGGTGAACTGGCACGATCGGACGCCGGCCGTGGTGCGCGATCTGGTGGCGCTCGGGCAGCGGCGGGGACCGCGGCCCATCTACCTGCAGGAGCCGCAGCCCTGGCAGGACGAGCGGGCGGCGGACCGCCTGGAGCGCTTCCTGGACGCGGCGGCGCGAGCCAGGCGGGCCGGCGCCGCCGCCTGGACCTTCCACACCCGCACCAGTTTCATCCTGCGCGACGGACGGTCGATGCAGGCGCAGATGACGCCCGAGGAGCGGGTGTTTGTCGAGCGCGTCCGGGCCCGCGTGGCGGCCCACTGAAGGCCCCTGAAAGCGCGAAACGCCGGCCCCCCTTCGGGAACCGGCGCCTCGAACTCGCCGCGGGTGACGTGGGCTAGTTGGTCGCCCGGACGCCGCGGTTCTTGATGCGCGGATCCTGGCTCGGGTCCTCGATCAGCGCCGTGCCGAGCGATGTCGGCCGCGGACGGCCGATGCTCCCCACGTAGACGTTCTTCCACGTCGCACCGACCACCGACGCGTCGTTGGGGCCGCCGCGCCCGATTGGCGATCCGACGAAGACCACGTGCGGGGTGGGATCGTAGGTCCCTTCGTACCCCTTGCCGAACTCGTAGATGCGGTTGGCCGTCGTCGGCCCGTCGAAGATCTCGACGCGGAAGAAGTTGCCGCCCCACGTCGCCCGCCACAGATACACCTGGCCCGGGTTGAAGTCGAGGTCGACGCGCTCGTTGCCGATCGTCTCGATCTGGGCGTCGCTCTCCACCTCGCCGGCGATGAAGCGCCAGGCGACGACACCGCCGTCACGCTTCTCGATCGTCGCGCGATAGTCGCTGGTCGTGATGTCGCCATTGCCGTCGTACATCGACATGATCTTGGTCTTGTCTCCGGGCGAGAAGTTCTGGATCCCGTCGACTTCCATCGACAGCTCACCGGCCGTGACCGTCTGCACGAGCTGATAGCGAATATGCGACTCGTTGCTGTTGATGGTCGCGCCGCGCCCCGGCGTCAGCGTGACGTGGTTGACGACCGCGCCGATCGTCTGCGCGTTGGTCAGCGGATCGTAGAGCTCGCCTGGGCGGTTGTAGCCCTCGATCTTCGTGCGGAAGGTCGCCGAGGCGGACCACGGGCCGTCGACCGTGCCCTGGCGGGCGCGGGCGCGCCAGTAGAAGCGCGTCGTCGGCTGCAGGTCGGCCGCGACCTCGAACTGGGTCTTGCCGTCGCCGCCTTCGGGAATGGCGGCCTGGGCGGCGATCAACCGGTAGTACCGGCCCACGCTCGAGGCCGAAGCCGGGGCGAAGTCCGGGTCGTCCGAAATCTGGAACTCGTAGGTACGCGTCCCAGCCTGGTCCGCCGTCGCGTTCAGCACGCGCACCAGCGGCCGCAGTGTCTGCAGCTGATCGTTCTCGCCCGGGAAGTCGGCCCGCGGCGCCGTCAGCGTCGGGTTGGCCGGCGGAGGAGGCGTCGGGGTCGGCGTCGGCGTTGGGGTGGTCGGTGGTGGATCGTCACCACACGCGGCGGTGGCGAAGGCGGCGGAGAGCGCCAGGGCGCCCGCAAGATATCGAAGCTTCACGTTCACTATCCTCCTCGAAAGAACTTATTTGGCGTGTCGGCCGCTCGAGGCGGCTTCGATAGCCCTCGCGACAGATATTTTGGCGGTCAGGACGGACGACGCGCCACGTGCACGCAGGCGCCGGCGAGCGACCAGGCCATGATCACTGCGGTCCCCATGAACGAGAGCAGCATCGCCGCCTCGGCCGGCAGGCCGGCGAGCGCGAAGAACGCCACGAAGGTCGCTTCCCGCACGCCGAAGCCGTTGACCGAGATTGGCAGCATCTGGACGACGAACGACACCGGCACCATCACGGCGAGGTGCCACGGCGAAACCACGATGTGCAGCCCGTGCGCCACGGCGGCGTAGAACGCCACGAGCAGCGCCTGAACCACCACGGCTCCGGCGGCGCTCGACGCGAGCGCCCCCGGCGAGTTGGCGAACCGGCCCAACGCGACCGTGAGCTTTGCCAACCGGGCATCGACCCACTCCGCGTGCAGCCAGCGCAGCGGTGTTGCCAGCCGGGTGACGAAGGCCGGGGTCCGCAGCGCCTGTAGTGAGACGACGCTGCCGCAGACAAGGCCGGCCCACAACATCCACGGCTGCACGGGCGCACCGCCGCCGCGGGCTGCCGGCTGGCTTGCGGTCGCGCCGAGCGCCGCGACCAGCACGAGCGCGAGGAGCCCGAGGCCGCGATCGACGAGGACCACCGTCGCCGCCAGCGTCCGCGAGTTGGCCGGGCCCGAGGTGTCGCGGACCCGCACGACGTCGCCGCCGATGTTGCTGGGGAGGAAGTTGTTGAAGAACGTGGCGACCAGGAAGGACCCGATCAGCGTGCTGAGCCGGACGGCGATGCCTTGCGCGCGGAGCAGGATGTTCCAGCGCCAGCTGCTCACGACCAGCATCGCGAAGTAGAGCAGTGCAGCGACGCCGAGCCAGCCCCACGAGGCCGCCTTGACCGCGGCCCACACCCGTGCGCCGTCGACCTGGCGGAACAGCCAGACCAGCAGGCCCACACTGACGCCGACTTTCAGGAGCTGGAAGGTGGCAGAGCGCCACCGGGGGGTCTCACGCCGCATCGTCAACACGCCAATCTACCATGTCGACGCAAGTGCCGCCCGCGGCCCAGAAAGGGCCCGCGGCCGCGCGTGAGAGCGCGGCCGCCACTAACGCTGTCCAATCCGCACGTTGCGGATCCGCATGCCGGGGAACGAGCCGTGCTCGCCACCGCCCGCGCGCGGGTTGCCGATCGCGATCTTGTGGTTGGCCGGATTGTAGATGCCGCCGAGCTGTGCGTTGCCGTAGGCCCAGCTGTCGGCCCACTGGCCGGCACCGGACAGCGACGTGATGACGAAGCCGGCGCGGCCGTCGCCCCATTCGAGCCGCACCCGGTAGGTGTCGGCCGGGTTCCACGGAATCTCCGTGTCTTCCTCGATGTAGCGCCGCTCGGTGCCGCACTTGCTGTCGCAGCCGTCGCCGGTCAGGAACTTGAGCCGGGCGTGCCGCGGCGGCAGCCGCTGCTCGAGCGTCGCCCGGTACAGATTGCTGGACGACCAGTCGCCGTCGTACATCGCGAAGATCTTGTACTTCTCGTCGTTGAAGGCCGTCCGCATCCCGGTCATCTCGTACTCGAGGAAGCCCTTGGTGATGGTCGGGACGGAGTACTCGACGCCGGCGCGGTCGTCGCCGATGACGTAGCCGAAGCCGTCGTAGCCGCCGCCGAAGACCTGGCCGACCGAGGCCCCCTGCAGGTTGTCGCAGATGAGCGCGGGGCACGGCGGCGGCGGAGGCGGCGGGGGCGGGGTCGGCGGGGTGGGCGGCTCGACCGGCGTTCCGAGCGCGCCGCTGAAGGGCGCTCCCGTCGAGACGTGGCCGCCGAAGCGGCCGGCGCCCCAGTAGACCGCGCGCTCGGCGATGAACGGCGCGCTGCCTTCGAAGACCGCGCCGAACTTCTGCCCGTTCATGTGCGGCACGGCGGCGCCGTAGAGCGTGAAGCGCGAGTTGGCCGGGATCGTGTACTGCTGCCGCGTGCCGTAGCCGTCCTCGCGATAGAAGCTGCCGGTGACGGTGATCGGGCTCGCGCTGGCGTTGAGGAAAAGATAGAAGGTCTCGTAGGGCGTGCCACTGAAATTGCCGGCGATGCCTTCGGCGAAGGCCCAGCGCGTGCCTTCGGTGGTCAACCCGGCGGTGGCGTGCCCCTCGACGAACCCACCCCAGTACATGGCGCGCTCGGCGATGATCGGCGCGCTGCTGGTGATGCGGGTGGCGAACGCGGTGTTCAGCAGGTCCGCGTACTCGCGGACGCGCACCGTGCGGCGGCTGGTCGGGGCGATCGACACGTTCTTGGTGATCACCGCGCCCGTGTCGAGGAAGAAGCTCAACGTCGTCGAGATCGTCGCGGCGCTGGGGTTGGCGAGCAGGAAATACGTCTCGAAGTCGCCGCCGGTGAAGCCCTCGGCGAAGCGCCAGACCGTCGCCAGGCTCGACACCGCGGTGGAGTCGTGCCCGCCCTCGAAGCCCAGCCAGTACATGGCCCGCTCGACGAACACCGGCTGCGTGGCGGTGACCACCGCGGCGAAGTTGGCGCTGCGGAACTGCGGCAGGCTGTTGACCGGGACGGTCAGCCGGCTGTTGGCGGCGACCGTGTAGGGGAAGTTGACCGGTGGGCCGTCGTCGCTCAGCAGGCGCACCGTGACCGAGACCGCGCTCGGGTTGGGGTTCACCAACAGGATGAACGTGCTGAAGAAGTTGTTGGTGGCGCCTTCGGCAAGGTACCAGGTCGTCTGCGGCGCTTCGACGCCGCCGGCGTTGTGGCCGCCGCGGCGGCCATTCCAGTACATGGTGCGCTCGACGTAGATCGGCACGCCGCTGGAGCTGGTGTCGACCAGGGCGGACGTTTCGCCGGTCCCGAGGCCGGGCACGAGATTGACCGGCAGCGTCATCCGCCGGCGCGGCGGGATCGCGATCGGGACGTCGACCGCGGCACCGTCGCGGTAGACCCGGACGATGCCCGACGCCGTCTGGTCGGTCGGGTTGATCGCCAGGACCTCCTCCTCGAAGAACGGTCCGGTCGAGCCTTCGGCGAGATACCAGCGGGTCTGTTGCCCGGCGGCGAGCGTGGGGGCGAGCAGGGCCACGGCCACCGCCGCACAGATGTGCAGCCTCTTCATGTCGTCCAACCTCGAGCAGAGCGGGGAGCCGTCGGGCAGGCAATCCAGTGGATGGCCCCCGTTCGACCGTTGTGTCGGTTCCTGAGACAGAAAACCTTAGCCCTGAGTGTCGTGTTATCGGGCACGGACAGCGGCCGGGCAAAATTGACCCGTTTCCGGGCGGGCCCGTATACTCGGTCGGCTGGGGCCGCCGATGCACATCCTGATGATCGCGCCCGAGCCGTTCTTCGAGCCTCGGGGCACCCCGTTCAGTGAATTCCACCGCATCAAGGCCCTGATCGCGCTCGGCCACACGGTCGATCTCGTCACCTATCCGTTCGGGCGCGACGTCGAGATGCCGGGGCTGCGGGTGTTCCGCTGCCTGCGGCCGCCGCTGCTGCGTCACGTCCGTATCGGCCCGTCGTGGGCGAAGGTGCCGCTCGACATGGCGCTCGCCGCCACCGCCCTGCGGCGCGCGATGGGCACACCCTACGACGCCGTGCACTCCCACGAGGAAGGCGGGCTGATCGGCGTCGTGCTGTCGGCGATGCTGGGGGTCCCGCATCTCTACGACATGCATTCGAGCCTGCCGCAGCAGCTCTCGAACTTCGACTTCTCCTCGTCGCGACCGCTGGTCTGGGCCATGAGCGCCATCGAGCGGCTGCTGGTGCGGCGCTCGCGGGTGGTGATCGTCATCTGCCAGCAACTCGTCGAGGTGGTGCGGGCGATCGATCCGCTGGTGCCAACGGTGCTCATCGAGAACGCGCCGGGGTCGGGCGATCCGCCGGAGGCGGGGGCGAGTCCGGCGCTGCGTGCCGCCTGGGGCATCGAGCCGCAGGTGCCAGTCGTGCTCTACACCGGCACCTTCGAGGCGTACCAAGGCCTCGACCTCCTCTACGCCGCCGCGGCGCGGGTCCGCGCGACCCGGCCGGACGTCCGCTTCCTCGTCGTCGGCGGGCAACCGGACCAGGTCGAGGCGGCCAGGACACAGGCGCGATCCGCGGGCGCCGCCGACGTGGTCATCTTCACCGGCCAGCGTCCGGCGGACGAGATCCCGCAGTTCCTCGACGCCGCGACCGTGCTCGCCTCGCCGCGCAGCCGCGGCACCAACACGCCGCTGAAGATCTACCAGTACCTCCGGGCCGGCCGTCCGATCATCGCGACGCGCCTGCTGACGCACACGCAGGTGCTCGACGACTCGGTCGCGGTGCTCACCGAGGCGACGCCGGAGGCCTACGCCGCAGGCATCCTGCGCGCCGTCGACGATCCGGCCGAGGCCGACGCGATCGGCCGTCGCGCCCGCGAGCTCGCCGACACGAAGTACAGCTACGAGGCCTACCTCGAACGCACGCGCCACGCCTACGCCGAGCTCTTCGGGAGCGGCGCGGCCCAGGTGGCGCGGGGCGTCGCGTGAAGCCCGCGCACTACAGCGTCGAGCACTACGCGGATGCGGACGTCGCGGCGGGATTCGACGCGCTGCGCTTCGGCGGCCCGATCGGTGCGCTCGTCGCCGAGGAAGAAGCCGCCGTCATCACGCGCTTCGTCGGCGACGTCGCCGGCGCCGCCGTGCTCGACGTCGGCACCGGCACGGCCCGTGCGGCGCTGGCGATCGCGATCCGCGGGGCCCGCGTCACCGGCCTCGACTACTCGCGTGAGATGCTCCGCGTCGGCCAGGCGCGCGTGGCGGGCGCGGCGGCGTCGGTCGGCCTGCTGCGCGGCGACGCGCAGCACCTGCCGTTCGCGGATCGTCGCTTCGACGTCACCGTCAGCGTCCGGCTGCTGATGCACATGCCCGACTGGCGGGCCGCGCTCACCGAGCTCTGTCGCGTCACGCGCCGGCGGCTGGTCATCGACTATCCGGCGCGCCTGAGCGCCGCCGCGCTGCAATCGACCGCCCGCCGCATGCTGCACGCCGCCGGCCGGTCGACCGAGCCGTATCGCGTCTTCGGCGACGGCGCCGTCGACGCCGTGTGCCGCGCCGCCGGCTTCGTCGTCCGCGATCGCCACCGGCATTTCGTGCTGCCGATCGCGCTGCACAAGGCGGTGGACGCGCGAGGCTTCACCACTGTCAGCGAGGGCGCGCTGCGCGCCCTCGGCATCACCGGGCTGGTCGGCTCGCCGGTCACGCTCGTCGCCGAGCGCGAGGGCTGATGGCAACAGCGCTCGCCAGGCCGGGCCGCGTCCTCGTCACGGGCGCCACCGGCTTCACCGGCGGACATTTGGCGCGGCGCCTCGCCGCCGACGGCATCGCCGTGCGGGCACTGGTGCGCAACCCGCACGTCGCCGCGTCGGCGCTGCCCGGCATCGAGCTGGTGGCCGGCGACCTCACCGACGCGGGGGCGCTCGCGCGCGCCGTCGCCGGCGTCGACGTCGTCTACAACATCGCCGCCCTCTATCGCGCCGCCGGCCTCGACGACGCGGTCTATCGCGCAGTCAACGCGACCGCGGTCGGGTCCCTGATCGAGTGCGCCGGCGCCGCCGGCGTGAAGCGCGTCGTGCACTGCAGCACGGTCGGCGTCCACGGCGACATCGAAAAGCCGCCCGCCGACGAAGACGCCCCGCTGCGCCCGGGCGACGTCTACCAGGAGACGAAGCTCGAAGGGGAGAGCGTGGCGCGCCGCGCCGCCACGGAGGCGGGCGTGCAGCTCGTCATCGTGCGGCCGACCGGCATCTACGGGCCCGGCGATCGGCGTTTGCTGAAGCTGTTTCGCGGCGTCGCGCGACGGCGTTTCAACATCCTGGGCCGCGGCGACATCTGGTACCATCTGACCTACATCGACGACCTCGTGGACGGGTTCCGCCTGTGCGGAACGCACCCGGCCGCCGCGGGGCACACCTACATCCTGTCGGGGCCTGAGGTCACCACGCTGAAAGAGCTCGTCGCGATCACGGCCGACGTCGCCGGCGTGAGCCCGCCGACGCTGCGCCTGCCGGTGTGGCCGTTCTGGGTCGCCGGCGCCGTGTGCGAGATCCTCTGCCGGCCGCTCGGCATCGAGCCGCCGATCTACCGCCGCCGCGTCGATTTCTTCACCAAGAGCCGCTCCTTCGACTCGTCACTGGCCAAGGCCGAGATCGGCTATGCCCCGAGGGTGGGGCTGCGCGACGGCATCGGCCGCACGCTCGCGGCCTATCGCGAGGCCGGGTGGCTGTGAGCGGCACCCGCCAGGTCGAAGCGGCGCAGGCGCAGCTCTTCGACGCACGGGTCGGGGCGCGAGAGAAGTACCAGCGGCTGGTCGTCGGCCGGTCCGGCTGGGGCGCGCTCGTGGCCTACGAGCTGGTCAATCTCGTCGCGCAGTGGGTGCCGGGGGCGCTCGGGCTCGTGCTGCGCAAGACCTGCTATCCGTGGCTGCTCGGCGCCTGCGGCCGCGGCGTCGTCTTCGGCCAGCACGTCACCTTGCGCCACCCGCATCGCATCCGCATCGGCGACGACGTGGTCATCGACGATCACTGCCTGCTCGACGCCAAGGGCGAGGGGCACGAGGGCATCACCATCGGCAACGGGGTGTTCGTCGGACGCAACACGATCCTGTCCTGCAAGAGCGGCGACATCGTGCTCGGCGACGGCACCAACATCGGCTTCAACTGCGAGATCTTCTCGGCCAGCCGGGTCACGCTCGGGGCGCAGACGCTGGTCGCCGCCTATTGCTACCTCGGCGCCGGCACGCACGATATGGACGATCCGTCACGGCCGGTGATCGAGCAGGGGCGGGTGTCGCAGGGCATCGCGCTCGGCGAGGGCGTCTGGCTCGGAGCGGGCGCCAAGATCCTCGACGGCGTGGTGATCGGCGACCACGCCATCGTCGGCTCGGGCGCCGTGGTCCGCGAGGCGGTGCCGGCTGGAGCGATCGCCGCGGGCGTGCCGGCCCGGATCATCGGGACGCGCGACGCACGTGCCGCCGGAGCCGGTGCATGAGCAGTCGTCCGCTGAAGGTCCTGCACGTCTGCGATCACCTCGGGTGGGAGGGCTCGCGCATGCATGGCGTCAAGCGCCTCTTCGCCTGGATGCTGCCGCGCTTCGATCCGACCCTGGTGAAGCCGGCCCTGATCAGCCTGCGGCGTCGCGATCTGTCCGAGGAGACGCTCGACGCGCTCGGCGTCGACATCACCTACCTGCAGCGCGGCCGGTTCGATCCGGCGACGTTGACCGATCTGATGAAGGAGATCGATCGCCGCAAGATCGACGTCCTCCACCTGCACGGATACGGCGCCACCACCTTCGGCCGGATCGCCGCCAAGTTCACCCGGCTGCCGGTGGTGCTGCACGAGCACGCCAACCTGACGACGACGCCGTGGTTCCAGCAGATCGCCGATCGGCTGCTCGCTGGCACGACCGACATCGCGCTCGCGGTCTCCGAGTCGACGGCGGCCTTCGTCCGGGGGCCACGCAAGGTGGCGCCGGAGCGGGTGAAGGTGGTCTACCTGGGAGCCCCGCTCGAGGAGTTCAGCCGCGCCCGCAGCGCCGCCGAGATCGCTGCCACGCGGCAGGAGCTCGGCCTCTCGCCGGACGACTTCGCGGTCGGCACCGTGACCCGCCTGCACGAGTCGAAGGGCAACGAGTTCCTGGTCGCGGCGGCCCGCGACGTCATCGCCGCGCGGCCGCAGGCGCGCTTCGTCCTGGTCGGCGAGGGACCGCTGCTGGGCCCGCTGCAGCAGCAGGCGCATGCGCTCGGCCTCGGCGATCGCTTCCGCTTCCACGGCTTCCATCGCGATACCGCGGCGGTGCTCTCGGCGTTCGATCTGAGCGTATTCCCGTCGCTGTGGGAGGGCACGCCGCTGACCGCCTTCGAGGCGCTCGCCGCCGGCAAGCCGCTCGTCTCGACCGATGCCGACGGCCTGCTCGACATCCTCGAGGATGGCGTCACCGCCTGGGTCGTGCCCAAGCGCGACGCCGCCGCCCTGGCCCGGGCGATCGTCTACGCCATCGACCATCCCGTGGAGCGGGCGGCCAAGGCGCAGGCGGCGCGGGAGGCCGGCCGCGGCTACGACATCGCGGCGTTCGTCCGCAAGATGGAGCGCCTCTATGCGCTGCTCCACGAGACGTCGCGAACGACGCGGCGCAAGGGCGCGCTCACCGCCGACCTGTCCTTCCTCGACGGCGGACGACCCCGGCGACCCGTCGTGGTGAAGCCGCCCCGCCCCTTCGACTCGATGGAAATCCAGCTCCCGCGCAAGTAGCCCGGCGGAGGGCGGATAGAATGAGGCGGTTGTGACCGACGCCCTCACCGAACGCGTGCGCGCGTACTGGAACACGCACATCCACGATCTCGAGATCTCCAGTCACGCCCCGGGCACCGCGGGCTTCTTCGCCGATCTCGACCAGTACCACTTCGAGAAGCTGCACCATCTGGTCCGGCTGGTCCCGTTCGACGGCATGCGCGGCAAGGCGGTTCTCGACGTCGGCTGCGGCGCCGGCGTCGATCTGGTCCGGTTCGCCAAGGGCGGCGCGATCGTCACCGGCGTTGACCTCGCCGAGTCCGCGATCGCGCTGGCCAAGGCCAACTTCGCCCAGCAGGGTTTGACCGCCGACCTGCGCGTCGCCGACGGCGAGGCGCTGCCGTTCGCCGACGCGTCGTTCGACGCGGTGTTCGCACACGGCGTCGTCCAGTACACCGCCGACGATCGGGCGCTGGTCGCCGACGTACGCCGCGTGCTGAAGCCGGGCGGCCTGGCCATCTTCCAGGTCTACAACCGGCGGTCGTGGCTGAACGCGCTCTCCGGGCTGATGAAGGTCGGGCTCGAGCACGAGGATGCCCCGGTGCTGAAGAAGTACACCTGGGGCGAGTTCGAGACGCTGCTGCAAGGTTTTCGCGAAGTGGAGATCGTCGCCGAACGGTTTCCGGTGAAATCGCGCCTGCACGGCGGCTGGAAGGGCGTCGCCTTCAACACGTTCTTCGTCGGCACCTTCAACGCCCTGCCGCGGCCGCTGGTCCGCAAGCTGGGGTGGCACCTGCTGGCGTTCTGCCGCGCGTGATGACGACCTGGCGCGACCGCCTGGCGGGCCTTGCCGCGCCGAAGCGCATCGGCGAGGCGCTGCGCGAAGGCGGGGAGCCCGGCTTGGTCGCCGCGCTGCTGTTGTTCCTGTTCCTCGGCGGCTTCGCGGTCGCGGTCGATTTCCCGAAGGCGGCGTACGGGTTCCAGAGCGACGAAGCCACCTACTACACGCTTGGCCACAGCCTGGCGCGCGACGGCGACTTCGCTTTCGATCGCGGGGATCTCGCCCGCGTCTACCAGGAGTTTCCGACCGGGCCCGAAGGCATCTTCCTGAAAAAAGGCAAGTCGCGCTGGCTCGAGCGCGCCGCCGGGTTCCCGTGGTTCCGGCTCGCCGCCGGTCCCGATTCGCGCGCCGATCGGCTCTACGCCGGCAAGTCGTTTGCCTATCCCCTGGCCGCGGCGCCATTCGTGTGGCTCTTCGGCACCGGTGGCTTCCTCGTGCTGCACGCGATCCTCCTCTCGCTCAGCCTCCTCGCCGCCTATTGGTTCCTGCGTGCCCGCAGCGAGGCGACGCCGGCGCTCGCCTACGCGGGCATCTTTTTCGTGGCGTCTGCGGCGCCCGTCTACTTCGTCTGGATCACGCCGGAGATCTTCAATCTGTCGCTGGGCGTGCTGGGGCTCTTCTGCGGGCTCTACCGGATGGTGAGCCCGCAGGCGCCGCCCGACGCCGGCTGGTGGGGCCGCTTCCTGCGCGGTCCCGGCGGGCCGCTCCTCGGTGCGGCGATCATCGGCGTCGTTGCGTTTTCGAAACCGCCCAACGCCGCGCTCGCGGTGCCGATCGCCGTGGGCGCGCTGCTGCGGCGCGACTGGCGGACCGCGGCCGGCGCCAGCCTCGCGTTCGTGCTGAGCTGTGGGAGCCTGGTCGCGCTGAACCTCGCGACCAGCGGCGAGGCGAACTATCAGGGCGGCGAGCGGTCGACGTACTACGAGGCCAAGGGCTTTCCGTTCATGACCGACGCCGCGCCGACGTCGAGCCCGCTCGCCCAGGCCACAGCCGTCCCGGGCGGGGGCGCGCTCGGGCTCACGCGCGGCGTCGACAGCGTGCTCGAGGAGATCGTCCTTTCGCGCAACAGCCTGGTCGAGGTGTTCCCGGCGAACCTCGTCTACTTCATGGTCGGCCGGCACAGCGGGCTGGTGCCGTACTTCTTCCCGGGCGTGCTGAGCGTGCTGCTGTTCCTGGCGTGGCGCGGCGGGCGGCCATGGTTTCAGTGGATCACGCTCGCCACTGCTGTGGTCGCCAACGTGGTGCTGCTGCTGTGGGTGCCGTACACCTATTCGGGCGGCGGCGGGCCGATCGGCAATCGCTACTTCATGGGGCTCTACCCGCTCCTGCTGTTCGTGACCCCGCCGTTACGGAGCGCGCTGCCGGCGATCGCGGGCCTGGCGATCGGCGCCTTGTTCACCGCCACGCTGGTGCTGAACCCGTTCTATGCGAGCTATCGGCCTGCGGAGCACGTCAAGCACGGACCGCTGCGCTGGCTGCCGATCGAGAAGAGCCTGCTGAACGACCTGCCGATCAACGTGACACCCGAGCGGGTGCGCATCCAACTCGCTGGCGAGCCGCGGATCTCGGCCTACTTCCTCGACGACAACGCCTTCCCGCCGGAAGGGGAGTGGTTCTGGGTGAAGGGCGGGACGCGCGCCGACCTGCTGCTGCGGGCGCCCGTTCGAGAGGTGGCCGAGGGCACCGCGGGCGCCGATGCGGTGCTGCTCACCGGTGCTCAAGGGCCAGTGGTGAAGCACTACGCGCCCTACCGGCTGAAGCAGCTCCGCGTCGAGATTCGCACCGGCGACGTGGCCAACGTCGTGACCGTGCAGACCGGCGCGGACCGCCAGACGCTGCGCCTCGACGGGCACCGCAACACGGGGACCACGGTCCGTGCCGAGGCGGGCCTGCCGTATCGCGCGCACCTCGACCAGCCGACGAGTTACGTCTACGCCGTGTCGATCACGTCGGCCACGGGCTTCACGCCCAGCCTCACCCAGACTGGCGTCGCCGACGAGCGCTTCCTGGGTGTGCTCGTCCGCCTCGTTCCCATGTACGACTAAACTGGTTGGCGGCCGCGCTCTCACGCGCGGCCGCGGGCCGCCCGTTGAGGCGGCCGTCTGCTATTCGCGGCGCTGGGCGCGCCGCGGCGCCGTCCGCCGGGCGGCAGGAGAATGATGGCTTACCGGTCCGAGATCGAGACGCGCGTCGCCAAGGAGACCACCCGGGCGATCACCGATCACCTGCTGATCGAGGACGGCGACCGCGTGATGGTCGGGCTGTCGGGCGGCAAGGACAGCTGGGCGCTGCTCCAAATCCTCGACGAGCTGCGCGTCCGCGCGCCGATCGACTTCACGCTGGTCGCGGTCAACGTCGACTCCGGCTACAAAGGCTACAAGCACGACGTGATCGCCAGGGCCTGCGCGGAGCGTGGCTGGGAGTGCGTGATCGAGCACACCAACATCGGCGAGGTGATCGAGGACAAACTCGACGCCGCCACGGCGACGCCCTGTTCGTTGTGCGCCCGGCTGCGGCGCGGCGTGCTCTACCGGATGGCCGACGCCGTCGGCGCGACCAAGATCGCGCTCGGCCACCACGCCGACGACTTCGCCGAGACGCTGCTGCTCAACCTGTTCTTCGCCGGCGCGCTGAAGGCCATGCCGGCCCGCCTGGTCTCGGACGACGGCCGCCACGTCGTCGTCCGGCCGTTGGCCTACGTCGCCGAGGCCGACGTCGCTGCCTACACCGCCGAACGCGGGCTGCCGGTCGTCGGCTGCTGCTGCCCGGTGTGCGGCGATCTGGGGCTGCAGCGCCAGCGCATGAAGAAGCTGCTGTTCGATCTCGAGCGCGAGCATCCGGGCCTCAAGCGTTCGGTGCTGAAGGCGCAGGGCAACGTGCAGCCGCGCCACCTGCTCGATCGCCGGCTCAACCCGCCGGCCGAGCTCCGCGCTCGGGCGACGGCCGACGCGAGCCCCCACGCGACAAGCGCACCCGCGATCGTCGCGGGCTGACGCGCCGAGGCGCCTTGCGAGCCGTGCTGCAGCGCGTGACGTCGGCTCGGGTTCGGGTCGACGACGCGATCGTCGGCGAGATCGGCCGCGGTCTGCTCGTGCTGCTCGGCGTCGCGCGGACCGACACCGCCGCCGACGCCGCAGCGATCGCCACCAAGATCGCCACGCTGCGCGTCTTCGATGACGAGGCGGGGACGATGAACCTCGCCGTCGGCGACGTCCAGGGCGGCGTGCTGATCGTGTCGCAGTTCACGCTGCTCGGCGACTGCCGCGGCGGACGCCGGCCGTCCTACAGCGAGGCGGCGCCGCCGGAGACGGCCAACGCGCTCTACGAAGCCGTCGTCGCGGCGGTGCGCGCGAGCGGGCTGCCGGTTGCGACCGGCGTCTTTCGCGCCCACATGGCCGTCGAGCTCGTCAACGACGGCCCGGTCACGCTGCTTCTCGACAGCGCGAAGGCGTCCTGATGGCGACGCGACCGTGGCGCCTGCTGCCCCTCGCCGTGCTCGGGGAGGGGACACTCGCGATCGCCGGCGGCGTCTGGCTCTACGCCAGCGGCTACCCGGTCCGCCTGGGTGCCACGCCGATCGCCGTCGCCGCCGGTGCGGGCGTCGCCCTGGCGCTCGCGGTCGCGCAATGGTGGCTGCAGCGGTGGGCGCCGGCGATCGGTCCGGTCCGGGTGCTGCGCGAGTTGCAGCGCACGGTCTTCCAGCCGCTGTTCGCCGGGCTCTCCGTCGCCGAGATGATCGCGATCAGCGCGCTCGCCGGCATCGGCGAGGAGATCTTCTTCCGCGGTGCCGTGCAGGCGGCCTTCGGCTGGCCAATCGCGGCGCTGGCCTTCGGCGTCTGCCACCTCGGGATGACGCGCCGGAGCTGGGTGCTGGGCGTCTGGGCGGCGCTGTCGGGGGGCGTGCTCGCGGCCCTGGCGATCGCGACCGACGGCCTGCTGGCGCCGATCGTCGCCCACGCCGGCTATGATCTCGCCGCCCTGATCTGGCTGCGGCGCGAAGCGGGCGGCGGCCGCGCGCGAGAGCGCGACCGCCAGTGAAACGACTACTGCAGCGTGTAGGCGATCACGGTGTTCTTGAAGAACGTCGGCACGTAGACCGTGGCGGTCTCCGGATCGAAGCCGATGTCGGCCGAGTTGGCCTTGGCGGGCCGCGTGTCCATCAGCATGTGCTTCGAGCCGTTGGCGCCGACGTGGTAGATCACGCCGCCCCACGACGAGACGACGAAGCCGCCGCCCTTGATCGGCTCGACGCCGTCGGTGCCGCCTTCCATGCCGTCGGCCACCAGCTTCAGCGTCTTGTCCGGCTGCACCTTGTAGAGGCCGCCGCTGTCGAGCACGTAGAGGTCGGCACCGTGTGCCAGCACGCCGTTCGGCCCCTTCAGGCCTTCGAGCAGCGTCGTCACCGTCTTGCCGTCGATCTTGTGGACCTTCTTCGTCTCGGAATCGGAGACGTAAAGCACGCCTTTGGCGTCGACAGTGAGGTCGTTCAGCTTGACGGCGCCCTCGACTGGGATCCGGCTCGTGATCGTGCCCTTGGCGACGTCGATGCCGACGACCTCGCTCAGGTCGGCGACCCACAGCGTGCCCTTCGAGAGGGCCATCCCCTTGGGCGCGTTCAGCCCCTTGACCCATTCCGCGGCGACGACCTTGCCGTCGAGCCCGAGCTTGCCGATCGAGCCGGCGCCGTCCTTGCCCCAGGGCTCACCGTCGATGTTCGAGACGTAGAGGACTTTGCCGGCCTTGTCGAAGTAGACCGACTCGGGCACCTTGAAGCTGGCGTCCGATTCCCACTTCTTGACGAGCGTGGGTTGCGCGGCGGCGGTGGCGGCGACGCCGAGCGCACCCGCGATGGTGGCGGCGAAGAGAAGGGTCTTGTGCATGGCGAGAGTATGTTCCGGAAGCGGCGGAGCGGTGCAAGCGCCGCGTCCGGCGCCGCGGGTCAGCCGCGGCCGACGAAGGGCATCTTGGTGGCCATGATCGTCATGCTCAGGACGTTGGTCTCGAGCGGCAGGCCGGCCATGAAGACGACGGCCCGAGCGACGTGGGCGACGTCCATGCGCGGCTCCGGACGCAGCTGGCCGTCGGCCTGCCTGGCGCCCGTCGGCATCCGCTCGGTCAGCGGCGTGACGGCGTTGCCGATGTCGATCTGGCCGCAGGCGATATCGTAGGCGCGCCCGTCGAGAGCCAGGCTCTTGGTCAGGCCGCTGACGCCGTGCTTGGTGGCGACATAGGCGGCGGCGTCCGGGCGCGGCGACATCGCCGAGATCGAGCCGTTGTTGATGATGCGTCCGCCTTGTGGCCGCTGCGCCTTCATCAGCCGGAACGCCGCCTGCGCGCACAGGAACATGCCGGTGAGGTTGACGTCGACGACCGCTTTCCATTGCGCCAAGGACAGATCCTCGAACGGCGCCCCGGCGCCGGCGCCGGCGTTGTTGAACAGGAGGTCGAGGCGGCCCCAGGTGGTGTGGATGCGATCGAAGAGCGCGCCGACGGCGTCCGGCTGCGTGACGTCGGTCGGTACGGCAAGGACGCGGTCTTCGGCGCTGGCGAGGCCGGCCGTTTCGGCGAGCGCCGGGGCGCGGCGGCCGGCCAGGGCGACGTGATACCCGTCGGCGAGGAGACCGAGCGCCACGGCACGGCCGATGCCGCTGCCCGCGCCGGTCACGACTGCGATGCGAGCCGGGATGGACATGCGCCGGGCATCCTATCAGCCAGCCGCGGGTCCTTCCACGACGCGCTGATACGATGACGGGCGATGCGTCTGGCCGTGGTCGTCGCCTGCCTTGCCGCGTGCCTGTGCGCGGCCCCCGCGTCCGGGCAGCAGCGCCCGCTCGTCACCGAGGATCCCGAGACGATCGGCGGCGGTCGCGTCCTCGTCGAGACCGGCGTCGACTACGCGCGCGACATCTTCCTGCCCGGTGCCGGGCTGACGGGCTCGCTGCTGAAGGCCCCGACGTTCGGCGTCAACATCGGCCTCAGCTCGATTGCCGAGCTGCAGATCGACGGCGCGCTCTACCAGCGCCTGCAGATCACCGGCCGCGAGCCGGCGCCGCTGGCTTTCAAGCTACGCATCGACGGCGACGAGACCAGCGACGTCGACGACCTCGTCATCGCCACCAAGCTGAAGATCATCAGCGAGCACGTGCGGCGGCCGTCGGTCGGGCTGCGTCTGGCCACCAAGCTGCCGAACGCCAGCAACGAAACCGGGCTCGGCCTCGACACCCTCGATTTCTCGGCGACGGTCCTCGTCGGCAAGACCCGGGCATCGACCCGCTACGTCGGCAACCTCGGCCTGGCGATCCTGGGCGACCCGATTCGCGGCGACCGCCAGTTCGACGTGATGATCTACGGCCTGTCCGTGGCGCACGCGATCCGCGAGGGGCTGGAGGCGGTGGGGGAGGTGCACGGCCATTTCCAGTGGGCGTGGGACTTCCCCGGCCCGGGCGCCGAGTCGCGGGCGACGTTCCGGGGCGGCCTCCGTTACACGCGCGGCGCCGGGCGCGTCGACGCCGGGCTGCTGGTCGGGACCACGTCGCGCGACCCCGGTCTCGGCTTCACGGTCGGCTACACCCACGTCCTGGACGCGTTCACGCCGCCCTGAATCCGGCCCGGCCGAGGTCTGCTCCCCGGACCACCGCTGTCGGCACGGCGACACCTTGCGCGAGGGCTGCACGCGAAAACCCCGGATTTCCCGTCGCCCCGCGGCTGGGCACTCCGCTTGCTCCTTGTCCGGCCGTGTCCGGGGCAAGTCCCGGGACCAGGAGCTTAGCCGTATGAATCCGATCCAGCCGGGCGCGTCCATCCAGGAGATGGCGCGATCCCTGATGCGCACTGTCGACAGCAACGGTAACGGAGAGCTGTCGACCGAAGAGTTCACGTCGTTCCTCGCCAGGCTCATGACCGGGGTCCAGACGGGCCTGTCGGCGAGCCCGACCGCGGTGACCACCACCGCGACGGCGGCCGGCGCGGCCGCGACCGGGGCGAGCCTGAAGTTCGAGGGCTTCGACTTCAACAAGGGCGCCGACCCGGCCAAGTCCGCGAAGTACGCCTTCGCGGCGGCGGCGCAGAAGTCGGGCTCGATGCCGACGAGCAAGGCCGACGCCGAGGCGTGGTTCAACACCAACGTCAAGGGCGAGATGGAACAGCTCGGGCACAAGATCGACTGGGTGAAGGGCGACCGCTTCCAGTTCACCAACTGGCAGGGGACGTTCGTTGTGGACTACGTGCGCGGCGCGGCGTCCAGCAACCCGGCGCTGGCCTGGCAGGTCGAGTAGGCGCCGGGGCGGGGCGCTGAAACGACGCCGGAGTCGTTTTGCGCCGGGCCGCGCGAGCGGGGGGAACGTATACGGGGTAGTTCTGCCCGGGGCACGCGTCGCCTGCTGCGTGCCTGCTAGACTCATCGGCCAGCAATGGCCGACGCACTCGAGATCCTGAAGGCGCACGCCTACGGGAACGACTTTCTCTACGTGGCCGCGGAGGCCGTGGCGCGCCACGGTCTCGACCCGGCCGGCTTCGCCCGCGCGACCTGCGCCCGCCACACCGGCATCGGCGCCGACGGGCTGATCCTCTACACCCCGGATGCCGGCGGCGCCACGATGCGCCTCCTGAACGCCGACGGAAGCCCGTCTGAGGTGTCCGGCAACGGCCTGCGCGGCCTCGCTGCGATCCTCGCCGAGGACATGGCCTTGCCGGTCGGCGGCACGCTGCACGTCACGACCGGCGCCGGGCCGAAGGCGCTGACCCTCGTCTCGCGGGACGCGGCGGCAGCCCGCCTCGTCTTCCGGGCCGACATGGGCCCGGTCGAGGATCTGGCGCGGACGCGGATCGAGGCCGCTGGCGAAACCTTCGACGCGGTCACCTTGCGGGTCGGCAACCCGCAGTGTGTGATCCTCGCCGACATGCTCGACCAGCCGCGCCTGCATCGCATCGGCCCGGCCCTCCAGGCGCATGCCGCGTTTCCCGACGCCGTGAACGTCGAGCTCGCGCACGTCGAAGCACCAGACCGCGTGCGGATCCTGATTTGGGAGCGCGGTGTCGGTCCGACCGAGTCGTCGGGCACCGGTTCCTGCGCGTCTGCCGTTGCCGCCGCCTTTGCCGGCCAGGCCGGACGCGACGTCGAGGTGATCGCCCCGGGCGGCGCGCAGCGTGTCGAGTGGGACGCGCAGAACACGGTGTGGCTCACGGGCTGGGCCGAGATCGTGCTGCGCGGGCGCTGGCTGCGACCGACGCCGCGATGAGACGCCAGCACGAGGCGATCGGCGCGGTCGAGACCTACTCGCCGGCCGAGGAGCGCTTCAACCGGCGGCGTCGCACCGCCGGCCTCTTCCTGGCGCCCGCGGTCCTGCTGCTGGTGTGGCTGCTGCCGCTCGCGGGCCTCTCCGACAGCGGGCACCGGCTCGCCGCGGTGATGGCCGCGGTCGTCGTGCTGTGGGTCAGCGAGGCGCTGCCGATGGCGGTGACCGCGCTGCTCGGTCCGGCCCTCGCCGTCGTCTTCCAGGTGGCGCCGGCGCGGCGCGCCCTGGCCTCGTTCGCCGACCCCATCATTTTTCTCTTCATCGGCAGCTTCGTGCTCGCCGAGGCCATGTTCGTGCACGGCCTCGACCGCCGAATCGCCTTCACGACGCTGTCGTCGCGCCTGGTCGGATCGAGCGCCACGCGGATGCTCGTGGCCTATGGCGCCGTGGCGACGGTGATCTCGATGTGGATCAGCAACACCGCGACGACCGCGATGCTGTTCCCGATCGGCCTGTCGATCGTCGGCCACGTCGGCCTGCACGGCACGGCGACGCCGGACGCGATGCGGCGGTTTGCCATCAGCATGATGCTGGTCACGGCGTTCGCCGCGTCGGTCGGGGGGATGGCGACGCCGGTCGGGACGCCGCCGAACCTGATCGGGCTCGGCTTCATCGCGCGGCTGGGCGATCGGCAGGTCAGCTTTCTCGAGTGGACCCGCCTCGGCATGCCGCTGGTGTTGGTGCTCACGGCGCTCCTCCTCGGCTGGTTCGCGTGGTGGGGCGCACGCGGCCTGCGCATCGACCCCGAGGGGCTGGCGCTGGTGCGGGCCGAGCGGGACCGGCTCGGACCGTGGACGCGGGGACAGCGCAACGTCGTCGTGGCGTTCGGCGTCGCGGTGTTCCTGTGGGTGGCGCCGGGGCTGGCGACGATCGTCGGGCAGGACGGGGCGCGGGCGGTCCAGGTGCTCGCGACGTCGGTGCCGGAGAGTGTCGCCGCGCTGATCGGCGCGGTGCTGCTGTTCGTGCTGCCGATCGACTGGCGGCAACGCCGGTTCACGCTGACGTGGGATCAGGCGGCGGGCATCGACTGGGGCATCATCCTGCTCTACGGCGGTGGACTGGCCCTGGGAGATCTGGCCTTTTCGACCGGTCTCGCTGCCTGGCTCGGTGCCGGACTGACCTCGGTGCTGCCGGTGCACACGGAACTGGCGTTGACGATCGCCTTCACCGCTGCCGCGATCCTGCTGTCGGAGGCGACCTCCAACGCCGCTTCGGCGAACATGATCGTGCCGGTCGCGATCGCCGTCGCGCAGGCCGCGGGTGTGGCGCCGCTGCGCCCGGCGCTCGCCGCGACGCTGGGCGCGAGCATGGGGTTCATGATGCCGATCTCGACCGCGCCGAACGCGATCGTCTACAGCTCCGGCTACGTGCCGATCGGCGCGATGATGCGGCACGGGCTGCTGCTCGATCTCGTCAGCTTCGTGGTGATCGTGGCCGCGGTGACGCTGCTCGGGCCGCTCGTCGGCCTCTGATGTCAGCGCCCTCGCGGAGCGTCGGGGCCGAGGGCGGGACGCAGTTCCGCGAGGCGATCCTGCACCGCCCGCGTGCGCTCCGCGGCGCGCCCGTAGTCGCCGGCAGCGACCGCTGAGCGCGCTTCTTGCAATTGCCTGGTGAGGTCGTCGAGCAGTGGCGCGAGCCGCGCTCGCACCTCGCGGCTGGTTGCCGGTGTGGCGAGCCGCTTGCGCGAAGTCTCGACGTCGCGGGCCGCGGTCTGGATCGCCATCGCGACGTCGGTGGCGGCACGGGCACGGGCTGCGGACGCCTCGCGGGCGGCAGTCCGGGCCTGCTCGCGGGCCTCGAGGGCGTAGCTGAGGGCCTGTCGGTAGTCGCGCTCGGTGACGGCTTCGTGGGCCTTCTTCAGGGCGGTGTCGGCAGCCTGGAACTCGACCTTGGCGTAGACCTCGGCACCGGCCGCGCGGGCGGCGTCGAGCGCGCCCTGCGCCTGGCTGATCTCGCGGGTCGGCGGCTCGGCGCACGCTGTCACGATGACCGTACTGACGAGCACCGCGGCGCCGAGAGACCGTGCGAGCGGGCGGACACGCAACATCTCAAAAAAGTATACGGCAGGGAACCGGCGGTGATGATCAAAGCGCTCGCAGCCGCGGATCGGCCACGGGAGAAGCTCGTGCGGGTGGGCGCCGACGCGCTCGGCGACAACGAGCTGGTCGCGGTGGTGCTCGGCACGGGCCAGCGGCGCCGCGGGGCGCTCGAGCTCGCCAACAGCCTGCTCGCCGCCGTCGGCGGCCTGCATCGCCTGACGCGGTCGTCGCCCGACGTGCTGCGGCGGGTGCCCGGTGTCGGTGGCGCGCAGGCGGCGCGGCTGCTGGCGGCCGTCGAGCTGGGCCGCCGGACGCTGCTGCAGCCGCCGGCGGAGCGGCCGCAACTCCGCTCGCCGCGCGAGACGGCCACCTACCTGCTGCCGCGGTTCAGCGCCCGGCCCGTCGAGCACTTCGGGCTGGTGCTGCTCGACGTCCGCTGCCGGGTGATCCGGACGGCGCTGCTGTCGGTCGGCACCATCGATGCCACCACGGTCCACCCCCGCGAGGTGTTTCGCGAAGCGACCGTCGCGGGTGCGTCCAGCGTGGTTCTGTTCCATAATCATCCGTCTGGCGACCCCGCCCCGAGCCCCGACGACGTGCGCCTCACCGCGCGCCTCGTGCGTGCCGGCGAGGTGATGGGCATCGAGGTCATCGATCACCTGATCCTCGCGGACCATCGCTACTACAGCTTTCGCGAGTCGGGTGGACTCGCCGGCCTCGACCCGTGACCAAGATCCTCTATCTCGACTGCTTCTCCGGCGTGTCGGGCGACATGCTGCTCGGCGCCTGCCTCGACGCCGGCGTGCCGCTCGCCGACGTCCGCGCCGCGCTCGGCAGCCTCGGGCTCGACGACTACGCGATCGCGAGCGAGCGCGTGCTCCGGGCCGGCGTGTCGGCGACGCGCTGGGTGCTCGAGGAGCGGGTGCCGGCGGGGTCGGTCCCGTCGCAGGAGATCACGCACGCCCACCACGCCGGCGAGGACGGCGATCGCGGGGGGGCGCATGCCCAGGGTCAGCAGCATCCGCACCGGCACCTGCCCGCGATCGAGAAGCTGATCGCGCGCTCAGCGCTGGCGCCGGCGTCGCGCGATCGCGCCATCGCGCTGTTCCGGCGCCTGGCGGCGATCGAGGCCGAGGTCCACCAGATGCCGCTCGATCGGATTCACCTGCACGAGGTCGGCGCCCTCGATTCGATTATCGACATCGTCGGCGGCGTGTTCGCGCTGGAGTGGTTCGGCGCCGATCGCATCGTCTGCTCGCCGCTGAATCTCGGCAGCGGCATGGTCCGCTGCGCGCACGGGACCTTCCCGGTCCCGGCGCCGGCGACGGCGCGGCTGGCGCAAGGCGTCCCCGTTTACCAGGACGGACCGGCAGTCGAACTCACGACGCCGACCGGCGCGCTCCTCGTCACCGGGTTCGCCGACGCTTTCGGGCCGCTGCCGGCCATGCGCGTCGACGCCATCGGCTACGGCGCCGGGAGCCGCGACTTCGCCGACCGGCCGAACGTGCTGCGGATCCTGGTCGGCCGGGCCGAGGCCGAGGCCGGCCGGGAGGCGCCCGCGCCGGGCGCGCCGTCGCGCGAGCGGGTCACCCTCCTGACCTTCGAGATCGACGACATGAACCCGCAGATCTACGGGTTCCTGATCGACATGCTGCTGAAGGCCGGTGCGCTCGACGTCTACTACACGGCGGTGCAGATGAAGAAGAGCCGGCCGGGCACGCTGGTGACCGTGATGGCGCCCCCGGACCGCCGCGCCGCGCTGTCGGCCATCCTCTTCCGCGAGACGACCACCCTCGGCGTGCGTTACCATGACGAGGAGCGCGAGGTCCTGGACCGCGAGATCGTGCCGGTGACGACGCCCTGGGGCGCGGTGCCGATCAAGGTCGCGCGGCTCGGCGGCGTGGTCACCAACGCCGCGCCGGAATTCGAGGCGTGCGCGGTCCTGGCCCGCACCCACGACGTGCCGGTCAAGGACATCCAGGCGGCAGCGATGAAAGCCTGGCTCGATATGCCTGGCGCTGCCGCGCGGCGCGCCTGATCCGTCCATTACCCGTCCAGCATCCGGTCCGGTTCCCCGTGTCGTCCTCTCCCTTCTTCCTCACCACCGCGATCGACTACGCCAACGGCCGTCCGCACCTGGGCACGGCCTACGAGAAGATCACGGCCGACGTCATCGCCCGCTACAAGCGGCTGTCCGGCATCGAGACCCATTTCCTGATGGGCCTCGACGAACACTCGCTGAACGTGTATCGCAAGGCGCGGGAGCAGGGCCTCGATCCGCTGACCTACTGCGACCAGATGGCCGCGATCTTCCGCGAGGTCTGGGCGCGCCTCGACATCTCGTTCGACGACTTCATCCGGACGACCGAACCGCGGCATCGCATCGCCGTCCAGGCGATGACCGAGAAGATCCGGGCCGCCGGCGACCTCTACGAGGGCGTCTACGAGGGCTGGTACTGCGAGTCGTGCGAGGCCTTCAAGCCGGAGAAGGATCTGGTCGAGGGGCTCTGTCCGATCCATCGGACCACGCCGGCGTGGATCCGCGAGACGAACCATTTCTTCCGGCTGTCGGCCTATCGCGATCGACTGCTCGCGCATTTCGCCGCGCACCCGGAGTTCCTGCAGCCGGACGTGCGGCGCAACGAGATCCTGCGCCTGCTCGAAGCCGGCCTCGACGACATCTCGATCAGCCGCGCCGGACAGCCGTGGGGCATCCCGGTGCCGCACGATCCGTCGAGCGTGATCTACGTGTGGTTCGACGCGCTGATCAACTACATCACCGCGGTCGGCTACGGGACCGACCCCGAGCGGCTGGCGAAGTGGTGGCCGGCGAACCTGCACATCGTCGGCAAGGACATCACGCGCTTCCACGCCGTGGTGTGGCCGGCGATGCTGATGAGCGCGGGCGAGCCGCTGCCGCGCCAGGTCTTCGGCCACGGCTGGGTCCACTTCAAGGGCGAGAAGATGAGCAAGTCGCTCGGCACGGCGGTCGATCCGCTCGACGCCGCCGACCGGCTCGGCGCCGATCCGCTGCGGCTCTACCTGGTCAAGGAAGTGCCGTACGGCGGGGATGGCGACTTCTCGTGGGAGCGGTTCGAGGAGCGCTACAACGCGGACCTCGCCAACAACCTGGGCAACCTGGTCAGCCGGATCGCCAGCATGGCGGAGCGCTACGTCGGCGGGCGTGTGACGCCGGGGGGCGCGCCAGGACCGCTGGCGACGGCCGCGGCCGACACGCTCGCCGCCTACCGTACGGCCATGGACACATACGCGCTGCACGACGGGGCCAACGCGGTCTACCGGCTGCTCGGCGCCGCCAACGAGTACATCGAACAGACCCGGCCGTGGGCGCTGGCCAAGGATCCGGACGCCGCCGCCCGGCTGGGCCAGGTGCTGTTCGACCTGGCCGAAACCGTCCGCGTTGCGGCGGTGCTGCTCCTGCCGATCATGCCCGGCTCGGCTCGTGAAATACTGCGGCGGGTGGGTGAGACCGCCGACCCGGCGTCGCTGCGCCTCGACCGCGATGCAGCGTGGCGCGCGTCCGGTGAACGCACGTTGGTGAAAGGGGAGGCGTTGTGGCCGCGGCTCGAAGCTGCGACCGCGCCGGCGCCGCCCGTACGAGGAGCTATGAGCGATTCTCCGACTCCGCCGCCGGCGTCCGCGCCGGGGCCCACTGCGACAGCGACAGCGCCAGCGGTCATCGTCGCCCCGACACCCGCGGAAGCCACCGTGTCCAGCGCCTCGGGCGCTGCAGCACCGACGGCTGCTGCAGGTGCGGAGTCCACCCGCATCACCTTCGACGACCTCATGAAGGTCGACTTGCGGGTCGCCAAGGTGCTCGCGGCCGAGCGCGTGCCGAAGTCGAGCAAGCTGTTGAAGCTGAGCGTGGACGTCGGCACCGAGACGCGCACGATCGTCGCCGGGCTGGGCGAGGCGTACGAGCCCGAGGCGATGGTCGGCCGGACCATCGCCATCGTCGCCAACCTGGCCCCGCGCAAGATGATGGGCATCGAGTCGAACGGCATGGTGCTCGCGGGCGGACCGGACGGCGCCAGGCCGGAGCTCGTCACCTTCGCCGATCCGCCGCCGCCTCCGGGGTCGAGGATTCGATGAGCGAGCCCGGCAGC
>JANOIR010000351.1:0-9496 GCA_031407765.1 Vicinamibacteraceae bacterium
GGAATGTAGGTGCCTTCGTTGTTGCTCCACTGAATCGAGTCGCTCGACTTGACGTCTTTCGGCATCGTCAGATCGCCGCGGCTTCCGATCCTGACGGCATAGATCGTCCGCACCGGAGGATAGCCGCCGGTGATGAAGACGAGGCCGCCGTCGACGACAGGCGTGCCCACGGTGACCTCGGAGTTCGGACCGAGCGTCCACAGCAGCTTGCCGGTCTTGGCGTCATAGCCGCGCACCTTCGTGCCGTTGGTGACGATCTCGTCACCCTTCGGCGCCTTCGCGATCGCGGGCGTCGCCCACGTCGGAATCTCATCCTCCCTCATCGTCTTCCACACTTCCCTGCCGGTGGCGAGGTCGTAGGCGGCGATGTAGGACTGCTTCTGCTGATCGACCTGCACGATCACGTTATTCTCGTAGATGATCGGCGAGCTCGAGTGGCCCCACTGGTGCGACGCGTCGAAGAACCAACCGCTGTCGACGATGCCGATGTCCTTGCGCCAGAGCTCCTTGCCGTTCATGTCGTGCGCGACGAGAAGGCCGATCGAGCCGAAGATGTTGACGATGCGGCGGCCGTCGGTGACGGGTGTGGAGTTGGCCTGGCTCGACTTGGTGTGGCGCTTCACCTTCGGAAGGCCCTTGTAGATCTCGCGCTCCCAGGCGATCGCGCCGGTCTTCGTGTCGAGCGCGTAGAGCTTCCAGCGCTGAGGTGAGCGATCCTTCGACGCGTCGCCGTCGCCGTACAGTCCGGGCCGGAACGTCGCCTTGGCATCGGCGCTCACTGCGCTCGTCACGAACACGCGATCGCCCCAGACGATCGGGCTCGAGTGCGCAAGCCCGGGGATCGGCGTGCGCCAGCGGACGTGCTCGCCGGTCTTCGGATTCCAGGTATCTGGCAGCCGCACCCCGTCGGCGACGCCGGCGGCCTGCGCCCCGCGGAACGACGGCCAGCTGCCGGCCGGGGGCGCCGAGGGCTTCGCCGGCGGCTTCGCCATGGCGGTGACCGCGATGCGCCGGGTCGGGACCGGCACGGTCTCGGTCGCGGGCCGCCACGCGCTGCGGTCGAGGATCATCCGACGAGGCCGGCAGTCGTCCGTGACGACGGCGAACGTCACCCCGCCGCCGGCGGTCGCCTCGACGCGATAGCGGCCGGCCGCGGCGCAGTTCGGCGGCCCGCCTGTAGTCAGCAGCTCGATCTCGACACCGGCAGCCTTCCAGGTGCCGCCCAGCTTCGGCCAGCCCTGGCCGTCGAGGCTGAACGTACCGGCCGGATCGAAGCGCGCGCTGAATGCCCCGAAGCGCAGCGGCTGTGAGGGCAGCGTGACGGTAGGCGGCGGCGCAGCCTGCACCAGTGCGCCGAGGAAGACGACGGTCCGGAGCAGCATCCCAGCCTCCGCTGCAGATTCTGCCACGTTCTAGAGGATGTTCCAGGGGACCATCGGGCATCGGGAGTTCTCCGGGAGCTCCTTCGGGAGGTTCTCCGGGAGCTCCTCCGGGACGGCCTCCGGGAGGGCGTCCGGGAGGGCGTCCGGGAGCTACCGGATCCGCTCGGCGATCGCGGCGCCCATGGCCGAGCAGGACACCGTCGACTCGCCGGGGAGCGCAATATCTGCCGTGCGGAGGCCGGCCTCGAGCGCGCTCTCGATGGCGCTCTCGATCGCCTGCGCCTCGGCCTCCGCCGACGCCGCGTAGCGCAGCAGCAGTGCCACGGATCCGATGGTGCCGATCGGGTTGGCGACGTTGCGGCCGGCGAGGGTCGGCGCCGAGCCGTGGATCGGTTCGTAGAGCCCTGGGCCGTCGCCGAGGCTCGCCGACGGCAGCATGCCGAGCGAGCCGGCGATGGCGCCCGCTTCGTCGGACAGGATGTCCCCGAACAGGTTCTCGGTCACCACGACGTCGTAACGGCGCGGATCGAGCGCCAGGTTCATCGCGAAGGCATCGACGTACTGGTGCTCGAGCGCGACGTCGGGGTAGGCCTGCGCCAGCCTGGTGATGGTCGCGCGCCACAGCTGCGACGTCTCGAGCACGTTGGCCTTGTCGACCGACAGCACCTTGCGGCGGCGGCCACGCGCGATGTCGAAGGCGTACTTGCCGACGCGCTCGACCTCGGCCGGCGTGTAGCGCATCGTGTTGAACCCCTCGGAGCCGTCCGCGGCCAGTCCGCGCGGTTCACCGAAGTAGAGGCCGCCGAGCAGTTCGCGCACGATCAGCAGATCGGCTCCGGCAACGCGTTCCGCCTTGAAGGGCAGGACGTCGTACAGCGGCGCGAACGCCTTGGCCGGGCGCAGATTGGCGTAGACGCCGAGGCCCTTTCGCAGGGCCAGCAGGCCGGTTTCGATCTTCTCGGCCCGCGGCAAATGATCGAAGGCCGGATCGCCGACGGCGCCAAGCAGCACGGCGTCGCTCGCCTGACACGCGGCCAGCGTCTCCGGCGGCAGCGCCGGCTTGCCGGCTCGCAGCGCCGAGGCGCCGATCAGGTGCGTGGTGGTGGAGAAGGCACGGCCGTAACAGCGGCCGACCGCGTGCAGGACGTCGACCGCGGCAGCGACGACCTCCGGGCCGACGCCGTCACCGGGAAGGAGCGCGATGTTCACAGTCGGGTGGGATTCTACTGACGGATGGCGGCCGGTGAGGAGGTGTCCTGGGTAGTGCGGACCGCCCCTACGATAGCGACCATCTCGGCGTCCGAGATCTGCTTCTGGCGATCCGCGAGCTCGGTCATCTGGCGATAGACGCGATCGAGCTCGAACTTCGACAGCGCGAGGCCGAGGTCCTCGCAGCGCTTCTGGACGGCGTGGCGGCCGGAGTGCTTGCCGAGCACCAGCGTCGACTTCGGCACGCCGACGTCCTCGGCGTTCATGATCTCGTAGGTGCGCCGATCCTTGAGCATGCCGTCCTGGTGGATGCCGGCTTCGTGCGCGAAGGCGTTGCGCCCGACGATCGCCTTGTTGGCCTGCACCGCCTGACCGGTGAGCTTGGTCAGGAGCTGGCTGCTCGGATAGATCTCGCGGGTGACGATGCCGGTCGTGAACGGGGCGCGATCGTGGCGCACGTGCGACACCATCACGACCTCTTCGAGCGAGGCGTTGCCCGCGCGCTCACCGATCCCGTTGATCGTGCACTCGACCTGACGCGCCCCGGCGCCGATCGCCGACAGGCTGTTGGCCACCGCCAGCCCGAGATCGTCGTGGCAGTGCGTGCTGAAGATCGCCTTCGAGGCGTTCGGCACCGTGGCAATGATCGCGACGAAGAACTCGGCGATCTCGTCGGGCGTGCAGTAGCCCACGGTGTCGGGCAGGTTGATCGTGGTGGCCCCGGCCTCGATCACCGCTTCGACTATCTGGTAGAGGAAGCCGACGTCGCTGCGGGTGGCGTCCTCGGCCGAGAACTGGACGTCGTCGGTGAAGCCGCGGGCCCGCGTCACCGCGGCGACGGCGCGCTCGAGACACTGCTCACGCGTGATCCGGAGCTTGCGCTCGAGATGCAGGTCCGAGGTGGCGATGAAGGTGTGGATGCGGCTGCGTGCCGCCGGTTCGAGGGCCTTGCCGGCGGCGTCGATGTCGCCCGGCGAGCAGCGCGCCAACGCCGCGATCACCGGCCTTCTCACCTCTGTCGCGACTCGCCGCACCGACTCGGCGTCGTCCTGGGAGGCGATCGGGAAACCCGCCTCCATGATGTCTACGCCCAGGGCGTCGAGTTGCCGCGCCAGCTGGATCTTCTCCTCGACGCGCATCGAGAAACCGGGAGCTTGCTCGCCGTCGCGAAGGGTGGTGTCGAAGACGACGACCGCAGGGTCGGCCATGCTCCGTAGTAGACGCCCCGTCTCGACCGTTAGTCAAGATTATAATCTTTACCGTTGCATAATCTGTTAGCATGCGGCGACGCCATGGATCTGGCCGAACTGCAGGTCTTCCTGACGGTCGCCTCGGAGCGAAGTTTCTCGCGGGCCGCAGCACGGCTGCACCGCACGCAGCCGGCGATCAGCCAGGCCGTCAAGCGCCTCGAGGACGACCTCGGCGAGCGCCTGTTCGATCGCTCCGCCAAGGACGGCAAGCTCACCGAAGCCGGTCGCGTGCTGCTCGATTACGCGCAGCGGCTGATGCGTCTCGCTGAGGAAGCCGACTCCGCCGTCCGCGACTTGCGCGACCTCCAGCGAGGTCGCGTCCTCGTCGGCGCCAACGAAGCCGCCGTCCACGTCCTGCTGCCGCTGCTCGAGCACTTCCGCCGGCAGTGTCCGCGCATCCAGATCGACATCCGCCGCGTGCCGTCGCGCCAGATCGGCGTGGAAGTGCTGCAGCGCAGCCTCGATTTCGGCATCCTGTCGTTTCCGCCGGCCGAGCGCGGCCTGGGATCGGTCACCCTCGGATCGGACGAGCTGGTGATGCTGATGGCACCGGCGCACCCGCTGGCTGGCCGCAAGCAGGTCACGATGAGCGAGCTCGGCGAGCAGGACGTCATCGCGCACAACGAGGCCTCGCCCGCCCGCGAAAAGGTGCTGCGCCTTTTCGAGCAGCGGCACGAGAAGCTGAACATCACGATGGCGCTGCCGAGCCTGGACGGGATCAAGCGCGCGGTGGAGATGAATCTGGGCGTCGCGCTCCTCCCTCGTCGATGTGCTGTGGCCGAGCTGGCCCGCGGCAGTCTGGTCGCGACGAGTGTTCCCCAGCTTCGATTGCCGCGCCATCTGAGGCTGATCTACCGGCAGACCGGCGAGCTGTCACACGCCGCCCAGCAGTTCCTCGCCGTTGCCAAGAAGCACGAGCAGGTCGAGCCTGCTGTCGACCCGGTGGAGACGGGGGCTGGCGACCCGCCCGAGACGGCGGTTGGCGAGGCGGTGACGACGGCTGGCGACGAGGTGCAGCTGGTCCGCGAAGAGGGCACCTGATCCGCCGCCGAGGGACGGTGTCCTCGCCGGAGGAGCGGCCGGGTTCGCAGATTTTGCCCGATCGTTGAGAAATGTTGCGATCCGGGCTTGGCACGAGAGTTGATGAACACGGGCCCAGGAGTGATGCGATGACCTCGAAACGATTCGTTTCCGGTGCTGTCCTCGTGGGTGTTCTCTCGGCCGTACCTGTGTTCGCCCAGAACGCCCGCCCACGCGGCGAGCAGAGCGGGGATCGGGGTGATCGCGGCGACCGTGGCGGTGACCGCGGCGGCAACCAGGGCGGTGACCGCGGCAATCAAGGCGGTGAGCGCCGCGGCGGCGGCGAAGGCCGCGTCTACCAGCGGTCTGAGCGGGCGCCGCAGCAGCGCTCGTACGATAGCGGCCGCCAGGTGGATCGCCGCCAGTACACCGCCCCGCGCCAGTACGACGCCCCGCGTCGCGTGGAGTCCCAACGCGGCTACGACACGTCCCGCCAGTACGACAGCCGGCGGAACACGGCGCCCCGCAGCTACAACGCTCCGCGCGCCTACAACTACGACCGTCGAACCTATACCCGGCCGTACAGCGATTCGAACCGCGGCTACGCCGCGCCGCGTCGTGACCCCTACTACCGCAACAACGTCTACCGCAGCAACGGCTACCGCGGCTACGACTCGCGCGGCTACGGCTCGCGCGGCTACGGCTCGCGCGGCTATAGCTATAGCCGGCGCTACGTTTACGGTGGCTACCGCGGCATCTACGGCTACGGGAGTGGCTATCGCCGCAACCGCATCGTGACGATCGCGCCGTGGCGGCCGTACCACTACCGTCCGCGCTTCGGCATCGGCGTCTACTATGGGGCTGGCGGTGTTTACGACTACGGTTACACCCCGAGCTACTTCTACGATCCGCTTCCGGGCCACACCTACGGCGGCGTGCGCATCACCGAGGCGCCGCGTGACGCCCAGGTCTTCGCGGACGGCTACTACGTCGGCATCGTCGACGACTTCGACGGGGTCTTCCAGCACGTCAACCTGGAACCCGGCCAGCATCGGATCGAAGTGCGCGCCGGGGACACGGAGCCCATCTCGTTCGATGTCTACGTGCAGCCGGGCCGCACCATCACGCTGCGCGCCGACGACTACAACGACGGCTACGACAACGCCGACGGCGAGGGCTACTGAGTCCCGTCTGCACCGACCGCCGGTCCCGTCCCCACGGGACCGGCACCCTCCCTTCCCCCCCGCCCGCGCGACAGCCCAAACGCAAAACCGGGCTATTCCCTGCACCAGCCTCCCGCCTCTGGCCCCCGCCCACGCCGCTCTTGCGCGCTGACTGAGCCTCCGGGGTAACCTGAGGAGTGATGTTCCGCCGCACCGACGACCTCCGGATCACCGACGTCCGCCCGCTGATTCCCCCGGCCATCCTGCTCGAAGAGATTCCCGTCAGCGAACGGGCGTCGAACGTGGTCGTCAACGCCCGCGCGGCCATCGCCGGCGCGCTCGATGGTCGCGACAGCCGCCTGGTCGTCGTCGCCGGGCCGTGCTCGATCCACGACGCCAGGGCCGCCCTCGACTACGCCGCGCGGCTGCAGCGTCTGGCGGCCCGTTACGGCGAGCACCTGATCGTGGTGATGCGCACCTATTTCGAGAAGCCGCGGACCACGGTCGGCTGGAAGGGCTTCATCAACGATCCCGACCTCGACGAGAGCTTCCACATCAACAAGGGGCTGCGCCTCGCGCGCCAGCTGCTGCTCGACGTCAACGACATGGGCCTGCCGACCGGGTCGGAGTTCCTCGACACGCAGATCCCGCAGCACATCGCCGACCTGACCTCGTGGGTGGCAATCGGGGCGCGCACGACCGAGAGCCAGGTGCACCGCGAGCTGGCGTCCGGGCTGTCGATGCCGGTCGGCTTCAAGAACGGCACCGACGGCAACATCAAGACCGCGGTCGACGCCGTGCTCTCAGCTCGCACCGGGCACTGGTTCCCGTCGGTCACCAAACAGGGCGTGTCGGCGATCTTCCAGACCACCGGCAACGACACCTGCCACGTGATCCTGCGCGGCGGCAGCCAGACCGGCCCCAACTACCACGCCGCCAACGTCGCCCAGCTGTGCGAGAGCCTCGGCAAACAGGGGCTGCGCCAGACCGTGATGGTCGACTGCTCGCACGGCAACAGCGAGAAGGACCACCGCCGGCAGTCGACCGTGGCGAGCGACGTGGCGCGGCAGATCGCCGGCGGGTCGTCGCAGATCTTCGGCGTGATGCTCGAAAGTCACCTGGTCGAGGGCCGCCAGGACTACGTCACCGGGCGCATCCCGACCTACGGCCAGAGCATTACCGACGCCTGCCTGTCGATCGAGCAGACCGAGCCGCTGCTCGAGCAGCTGGCTACGGCGCAGCAGGCGCGGGGCGCGCGCGTCTGACCGCATGAACCGGGAACGACCGGCACATGGTGACGGACCCCGACCCGACGACGTTCGCGATTGCGCCGCCGATCGAGCCGATGCTCGCCAAGCTGGCCGAGGCGCTACCCGAGACTGGCGGGTTCCTGTTCGAGCCGAAATGGGACGGCTTCCGCGCCATCGTCTTCCGCGGCGCGACCGACGTCTTCATCCAGAGCCGTGACCTGCGCCCGCTCGATCGCTATTTTCCCGAGCTGCACGATCTGCTGCTGACGGCGCTGCCACCCGGCTGCGTCGTCGACGGCGAGATCGTGATCGCCGGCCCGCAGGGCCTCGACTTCGACCGGCTGCAGCTGCGCCTGCATCCGGCCGCGTCGCGCGTCGCCAAGCTCGCCGCGGAGACGCCCTCGGCCTTCGTCGCGTTCGACCTGCTCGCCGTCGACGGCCGCGACATCCGTGATCTGCCGCAGCACGAGCGTCGTGCCCGCCTCGAACAGCTGCTTGCCGGAGCGGCCGCGCCGCTGCACCTCACGCCGATGACCCAGGATCGCGCGCTCGCCGCCGAATGGCTCGAGCGCTTCGAAGGCGCCGGGCTGGACGGCGTGATGGCCAAGCCGGTCGACACCATCTACGAGCCGGGCAAGCGCGCAATGATCAAGATCAAGCACGCGCGCACCGCCGACTGCGTCGTCGCCGGCTTCCGCTGGCACAAGAGCGGCCACCACCGCGTCGGCTCGCTGCTGCTCGGTCTCCACGACGACCGCGGCCGGCTGCACCACGTCGGCGTGACCTCGGCGTTCACGATGGCGGTGCGCGAGCAGCTCGTCGAGGAGCTGGCGCCGCTGCGCGTCGACGCGCTCGAAGGCCACCCGTGGCGCGACTGGGCCGAAGCGCAGCCCGAGTTCTATCGCAAGCCCGGCGCGCAGAGCCGCTGGAGCGCCGGCAAGGATCTCTCGTGGGAGCCGCTGCGGATCGAGCGCGTCTGCGAGGTGAAGTACGACCACCTGCAAGGCGATCGCTTCCGCCACGCGACGATCTTCCTGCGTTGGCGGCCGGACAAGACGCCCGCCGACTGCCGCTACGATCAGCTCGAGGTCACGACTCCGTACGAGCTCGCGAAGGTCTTCGGCGCCGGGACTCCATAGCCTTCTGCCAGTCTTCGGTCAGCGGATCTTCGTTGGGATCGAGCGGCTCCTGCGCCGGGCGCAGCTCCGCGGGCACGTGCTGGAGGTTGACGCGGATCCGCGTCCAGGTCTGGAATCGCCCGCGCATCGCGTCGACGAGGACGTCGGCCGGCTCCAGATGCGAGGCGGCGTCGGGGTGCCGCGCCTTCCAGCGGTCGAGACCCGCCAGCGCGTCGTCCTTGGCGCGCGCGCGGCCGATCTCGAGCAGCGGCTTGGTGCTGGTCCGCCGGCCGGTCGGCCGCGGCAAAGACTCCGGCGGCGCCAAGGACTCCGGAGTCGTTCCGCCCAATGACTCCGGAGTCGTTCCGTCCGGCGACTCCGGAGTCGTTCCGCCGGATGACTCCGGAGTCGTCTTGGGCGATCTCATGCGGGCGCGCGATGGCGCCACACGCGACGGCTCACCGGCCTGCTTGCGGTAGTGCGGCGGCCACGGCGCGTCGCCGACGCCCCCACGTTCGTCGCGCTCGGACAGCTCGAGCAGCGCGTCGAGCGAGCACGGCTGCTCGTCGATCGCGGCGTGGCGATCGCCGACGGCGGCGAAGCGCGCCGGCATCGTCGCGAGGGTGAAGTCGCGCGGATCGCAGGTGCCGATCTCGTCCCAGGTCAGCGGCGCGGAGACGCGGGCATCCGGCTTCGGCCGCACCGAATACGCGCCAGCGACGGTGCGATCCTTGGCGTTCTGGTTGTAGTCGAGGAAGACGCCCTGACGCTCTTCCTTCCACCACTTGCTGGTCGCGAGGCCAGGAGCCCGGCGCTCGACCTCACGCGCCAGCGCCAGCGCAGCCCGCCGCACCTGGGCGAAGTTCCAGTGGCGCGCGATGCGGATCGAGACGTGGATGCCGCGCGAGCCCGACGTCTTGGGCCAGCCGACCAGGCCCAGGTCCGTGAGCGCGGCGTGCACGACGCCGGCGACCTCGCGGATCTGCGGCCACTCGACGCCGGGCACCGGATCGAGATCGACGCGCAGCTCGTCGGGGTGATCGAGATCGTCGGCGCGCACCGGATGCGGGTGCAGCTCGAGGCAGGCCAGGTTCGCCATCCAGA
>JANOIR010000353.1:0-3923 GCA_031407765.1 Vicinamibacteraceae bacterium
CGGACGTGACGCCCGCGACGGGCAACGACTTCCAGAAAGGTATGCGGATCCGCGACCTGCTGGCGATGTCGACCGGCCACCGGACCGAGCCCAGCTTCGCCGGCAGCACGACCTGGACCAAGGCCTTCTTCGACCATCCCGTGCTGCACAAGCCCGGCACGATCTTTCTCTACAACACCCCGGCCAGCTACATGCTTTCGGCCATCGTCCAGAAGGCCACCGGCCAGAAGGAGGCCGACTATCTGCAGTCGCGGCTCTTCACGCCGCTCGGCATCGGCACCCCGCGCTGGGAGACCAGCCCCGAGGGCGTGAGCATCGGCGGCACCGGCCTCTGGCTGCGGACCGAGGACATCGCCCGCTTCGGTCAGCTCTACCTGCAGAAGGGCCAGTGGCAGGGCAAGCCGCTCGTGCCGGCCGACTACGTGACGGCGGCGACGACGCGCCAGACCTCGAACGGCAGCAGCCCGACATCGGATTGGGATCAGGGCTACGGCTACCAGTTCTGGCGCTCGCGCAACAAGTCGTTCCGCGGCGACGGCGCGCACGGGCAGTTCTGCATGGTGCTGCCGGACCAGGACACCGTCGTCGCGATGACCAGCGGCACGCGCAACATGCAGGGCGTGATGAACGTGGTGTGGGAGAAGCTGCTGCCGGCGCTGGGGGCGGCCAAGCTGCCCGAGAACCTGACCACGAAGCAGGCCCTCACCGACCGCCTCGCCAAGCTGATGGTGAAGCCGATCAGCGGCACGCTGCGCCCGGCCTCGGGCGCCGTGATCTTCGACAAGGCGTACAAGGTCGCGACCAACGATCAGGGCCTCGAGGCGCTGACGATGATCCGCGGCGACGGCGGCAACAACACGATCACGCTCAAGGTGAAGGGCACCGAACATACGATCGGCCTGAAGCAGGGCGAGTGGCAGACGAGCCGCATGGCCTGGGGCAACTTCGTCGAGCAGCCGGCGGCGGCTAGCGGCGCCTGGACCACGGTCGACACCTTCATCGCCAAGGTCACGTTCTACGAGACGCCGTTCATCCTCAACCTCACCCTCAAGTTCAACGGCGACACGGTGACGATCGATCGCGAGATGAACGTCGGCGGCGGGCCGAAGCCGGCCGCCGTCACCGGGAAGATCGAGTAGCGGAGGCATGGGCCCTTCGCTGCTTCCCTACCTGGGCGCGTTCCTCGTCGGGCTGTCCAAGGCCGGTCTCGCCACCGGCCTCGGCATGCTCACCACGCCGCTGGTCGCGAGCGCGATGCCGGCGCGGGTGGCCATCGGCCTGATCCTGCCGCTGCTCTGCCTCGCCGACGTGCTGACGATGGGTTTCTACTGGAAACAGTGGAACTGGAAAGCGATCCGCGACCTGCAGATCGGCGGCATCGTCGGCATCGGCATCGGCATGCTCTTCGTCTCGAAGGTGTCGAACAACGCGCTGTCGCTGGCCATTGGCATCGTCGGCCTGATCATGGCGGTCCTGCTCGTCGTCCGGGAGCGCTGGTACCCCGACCACGTCTACCGGCCCAGCCTGATCGACGGGATGCTCGTCGGCGCCGCGGCCGGCTTCTCGTCGGCGATCGCACACGCCGCCGGGCCGATCGTGGCCATCTTCCTGCTCGCGCAGAAGCTGTCGAAGGAGGCGTTCGTCGCCTCGAACGCGATCTTCTTCACCGTCAACAACCTGATCAAGGTGCCGCCCTACGTCGCCGCCGGTCTGATCACCACTGAAACGCTGCGTCTCGATCTGCGCTACCTGCCGATGCTGCCGCTCGGCGTCGCCGCCGGTTGGGCGATCAACCGCCTGCTGCCGCAGCGCTACTTCGATGTCATCGTCCAGGTGATGCTCTTCGTCACGTCGCTGCATCTCATCGTGACGTCATGGCCGACCTAGCGGCACTCGCGCGACAGCGGCTCGACCCACGCTCGGTGACCGCCGGCCGCCTCGGCGGCTGGACGTTCACCGCTGTGGTGCTGGTGATCGTCGGCAGCAGCGTGCTGGGCGCGTTGATTGGGGCGCGCGCGCCATTGGTGTCGTGGCTCGCCAGCGGGGCGATCGCCCTGGTGTTCTTCGGCGGCCTGGCACTCGCCAGTCACGCCGGGCCGGCGGTCCGCTACAGGACGACGTGGGTCCGCCTCGATGAGGACGGCCTCGAGTTCGAGCACGGTTGGCTGTGGCATCATCACATCAGCGTCCCGCGCTCGCGGATCCAGCACACCGACGTGACCCATGGACCGCTCGAACGGCGCTTCGGCCTTGCCACCCTCGTCGTCTACACGGCGGGCACCGAGCACGCCTCGATCCGGATCGAAGGTCTGAGCCACGAGACGGCCCTCGCCTTCCGCGACGCGCTCCTCGCCCGCGATGCCCGCGCCGGCGCGCCCGACGGAGCCGGCGATGCCGTCTGACGCTCCCGACGGCCGGCCCGTCGAGGGCGGTTGGCAACGCCTGCATCCGCTGACGCTGCTGTTCGCGATCGGCGCGCGCCTCTACGGCCTGCGCGGACTGGCCGTACCGGGGGTGGTCGCAGTGGCTGTGACGCGCCACCGCGATCCGACCGGGGGCTGGCGGGGCTTCGAGGGCTGGCTGCTCATGCCCGTGGGCGTGCTGCTGCTGCTCTTCGAGCTCGTGCAGTACTTCACGCTCGCCTACCGCTTCGACCCGCACGAGATCGTGATCAAGCAGGGGCTTATCTGGAAGCGCGAGCGCCACATCCCCTTCGCCCGCATCCAGAACGTCGAGCTGGTCCAGCACGCCCTGCACCGGATCGCCGGCGTCGCCGCGGTGCGGCTCGACACCGGCACCGGCGCTGGCGGCGAGGGCGAGTTGTCGGTGCTGTCGCTCGACGCGGTCGCCGCGCTCCGCGAGGCGGTACGGATTGGCCAGCACGGCGAGGCCGCCGCCGATCCCCGGCCCGAGGCGCCCGCGCCGGACGTCCTCGTCGCGTTGACCCTGCGCGAACTGCTGCTGCACGGGCTACTCACCGCCAGCGGCTGGGTGGTGATCGCCGCCGCGGCAGGTGCGTTGTGGCAGCTCGATCTCGACGGCTGGGGCATCGTCGAGCGCTACCTGCCGTCGACCGAGGGCGTGTGGGGCGAGCTGCGACAGGCGACGCCCGCCCTGGCGCTCGAGATCGCGCTCCTCGTCGCACTGGCCGTCCTGGTGTTCCGCGTGCTGTCGGCCGTGTGGTCGGCGATCAAGCACTTCGAGTTCTCGTTGACCGCCCGCGGCGACGAGCTGTTCCAGAGTTACGGCCTGCTGACGCGGGTCGGCCGCACCATCCCGCGCGCCCGCATCCAGAAGCTCACCATCTCGCAAGCGCCGCTCATGTGGCTGCTCGGCCGGGCCACGATCCGGGTCGACACGGCGGCCTCGGTCTCAGAGAAGCAGACGCACCAGGGCGCCGGCGGGAGCCACCTGCTCGTCCCGATCGTGCCGGCGTCGCGCCTCGCGGCCCTCGTGCGCGACGTCCATCCAGCCGGCGCCGCCGCCGCGCCGGACCTCGACGCGGTGCAGTGGCAGGGGCTCGATCCGCGTGCCTTCCGTCGGCTCGTCCGGGTGCGGCTGGTCGTCGCCGCCGTGATCGGCGCGGCCAGTTACGGCGCGGCGCACCGGTGGGCCGTGGCGATCGGCCTCGTCGCCGCGGCCGCACTCACCGCACAGGCGTGGGTCGCGGCTCGGTTCACCGCGTTCGCCTGGTCCGGCGACACGCTGTGGTTCCGCAGCGCGACGGCGACGCGGCACCTGACGCTCGTCCGCGCCGGCCGCATCCAGGTGGTCACCCTCGACCGCTCGCCGTTCGATCGGCGCTGGGGCATGGCGGCCGTGCGGGTCGACACCGCCGGCGCCGCGACCGGCGGCCACCACGTCCACATCCGCTTGCTCCCGGCCGATGTCGCCGAGGCACTCTACGCCCGCCTGCGCCACGC
>JANOIR010000365.1:0-10180 GCA_031407765.1 Vicinamibacteraceae bacterium
GCGTGCTCGGAGCAGGCTCCGAGCACGCTCCGAGCACCGGGGCGCTCCGGGGCGCTCAGGCGGGCTGGCGCCGGCCGAAGATCGCGCTGCCGACGCGGACGACCGTCGCGCCTTCGGCGATCGCCACCTCGAAGTCGTGGCTCATGCCCATCGACAGGTCGGCGAGCTGGCCGGCGGCGGCGGCGCCCTCCGCGACGAGGCGATCGCGGAGCTCGCGGAGCCGGGCGAACACGGGACGCGCCGCTATCGGGTCGTCGTAGAAGGGCGGCAGCGTCATCAAGCCGACCAGCCGGACCGCCTCGAGCCGGGCCGCCGCCTCGACGATGGCCCGGGCGTCGTCCGGCAGGGCGCCGAACTTGGTGGCCTCGCCGGCGAGATCGACCTGGACCAGCACCTGCGGGCGCCTGCGGGTCTCAGCCGCACCTTCGCCGAGCCGGCGCAGCACCTCCAGCGAATCGACGGAGTGGATCGCGTCGAACGGCCGCGCCGCCTTGCGCGCCTTGTTCGATTGCAGGTGGCCGATGAGATGCCAGCGCAGCTCGGGGTGATCCGAGGACAGCGCCTCGATCTTGGGCAGGGCTTCCTGGACGCGGTTCTCACCGAAGTCGAGCTGGCCGGCGTCGATGGCGGCGCGGATCGCGTCGAGGCCGAAGGTCTTCGAGACCGCGACGAGCCGGACCGCGGCTGCGGTCCGGCCGCTCGCTTCGGCGGCGCGGCGGATGCGCTCCTGCACCGCCGCGAGGTTCGCGGCGATGGTCGCCACGGGCGATCCGTCCGTCACTTCGGGAGCTGCGCGAGGAAGGTCTTGACCTGCTCGGCGTACTGTCCCGTGGGTGCGTACTTCAGGTAGCTCTCGAACGCCGTGCGGGCCGCCGGCATCGCTCCGGTGTTGAGACTGGCCATGCCGACCCAGTAGTGCGCGTCGGCGTATTCCGGCTTGGCCTTCGCCGCGGCCTCGAACTGCACCTTGGCGTCGGCGTATTTCTGGCCGTTCCACAGGACGACGCCCTGGTTGAAGAGGCTCTCGGCGCTCGCGCCGGCGCCGCCGGCGGCGCCGCCCGATCGCTTCGACGCTTCGGCGGCCATCTGCGCAGCCTTGTCGAACTGCCGGGCGCCGTTGTACATGTTCGCCATCTGGTTGAACGGCTCGGGCGACTCCGGCTTGAGCGCGCTGGCGGCCAGGAACGCTTCCTCGGCCTTCGGGATGTCCTTTTTCGCGGCGTAGGACAGGCCGATATTGAACTGGCAGGCGAAGCAGTCCGGGTTGACGGCCTTGGCCTCGCTGAACTTGGCGATGGCTTCGTCGAGCTTGCCGGCCTGGGTGAATGCGACGCCTTCGTCGAAGGCCTTCTGCATCGTCGCCATCTTGGCGGCTTCTTCCTTCGACGGGCCGCCCCCTGCCGCTCCGGCTGCCCCAGCCTTCGCCAGCGTCAGGTCGATCTGCTCGGTCGCGCCGAGCGTGATGCGGACGTCGGCACCGGCCTCACCGACGCCGTCCTTCGACGCCGTCACGGTCCACAGGCCCGGCTGCAGGCCGATCTGGATGTACTCACCCTTCTTGTTGGTGGTGACCTTGAAGCGGCGGGCGCCACTGTCCTTGGTCTCGAGGATCACGGTCGCACCCTCGACGATCTGGTTGGCCGAGTCGACCACCTTGCCCTTGACCATGCCCGTCGATTGGCCCCACGCCGGCGTGGCCATGGCCACGACCGCCACGAGCCCGAGCAGGCTCTGCTTCGACTTCCCCCACTGCATCACGATCGCCTCCGCATTGTCGGTTCTGCGCACGTCCGGCGCACCGCGCGCAGTCTACACCCGTCTGGTCCAGCCGGGGGAGGCGCTGGCGGTCGTCGGCGGGCCGGCGGGCGGGGGGCCTACCCGAGCTGTTCGGTGGGATGAGCCGTTTCGTTTACCCATCAGAACGGCATCCCACGGACTCAGAAGCCCATGCTTCTCACAGCACGCTTCGCTACGGCGGTCGCCTCCGACGGCGATCCTTCCCACGACGGCCCCGTGCCGCCGCCGAGCGTCGAGCGTTCGGCGGCCAGCGACGCCATCGCTGGCGCCCGCATCCCCCGCACGATCCTGCTGGTGGAGGACGATCCGGTCGTCAGGCACGTCGTCCGGCTGCTCCTCGAGCTCGAGGGCGACGTCGTTCTCGAAGCCAAGGACGGCGACGATGCGCTGACGGTGCTGCAGGCCCACCGTGGTCCCCTCGACCTGCTCCTGACCGACGTCATGATGCCGGGGCTCAGCGGCGCCGAAGTGTGCGAGCGTGTCCGGGCCGACCGGCCGGGCCTGCCGACGCTGTTCATCTCGGGCTTCTACCCCGAGGCGGTGTTCCCGAATCAACGGCTGCCCGAGGGCGCCGCCTTCCTGGCCAAGCCGTTCATGCCGGAAGAGCTGATCGACGCTGTCGACGCGCTGCTCGGACGGCCGCTCGGCGGCAGCCACGACCGCCCGCCGCGCGGCCGCGCCCGATGGTTGAGGTTATTGGTTGGCGGCCGCGCTCACCCGCGCGGCCGCGGGCCACCCCTCGAGCGTGCCGGCTGCTATTCGCGGCGCTGGGCGCGCCGCGGCGCCGTCACGCGGGTGGGGTGTAGGTTGGCGGCCGCGCCGTGAGGGCGGACTTTACCGACTCATGAAACGCGAGATGTCGTCGAGGTTCCGCGTAATGGGCGCGGGTGGGAGCGACGCCAGGAACCGGCGGCCGTAGCCCATCGTCTGCAAGCGCGGATCGAGGATCGCCAGGATGCCGCGATCGTCGCGGTGGCGCAGCAGGCGGCCTAGCCCCTGCAGCAGCGTCAGGATCGCCAGCGGCACCTGCAGCGTCGCGAACGGATCGCCCCCGCGCGACGAGATCGCCTCCAGCCGTGCCGCGACGATCGGATCGCCGGGCGAGGCGAACGGCAGCTTGTCGATGATCACGCAGCTGAGCGCGTCGCCGACGACGTCGACCCCTTGCCAGAAGCTCGAGGTTGCGAACAGCACCGCGTTCGGCGTCCGCTTGAACGTCTCGAGCAGTACGCCGCGCGGCGCCGTGCCCTGGGTCAGCATCGGATAGGGCAGGGCGCGGGCGACGCGCTCCCGCACCGCGTGCATCGAGGCGTAGCTCGTGAACAGCACGAAGGCGCGGCCTTCGGTGCGCTCGAGGATGCCGATGACCTCCTCGGCGGCGCGCGCCGTGAAGTCGGGCTGCCGCGGATCCGGCATGTGGCGCGGCAGGTAGAGCAGCGCCTGCGTGGCGTGGTCGAACTCCGACGGCAGCACCGCTTCGCGCGCGTCGGTCACGCCGAGCCGCGCCCGGACGTAATCGAAGGCGCCGGCGATCGTCAGCGTGGCCGAGGTCAGCACCGTGGTGCGGGCGCGATCCAGCACCAGCTCGCGGACGATGCCCGAGACCTCGATGGGCAGCGCCCGGAGAAAGGTGCCGGCGCTGCGCGTCTCGACGAAGAACACGAACGCCGGATCGTCGGCGCGCAGGACGATGCGCAGCTCCTCGCGCAGCGCCGTGGCGCGCCGGCCGAGCGCCGCCGCCTCGTCGGGCATCGTGGCGCCGCGGCCGACCGAGTCGGCCAGCGCGCCGAGCGCGTCGAGCAGCAGGAGGCCGGCTTCGCCGGCCGGGGCCAGCGTCTCTGCCGTCACGCGCACGCGATCGTCGAACAGGCCCGGCGCCCGCCGGGCCGCCGGCATGCGCGCCACCGCCGTGGCCACGCTCCGCCCGGGCTCGCCCCGCAGTCCGCGGTCCATGGCGCCTGGGGCCGACGCGGCCCCCGCGCTCGCCCGCTGGCCCGCCTCCGCGACCGCGGTGAAGAACCCGCGCCCCGCCCCGTGCAGCCCCAGGGTCGCGCGCTGCAACGCGTGCCGCGTCTCCATCACCAGGTCGGCCTGTCGCAGCACGCGCTCGGCATCGTCGACCAGCGCTTCGACGCGGTAGTTGCTGACCGTGACGCCGAAGTGTTGCGTGGCGACGTCTTCGAGCTGGTGCGCTTCGTCGATCACCAGGGCCGGGCTCTCCGGGATCACCTCGCCGAAGGCGTGGTGCCGCAGCGACGCGTCGGCACACAGCAAGTGGTGGTTGACGATGACGACGTCGGCCTCGGCGGCGCGCTGCCGCATCCGCGTGACGAAGCAGTCGGTGTAGCGCGGACAGGTGGGACCCGCGCAGGTCTCCGACGTCGCGGCGATCTGCGGCCAAAACGGCAGGTCGTCCGGCAGCTCGTCGATCTCGGCGCGATCGCCGGTCTCGGTGACCTCGGCCCACGCCTCGATCAGCGCAAGGTGCACGCGATCGCCGTCGGTGCGCAGCGCCGGTGCCTCCTTGAACGCTTCGTAGCGCTGCAGGCACAGGTAGTTGCCACGCCCCTTCATGCACGTCGCCGTGAACGACACCGGCAGCACACGTGCCAGCAGCGGCAGGTCCTTGGTGAAGATCTGCTCCTGCAGGTTCTTGGTCCCGGTCGAGACGACGACGCGCTGGCCGCTGAGGATGGCCGGGACGAGATAGGCGAGGGACTTGCCGGTGCCGGTGCCAGCCTCGACGAGGAGCACGCCACCGTCTTCGAGGGTGTCGGCGACAGCGGCCGCCATGCGGCGCTGGCCGTCGCGCGGCTCGAACGCAACCAGGGTCTGCGCCAGCGGCCCGCCCGGGCTGAAGATCGCGTCGACGCGCGCGCCGAGCGACATCGGCTGGCTGCTGACCCTAGCGCGGAGCCGGGCCGGTGGTGAGGTGCAGACCGGTGGGGTAGAGCGGGAACTCGGCACAGAGCGCTTCGACGTCGACCTTCACCGCGGCGAGCGAAGACGCGTCGTTCGGAGCGGCCAGCGCCCGTGCAAAGAGCGACGCGACTCGATCCATCTCCGGTTCGCGCAGGCCGCGCGTCGTGACGGCTGGCGTGCCGACGCGGATGCCGCTCGCCACCATCGGCGGGTTCTTGTCGAACGGGATGGCGTTCTTGTTGACGGTGATGCCGGCCTGGCCGAGTGCCGCCTCGGCGACCTTGCCGGTGAGGCCCTTCGAGAACACGTCAACGAGGATCAGGTGGTTGTCCGTGCCGCCGCTGACCAGGCGGAAACCCTGGCCGGCGAGCGCCTGGGCCAGCCGCGCTGCGTTGGTAACGATCTGCTTCTGGTAGGTCGTGAAGGCCGGTTCGGCGGCCTCCTTGAAGCAGACCGCCTTGGCCGCGATCACATGCATCAGCGGGCCGCCCTGGATGCCCGGGAACACGGCCTTGTCGAGCTCCTTCTGGTGCTGCGCCTTGCACAGCACCAGGCCGCCGCGCGGCCCGCGCAGGGTCTTGTGCGTCGTCGTGGTGACGAAATCGGAGTGCGGCACCGGGCTCGGGTGCTGGCCGGTCGCGACCAGGCCTGCGATGTGCGCCATGTCGGTCATCACCAGCGCCCCGACTTCGCGCGCGACCGCGGCGATGCGGGCGAAGTCGATGGTCCGCGAATACGCCGAGGCGCCGATCACGACCAGCTTCGGCTTGTGCTCGTGGGCGAGTCGCTCGATCTCGTCGTAGTCGATGCGCTCGTCGTCGGCGCGGACGCCGTAGGGGACGATCGTGTAGAGCTTGCCGGAGAAGTTCAGCGGGTGCCCGTGCGTCAGGTGCCCGCCGTGCGCCAGGTTCATGCCCAGCACCGTGTCGCCCGGCTTCAGCGTGGCGAGGAACACCGCCATGTTGGCCTGCGCGCCGGAGTGCGGCTGGACATTGGCATGCTCGGCGCCGAACAGCGCCTTGGCCCGGGCGATGGCCAGCGACTCGGCGACGTCGACTTCCTCGCAGCCGCCGTAGTAGCGCCGGCCCGGGTAGCCCTCGGCGTACTTGTTGGTCAGGACGGTGCCGACGGCTTCGAGTACAGCGAGGCTGACGAAGTTCTCGGAAGCAATCAGCTCGAGGCCGCCGTTCTGCCGCGCCACCTCGCGGTGGATGGTGCGGAAGATGTCCGGATCGGTCTCGGCGAGCGTGCGGGAAAAGGCGGCGCGGACGTCGTGCGTGGTCGTGGACATGAAAGCTCGCGGAGCGGGCGCGATCAGGCGCCGGTAAAGTGCTGGTCAGGCACTCGTCAAGCGCTGGTCTCTTGGGGTGGGCGCGCCCTGCTCGAGCGCGGCCACCTTCTGGAGGCGCCGCTCGTGGCGGCCGCCCTCGAATTCGGTCTTCAGGAACAGGCGGACCAGGTCGAGCGCGCGCTCGGGCGGCGTCACGCGGGCGCCGATGGCGAGCACGTTGGCGTTGTTGTGCTCACGGGCCAGCCGGGCCGACTCGAGGTCGACGACCGGCGCGGCGCGCACGCCGGCGATCTTGTTGGCGGCGAGCGCCATGCCGATGCCGGTGCCGCAGACCAGAATGCCGCGATCGAAGTCACCGGCGGCGACGCTGCGCCCCACCTTGGCGGCGTAGTCGGGGTAATCCACCGACTCGTCCGAGTCGGTACCGAAGTCCTTGTAGGCGACGCGCAGCTCATCGAGCGTCTGCTTGATGATTTCCTTCAGCTCGTAGCCCGCATGGTCGGCCCCAATCGCAACGCGCATAGACAGCGCATTGTACTATACGGCCATGTCATCCGTGGTCGTCACGCCCCGCGGCGTGGAGCGCGCAAAGTCCGGGCACGTCTGGATTTATCGTTCGGACATCAGCGAGGCGACGGCCGGGCCCGGCGAGGTCGTCGACGTCCTCGGTCCGCGCGGCCGGCCGCTGGGATCGGCCTTCTACAGCGATCGTTCACAGATCGCGCTGCGATTGCTCACCGCCGGCGGGGCCGTGGTCGGGCCCGACTTCCTCCGCGATCGGCTGGATCAGGCGATCCGTTTCCGCGACTCGCTCGGCATCGATGGCACCGCCTACCGTCTGGTGCACGGCGAAGGCGATCTCCTGCCGTCGCTGATCGTCGACCGCTACGGCGACTACCTCGTCGTGCAGACGCTGTCGCAGGCCACCGAGCGTCTGCAGCCGGCCATCGTCGCCGCGCTCAGCGAGCGGCTGCGGCCGGCCGGGATCCTGGTCCGCAACGATGCCAAGGTGCGCGCCTTCGAAGGCCTCGAGCCGCAGGTGACGGTCGTTGCCGGCACGGTGCCCGATCGCGTCCCGGCGCGTGAAGGGCGCATCGACTACGAGGTCGATCTGCGCGGTGGGCAGAAGACCGGCCTGTTCCTCGATCAACGCGAGAACCGCGAGGCGGCGTTGCGCTACGCGCACGGACGCCTGCTCGACGCCTTCAGCTACGACGGCGGCTTCGCGCTGGCGCTCGCGCCGGCCTGCACCGACGTGGTCGCGATCGAGATCTCGGCCGACGCCAGCGCCCGCATCCACGCCAACGCGGCGCGCAACGGCATCCGCGGCATCGACGTGCGCACCGTCAACGTCTTCGACGAGCTGCACGAGCTCGATCGCCGTGACGAGCGCTTCGACACGATCGTGCTCGACCCGCCGGCGTTCGCCAAGAACAAGGCCTCGGTGCCCAAGGCGCTGACCGGCTACAAGGAGATCAACCGGCGCGCGCTCCGCCTGCTTGCCCCGGGCGGGATCCTGGTGACGAGCACCTGCTCGCACCATGTCGACGATGTGCTGTTCGAGGAGGTCGTCCGCGCCGCGGCCGCCGACGCCGGCGTCGCCGTCTCGATCGTCGAGAAGCGGATTCAGGGCCGCGATCACCCGGTGCTCCTCGGCGTCCCCGAGACGCTCTACCTGAAGTGTCTGATCCTGCGAAAGTTGTAGGCCGACGACTCCGGAGTCGTGTGAGCCGCTAACCCCGGATCCAGACGAGCCCGACCACGATTGCCAGGGCGGACGACGCCGAGAGCAGCCAGCGGCGATGCCGCGGCGCGTCGTCCGGGCCGCCGAGGACGCCGAGACCGCCGGCGAAGCCGGTCATGCCGGCGACCGTGCCCAGCGCGAAGCCGGCGAGATAGCCGAACGACGCCGCGGCGGATGGCAGCGCCAGGGCCGGAAGCACGCCGAGGAAGTGGGAGCTGCCGGCGACGCCGTGCAGCACGCCGACCGCGGCGGCGGCGCGGACGTGGACGTGCGAGTGGATGGGGCCGCGGAGCGCGCGGGTGAAGCCCCACAGGCCGATGCCGACGAGGACGACGCCGACGATCCGCTCGCTCCACGACGACAGCGCGTCGAGTGGCAGCGCCCCGCGCAGTGCGAGCGCCGCCAGCGCGACCGCGAGCACGCCGCCGGAGTGGCCGAGACCCCAGAGAAAGCCGGCGCGCCAGGCCTTGCCGCGCCCGCCGGCGAGCGGCGCCACGGCGGCCAGGTGGTCCGGCCCGGAGAGCACGTGGATCAGGCCGGCCGTGAGCCCGGCCAGCGCTGGCGCCAGCATCGGCGGCATTGTGTCACGATCGCTATACTTGAGGCGTGGCGATGACCCGGGATGAGGCGCTCGCCTGGCAGGCTCGCTGGCGGCTGGTGGGCGAGGTCACCAGCCGCGAGACGCGGCAGCAGTCGGCCGCCGATCGACTCCGGACGCTGACGCGCCTCGTCGCGTTCGCCGACGCCCTCGAGCAGCCCGAGCTGGTGGAGACGTTCGATCGACTGACCATGCGTCAGCGTTGATAGCCCCGACGGGCGTGGACCGTCGTCGCACGCCGGCCCGGGACGCGGACGTCGACGGCGTGCCACCCCGGCGTCCGATCGGCGGGCTCGTAGCTGATCTCGTAGCGGGAGCGGAACTGCTGGAGCGAATCGCGGAAGGCACCGGCCAGGCCGGCGCCCGAGCCGCCGTTGCGAACCCGCCCTCCGGTCAGCGCGGCCAGATCCGCGACGAAGCGCTCGTGTGGCGGCTGCGCGATCGCTGTGCCGCGGCCGGCGACGCGCGCGACGCTCGGCTGGAGCAGGTCACCGGCCACGACCGCGTCGACGACCGCATCGCTGGTGCGGGCCAGCGCCAGCGCCTGTTCCGGCCGGGTCCAGCTCGCGGTGTCGCGGCCATCACTGAACACGAGCACGAGCATCGGCCGCTCGCGGCCGGCGCTCCACACCAGCGCGGTGGTCGCGGCGTCCACCAGCGAGGTCCGGCCTTGCGCGCCGAGCGTGCGCAGGCGCGCTTCGAGCGCAGCCCGATCGGCGTCGCGCGGGCCGAGGACGAGCGCGTGATCGAAGGTCAGGAGCGTGGCGCGATCGGCCGGTGTCAGCTGCGCCACGAGCGCCTCCGCGCCGGCCCGCAGGCGCGCCAGCCGGGTGCCCTCGACGCTGCTGCTGACGTCCAGCGCGATCGCCACGTCGATCGGCTCGTGCGTCAGCGCGCGGACGCGGACCACCTGTGGCGCATCGTTGTCGCTGACGACGAAGTCGGCGGCGGTCAGTCCAGGGACCGGGCGGCCGCCGGCGAGGACGAGCGCCTCGATGCGAACCACGTCGACGCTGGTCCTGAACTGGATGGCGCCAACGCTGGTGGCGATTGCGACGACGATGGCGATCGGCAGCAAGCAGCGTGTCACGGCAGTGGCTCGATGTCGCGACGGAGTGCGGCGAGCGCGGCCGGCACGCGCCAGCCTTGGCCGCCGATGTAGCCCATCCAGGGATCGGAGCGTTCGCGCATGTCCCGTTCTACATGGATACGGCTGAGGGTGGTGCGCGCCGCCTCGGTGGCACCGCCGAGGGCACGCAGCCGCGCCAGCGCCACGACGGGCGCCTGCGCGCCTGGCCACGTCGCCAGCGCGCTCGCATAGGCCGCCATCGAGTCGGCCGGTCGGTGCTGGCGCTCGCGCAGGTCGGCGAGAAAGAGTCTGGTCAGGTAGGTCTGCCGCGGATCCGCGGGCAGCTCCAGCGCGCGCGCGAGGTGGCGTTCGGCCGCGTCGAGCCGATCCAGCACGAGCAGGTTGCGGGCCAGCCGCAGGTGCGCCTCGGCGACGTCGGCGCCCGCGTCGATCGCCTGCTCGTAGGCCGTGGCCGCGATCTCGACCCGACGGCGCGTCTCCTCTTCGAACGCCCCGGGCGGCGCCGCCTTGCCCGGCGTCCGTTCCCCGGCGGCCACCGCGTCGTACCCGCCCTGCACGCTGGCCGACCGCTCCGCCGCGGCCAACCGCACGCGCTCGGACGCGGCCACGGCACCCGGCTCGGTGCGGAGCTCTGCGAGCGCGGCGCGGGCCAGTCGCAGCTCGACGTCCTGCGGGATCGCCGGCGCGAACGCCTCCAGCGTCCTCGCCAGCCCGGCTTCGTCCCGCAGGTACTGCTGT
>JANOIR010000406.1:0-37562 GCA_031407765.1 Vicinamibacteraceae bacterium
GCGCCAGGCGTGAGCGCCATCTGCGCCAGATCCGACGCCCGCCGCACCGGTGACGTGTGCGTCACCGCCAGCCGCTGGTTGGGCGTCTCGACGTAGCCGCCGGCGGAGACCGAGGTCGCGTCGCGGGTGGCCGCCATGACCTCCTGCAGCGACACATGACTGGCGCGCAGGCGATCCGGGTCGACCAGCACCTGCAGCTGGCGATCGCGCTGGCCCCAGATGGCCACGTTGGCGACGCCGGGGATGGCCATCAGACGCGGCCGTACGGTCCACTTCGCCAGCGTGGTCAGCTCGACCTGGGACAGCGTCTTCGAGGAGACGCCGATCTTCATCACCCGGCTCAGCGACGACAGCGGCGACAGGATCACGGGCGGACGCGCCGCCGCCGGCAGCGTCGCGGCGACGCGCGTCAGGCGCTCCTGCACGAGCTGGCGGGCGGACAGGCGTTCGGCGCCTTGCTGGAAGATGAGCACGACCGAGGACAGGCCCAGCACCGACTTCGATCGCAGCGTCTGCAGGCCGGGGACGCCGCTCATCGCCGCTTCGAGCGGGACGCTGATCAGCGCCTCGACGTCGGCGCTGGACAGGCCCGGGGCCTCGGTCTGGATCTCGACGAGCGGCGGCGCGAATTCCGGAAAGACGTCGAACGGCGCGTCCCGTGTGGCCCGGATGCCGACCACGATCAGCACGACCGAGAGGGCCACGACCGGGATCCGCAGCCGCAGCGCGGCGGCGACCAGCGCCCGCATCATCGGATCGGCTCCCGCGTCACTTGCCGACTCCGAACTCGGTGCCGAAGAGCTCGGCGGCGCCGGCGACGACGACGCGTGTGCCAGACGGCGGACCTTGGTCCAGCACCGCGAGCCCGTCGACGATGTCCGACACCGACACCCGCCGGCGCACGAAGACGTGCCCGTCCCGGGCCTCGTAGACCCAGGTGCCGCCGTAGGCGTCGTGCAGGAGCGCGGCGGCCGGCACGACGAGACTCTGCGCGGCGGCCACGAGCGGCACGCGGACACCGACGCGCTGCCCGGGCCGCAGCGCTCCGGCAGGATTGGCGGCCGCGTAGTAGAGGTCGACGGCGGCCGTCGACGGATCGGCGGACGGCGGCGCCGTCACCGGCGCGGCGCTGATCCCCGCTGCGGTACCGGGCGCGCCGAGCGGGACGATGCGCGCGGCCGTCCGGCGATCGATCTGGTCGACGTCGCCGGCGTAGAGCGGCACGCGGATCCAGACGGTGTCGAGGCGGACCAGGTCGAACAGCGGCGCGCCGGCGGCGACTGTCTGGCCGGGGCCGGCGTGGACCGCCTGGAGCACGGCGTCGGCGGGCGCGTTCAGCGCGACCGCACCGCTGGCGCTCACCCCGCGCGAGGCGAGCGCCAGGCGATCCTGGGCCGCCCTGAGGGCGGCGTCGGCCACCACGAGGTCGGCCTGCGCTTCCTCGGCGGCGCGGCGGCTGCCGGCGCCATCTGCCGCCAGGCGGGTGGCGCGCTGAGCGCGCTGGGCGGCCAGCGTCTGGCGACCGGCGGCTTCGTTGGCCGCTCGTTCGGCTTCGACGCGGACGTCACGTTCGGCCGGTGCGAGCGGCACCAGCCGCATGATCGTCGTCCCCTTGGCGATCGTCGTTCCGATGCTGGAGGTGCCGCCAGCGGCTTCGAGCGTGCCCGCCACCGGCGCCGTCACCGTGCTCTGCGCGCCGCCGGCTGGCACGACGTCGCCACCGAGGGTGCGCGTTCGGGTCACCCCCCGTGCCGCGATTACCGCGGTCTCGATCCCCAGCCGGGCGGCCGCGGCAGCGGTCAAGGTGATGGTCGTGAGCGACGCCTCGGTGACGCCCGCGGCGACCTTGGCGGGCGGCGCACTCTTGGCCGGCTCCGACGAGCCGCACGCCGTCAGCACGAACGACAGGCCGCAGAGTGCGAGCGTCCAGGAACGGTGGTCACCGATCACGCGCAGCCTCCTGCGTCGGGGCCTGGCACGAGCGCCCCACGGCCCGCTCGATCCGCGCCCGCGACCGCTGTTGCTCGGCGACGAGCTCGCGTTCGCGCACCCGCGCCTCGATCAACCGGCGGGTGTTCTCGAGGACGAACAGCATCGACGTCTCGCCTTCGCGGAACGAGCGCTCGGCGTCCGCGACGTTCGCCCCGAGCGGCCTCACGATGGTGGCCCGCCACGCCGAGAGCGCCGCCTGGGCCTGGTCGAGCAGGGCGACGCCCTCGCGGACGTCGAGGCCAACCTGCTGCTGCAGCGCCGCATAGGTGGTGGTGGCCTGCTGAAGCAGGGCCTTGGCCCGGGTTCGGCCGCCCTGGTTTCGATTGAACACCGGCACGCCGAGGTCGAGCCCAGGCCCCATCTCGAACCCCTCGCGGCCCTGGCCGTTGGCGTCGAGCACCGCGGTCAGCGCGAGGATGCGCGAGCGTTCCCACCCCAGGCGGGCCGCGGCCGCTTCGACGCCGAGCTCGGCGGCACGCACGTCGGGCCGCGCCATCCGCGCCTCGCGCAGCAGATCCGCCGGCGCGCCGCAGGCGCCACCCAGCTCCGCCGGTGCCGTGAGCGCGAGCGCCGGCAGGTCGTCGGGCTGACCGATCAACAGCAGCAGCCGTTGCCGCGCGACCAGCGCATCGGTGACGGCGCGCTCGGCGTCCAGGGTGGCGCGGGCCGCCTCGATGCGCACGGTGCGTGCCTCGAGCTCCGAAATATCCCCTTCCGTCAGCCGCGACTGCGTCAGCGTGTCGATGCGAGCGAGGACCGACCCCGCCTCGCGAATCAGCGGGGCGCGATCCGCGGCCAGGCTGGCGTCCGCATAGGCGATGCGGACCGCCATCACCAGATCGAGGCCGGTCTGCACCAGGCGCTGGCCGGCCGCGTCGAGCGCCAGACGTGCCGCTGCCACCCGGCGCGGTCGCTCCCACAGCACTTCGATCGGCCAGCGGAGGGTCGCTTCGAGCTGTTTCGGCCCGACCGGAAAGAGGAGCGACAGTACCGGGTTGGTGAACATGCCGGCCTCCTGCAGGTCAGCGCGCGCGAAGCCGAGGTCGCTCACGCTGGACTGGAAGGCCGCGTTGTTCCACAACGCCATCGCGACCGCCTCGTCGGCGGACACGCCATCGTCCGGCCGGACGCCTGCGGGCAGCGTCGGCGTCACGACGCCATCGAGGCGGGCGTCGGATCCGGTGCGCTGCCGCAAGCTCGTCGCGGGAGCGGCCGGATCGAGCGGCACGCGGCCGGCGCATCCGGCTTGCAGCGCGAGCCCGATCGCGGCTGCCAGGTGGATCGGGTGGAGCCGGGCCATGCCAGAGAGAATCTATCGCACCCGGCTGAAAGAACGGTGAAATGACCGGGCTGCGGACCTCAGCGGAAGTCGTTCACGAGGTGCAGGTCGCTCCCGTTCCGGTCGTTGCGGGTGATGAGCACCGAGCGCTCGTCGGGCGACACCGAGAGGCCGACCGAAATCGGCACGAAGTCGACCTGCACGAGCTCCTGGATCGTCTGATCGGCGAAGCGCAGCACCTTCAGGGGGACCGAGGTCTGGCCTGGCGCTGGGTTCGTCACGAACCACAGGCCCCGCGCGGTCGGCCGGAACATCCCGATGCGGACGTCGCCAGCGACGATGACGCTGTCGTCGCGCCCGTCTGTCCGGAGGCGATGCACGGCCAGCGGTGGCGTCAAGCCCTGGTAGAAGATCCACGCGCCGTCGGCGGACACTTCGACGGTGCCGGCGCCGGTCCGCGTCACCTGGACCGGGTCGCGGCCATCCGCAGCCATCCGCCAGATCTCACGGCGTCCCGTGCGCGTCGAGGAGAAGTAGATGAAGCGGCCGTCCGGCGACCAGGCCGGCCGAGCGTCTTCACCCGGCTCCGCCGTCAACTGGCGCAGGCCGCCGCCTCCTGCCGCGACCACGAAGATCTCGGTGTTGCCTGCCGGGCGGCCGTCGAACGCGAGCTGCCGCCCATCGGGCGACCACCGTGCCCAGCCCGGCACGGGCCCGCCGAAGTTGGTCAGCTGCAGTGCGTCGTCGCCGGACACGTCTGCGACCCAGATCTCGCGCGCCCCGGAGCGATTGGACGAGAAGGCCAGGCGCGTGCCGTCCGGGGAATAGTCGGCGCCCTCCTCCCACATCGTGGACGGCGCGACGCGCCCGCTCGCGGTTGGGTTCGCCAGATCCAGTCGCCAGAGATCCACGTCGATCCCAGGGCGGTGGAAGGCGAGGCGGTCGGTCTGGCAGGCGACCGCGATCGACCCGGCGTGCTCGAGGCCCCCCAGCCGCGCCGGCGTGCCCGCGCCGCCGACCGGGACGCGCACGACACCGCCGTTGCTGCTCGGCGCGCCATCGATCAGCAGCAGTGCCGTGCCGTCTCGCGTCCACACCGGGTAGCTGGCCTCGCCGCCGTAGGGTAGCAGCCGCGGTGCACCGCCGGGCCGGCCGTCGCGGCCGACCGCCGCGACGTAGACCTCCGATGAGAAGTCGTCGCGGGCCCGCGTGTAGGCGACCTCGCTACCGTCCGGCGAGAACACGGGGTCGGCCGATCCGGCGAACGTCTTGTCGATGCCGGCCCAGTCGATCTGTTCGCCGGTCGCCGGCGACACCATCGTGATGCCCCGATCCCGGTTCAACCTCAGCGTGGCGGGGCTGACCGCCAGCCAGCGTCCGTCGGGCGACCATGCAATGCGCCGCGCCGCGCCCGTCCACTCGATGACCTGGCGCTCGGGACCGCCGAGTGGCGGCACGATCACCAGCCGCCCCTGCGTCGTTGTGGTGTTCGGGCTGGTGCCGCGGGGCACATGCCACATCGCGATGGACCGGCCGTCCGGCGACCATGAGGGATACACGTGTGCGCTCTCGTCGTCGGTCAGACGCAGCGGCGTGCCGGCACCGATCGCCTGCGCGTAGACGTCGTAGCCGCGGGTGCCCTCGCGCAGCCAGGAGAAGGCGACCTGGCTGCCATCCGGCGAGAAGCTGGGAAAGCTCTCCGATCCTGGCAGCGCCGTCAGCGGCACCGGTGTGAACGCCGTCCGCGGCGGCGCGGCTGGCCACAGCGCGATCGCGGCGATCGCCGCGGCGACGACGGCGGCACCGAGCGCGATCCTGCGCATCCAGCTGGTCGACGCGGGCTGGGCCAGCCGCAAGGACCCGCTGGTCGAGGCCGCGCGCAGTCCCTCCAGCTCGTACCTGAGATCCGAGGTGAGCTGCGCGCGGCGGCTGATGTCCTTGCGCAGGCAGGCGCTGACGACCCGATCGACGGCGGGCGGCACGTGGCGCGCGACCTTGGACAGCGGCTCGGGATCGAGGTTGATGACCGCCGCCAGCGTGCCCGGCGTCGATCCGGCGCGGAAGGCCCGCAGGCCGGACAGCATCTCGTAGAAGATCGCGCCGAACGAGAAGATGTCGGAGCGGGCGTCGACCTCGTGCCCTTCCGCCTGCTCCGGCGACATGTAGGCCACGGTGCCGAGGATCGTGCCGGCGCCGGTCTGGATGGCCGCGGCACGCGCCCCGGTCTCGTCGGTAGAGTTGATGGCGCCGCCGGCGGCGAGCGTGGCCAGACCGAAGTCGAGGACCTTGATCTGGTCCGTTTCGGTGACCATGATGTTGCCCGGCTTCAGGTCGCGATGGACGATGCCGGCGGCGTGCGCGGCCGCGAGGGCGTCGACGATCTGGGTGGCGTAGCGCAGCGCGCTGTTCAGCGGCAGGCCGGTCTGCGGGATCACCGCGTCGAGGGTCCGGCCGCGCACCAGCTCCATCGCCAGGTAGTCGCCCACCTCGGCCGATCCGATGTCGAAAATGGTGACGATGTGGGGATGCTGCAGCGCCGAGGCGAGCTGCGCTTCCTGCAGGAAGCGGCTGCGCCGCTCGGCGTTGGCGACGCGATCCGCCGGCAGCACCTTCAGCGCCACCTGGCGATTCAGCCGGTCGTCGCGGGCCCGATAGACTTCGCCCATCCCGCCGACGCCCAGCAGATCGACGATCCGATACGGTCCGAGGTGAGTGCCCGACTGGAGCGGCATGCGGCCGCTGCGAATTCTATCCCGGCCGTGTCGACGTGCTCTCGCCGCCCGACGGCAGAGCGTCGCTGGCAGCCGACGTGCATTCCCTCAGGGGAACGACGGACTGGAGTGATCATGCCTGAACAGAAGACGTTGCAACGCGCCCGACAGGCCAAGCGTGAGGGAAAGGCGCCCTCGACGCAGGCCGGCGAGTTCGTCCACGAGGAGATCGAGCACATCCGCGAAGGGAAGCACGGTGCGCGATCGGCCAAGCAGGCGATCGCCATCGGCTTGTCGAAGGCGCGGCGGGCGGGTGTCGAGTTGGCGCCGCCGAAGAAGGGCGAGGCTTCGGCCCGCACCCGGACGAGCGCGGCCCGGGACAACCGGACCGGCCAGAGCCGGACCGCGAAGAAGACGTCGGCGGCCGCGAAGAAGACGTCGGCGGCACGGTCCCGCGCGGCGACGAAGAAACTCAAGGCGGAGCCGCGCCGCGCCGCCTCGCACACGGCGCTCTCGCGTCACGCCAAGGCGACGGCCCGGGCCCGGCGCCGCCGGCGCGCCGCTTCCTGAGAGGCCGGGCCTGCAGATCGAGACCGCGCTCGCAGCTGGTCGCGGGGTCGCGTCCGGTCACAGGTTGGTAGCCGGTTACAGAGATCGAGCCGTTGCCGTCCCCGCGTGGGCCGGCTGCAGCGCCTCAGTGCGGGCGTGACCGCGCGGGCGCGGCTGCCCGCCGCTGCAGGCGCTCGATCGCGCAGACCACGACGGCCGCGACCTCCGCGAACTCCGCCGGCGTGAGGCTGAGCGTCACCGGGCCCATCTGCAGATGAATGGTCCCGCCGCCGCAGCGGACGATCGACACGTGCGTGCTCTCGGCGAGCAGGTCATGGCCGCTCGGCGGCGTCCCGGTTTCAGCGCTCATCGTCGACTCCTAGTGTCCCGTCCGCGTGATACGTGGCAGAAGTCCCGGAGCGCGGCGCCGGGCTGGCATGGCGCGTGGTGTGAGGATTTTGGGTATATCTGAGCGACGAGCAACGCAGCCAGACGGGATGCCCCGCCCGGGACTTCTGCCGCGAATCACGCGGACAGGACACAGTGGCATCGCGAACCCCGTGTGGTCCGTCACAGCGGCCGCGCTCACCAGCCGTACGACACGGAGAGCAACCCGCTGCGCCCGGGACTGCTGTAGCGGTCGACCGCTGGATCGGCCGCCGACCGGCCGCGCACGTTCGGCCACTCGAAGTAGCGCGCGCTGGTGAGGTTCAGCGCGCCGGCGCGGATCGTCACGCGGTGCGGCAGGGCGATCCACGCCGTGAGGTCGGCCACGGCGTACGCCGCCGGCGCGAAGAGGCCCGTGCCGGCGACCTCCTGCCGCTGCGCCCGGACCGCCCGTGTCGAGACCTCGCCGCCCCAGCGTCCGGAGTGCGCCGCGTACTCGAGACCGACGACGCCCTGATCCGGCGCGATCGAGGCGAGCGGCACGTCGACGTCGCCCGAGACGTCGTCGCCACGGATGGCGGCGTAGCTGGCGCGCAGCCGGAGCGCGTCGCTCAGGCGCACGTCGGCCTGCAGCTCGAGGCCGCGGATCCGCACCTGTGAGACGTTCTGGTACTGGAACTCCTGCAGGCCCGTTGCCGGGTTGATGCCGCGCGAGACCTGGTTGATGAAGCCGTCGTAGTGGTTCGAGAAGACGGTGACGCCGACGCTGGCCAGGCCGAGCACCGCGCGCACACCGGCGTCGATGTTGTCGCTCGTCTCGGCCTCGAGCTCGGTGTTCGGAATCGAGGTGTAGCCGCCCTGCAGGTTGGTGAAGCCGCTGTTGATCGCGCTGTAGGGCGGCGCCCGGAAGCCGCCGGCGTACTGCGCGTGCAGCGTCACGGCGTCGCTGACGCGGAACGCCGCACCGAGCCGCGTTGACAGCGAGTCCGCCGCGAAGTCCGCCGCGGCCGGGCTCCCTGTCGCCAGGAACACGGCGTCGTTGGCGTCGGCGTCCATCGAAAAGCGGTCGTAGCGCAAGCCCGGAACCAGGGTCAGCCGGCCGAACCGCACCTCGGCCTGCGCGAACGCACCGCCTTCGCCGACGTCGCTCGCCGGGAAGTACGTGGTCGGCAGGATCAGGCCCACCGGCGGCACCACGGCGCCCGTCCGCGCGTCGATGTCGAGGCGGTCGCGCAGCATGTCGAAGCGGTGATGCTCGTAGCTGGTGCCGAGCGTGGCCTGGACGTCGTGGCCGCGCACGACCAGGAGCGTCCGGCTCAGCGCGGTGGCGCCGTAGGTGTCCTGGTCGTAGTCGAGGGTGCCCAGCCGAGCGATGCGGGCGGGTCCGGCGGTCCGCAGCTCGCGCACCACCTGTGTGGTGTCGCTTGCCTGCGCGAACGCGCTCCACGACCACTGCTGCCGCCCGGATCGGCCGGCCACGTTCTGATCGATCGATACCCGGCGCCGTCGCATCGAATCATCGGAGGTGATGTCGAGCACCGCCGGCGTGCGCGACGAGAACGCGTCGGTCTCGATGTCGTGGTCGGCGACCTCGACCGCGGCACGCAGGGCGTTGCCGTCGGCAAGCGTCATGACCACCTTGCCGAGCGCCTGCGCGGTGCGCCGATCCTGCGGGTTGAGGGCGGTGCGTCTGGCGTCCTCGGTGGCGATGGTGCCGCGGTTCGTCGATTCGTGGCCGCGCGCCGAGCTCGCGAAGAGCGACGCGACGACCCGGCCCCGACCACCGGCGACCACGCCGTTGGCGCTCGTGTCATCCGAGCGGCCGTCGAACTGGGTCTTCCCGGCGGCATGGAACGCGCGGCTGCCGAGATAGTCGGCGGGATCCTTGGTGAAGAACGACACGACGCCGCCCAGCGCGTCGCTGCCGTAGAGGGCCGAGCCGGCGCTGCGGACGATCTCGGCCGACTTCAGGGTGTCGAGATCCAGCGCGAACTGGTGCACGTTGAACGGCCCGAAGTCGAACTGCTCGGAGGTCTCGACGCCATCCACCTGGGTCACCACCCGGTTGCCGCCGATGCCGCGGATGTTGAACCCGTTCAGGCCGATGCGGTTCGCAGTGGTCTCGAGGTAGACGCCTGGCTCGAACTTGACCAGGTCGGCGACGTTCTCCACCAGCCGCCGCGCCATCGTCTCGGCGTCGATGACCGAGACCGTGCCGGGCGTCTCCTGCACCCGCGACGGCCGCAGCGTGGCGCTGATCGTGACGCTGTCGAAGAGCCGCGGCACGCTGTCGCCGGTCGCGCGGGCTGCCGCGGACGGCGGGCCGTCTGGCGCCGCGCCGGGCGTCGGGGCGTCCGCCGACTCGCGCACCCATTGCGCGATCCGGGCATCGGGCAGGAGGCCCTGCGTCGCCATCGCATAGGACAGCCCGTCGAGGCGCCGGCGCAGACCCTGCTCGATGCCGCCGAAGGAGATCAGCACCGGCACGATCACGGCCCGATCGCCGGCGGCGGTGATGCGCGTGACGCGGTCGCGCAGCTCCGCGGCGGCTCGATCGCGGATGGGCGCCGGGGCGTCGTCGCGCACCGTTTGCCACTCGATCGCCTTGAAGCGCGTCGACGCGCGCATGCCGGCGGCGAGCGCGCCGAGGTCGTCCAGCCAGCGGGCGTTGTCGTCCTCGGGGACCGGACCGTGCGCGACGAGGATGGCGACCTCGCGCGCCGGGTCCAGGCTGACGGCGCGGGCCCGATCCGCGAGGATCGCGGCGACGAGCCGGTGCCGTCCGAGCGCACCAGCCATCCGGATCGGGACCGGCGACACGATCGGCGTCGTGCCCTGGTCGGTCCCGGCGGCTGGCGCGTGCTCGGCATGGCCGGCCCCGCCGTGGTCCATCCGCGCGAACAGCGCCAGGTCAGCCGGCGCGTCGGCGCGAGCGCCGAGCAGGAACTCCGTCGCCCGCACCACCGAGCTGTGAGGGGAGACGAACAGCGGTATCGCGACGATCCGGGTGACGCCGCGCGCGGCGAGGCGATCGACCGCCGCCTGGATGTTGGCGCGAGTCGCCATCCCGAACGCCACTTCCACCGGGCGCTCGCGGTTCAGCTCCTCGGCCATCGCCGAGACGCCCGCGTTCCAGCCCTTGGCGCCGCCGTGCGCGAGCAGCAGGACGCCGGTCGAAATGGCCTGCGCCATGGCCGTCCCCGGTAGCGCCAGGCAGGCAAGGGCGAGCATCAGGACGCGTGAAAATGAGACGAATTGCATTTCCATGCGGCCAGACTCTACGGGCCAATATCCGACCTGTCAAGTCCGACTTGTGTCACCGAACCTCGATCTATGTGTGCAATTCGTTTTAATATAACGACTTATACGACTGCGCCCAGTTCAGATCCTAGGCGTCGTCGGGTAGAAGCCTGCCCTGAATATGCGATCAATCGCAGAATTGAGGAGGCAGGACACCTCTCACACGCATTCACGGGCCGCCGTCAAGCGCGGGCCGCAGGCTGACGGCCGCGGCGGTAGTGGGCGGCGACCTTGGCCCGGTTACCGCACGCCGCCATCGAGCACCAGCGGCGGCGGTGGTTCTTCGTCGTGTCATAGAAGAACAGGACGCACTCCGGGTTCTGGCAGGCGCGCACCAGCGTCAGGTCGTCCTTGCTCAGCAGATCCGCCGCCGATTCCGCGATCGCGCCCAGCAGGTCGCCGGGCGTCTCGATCCTGCGCCGCAGCCTGGTTTCGTAGCCGCTCTTCGTCCGCACCACGTCACGCTCGCGCGTGTCGTCGCGCAGCAGCTCGTTGATCGCGTCGAGGGCGCGCGCGGAGACGTGGGCGCGGCCGCCGGACAGGCCCTCGAGCATGGCCCGCAGGGTGCCGCGGAAGGCGACGGCGCGACGATGCGCCTCGATCGCCTCCGGGGTCCGGCTCCACCGCCGGAGGATGGCTTTGGCGTCGCCGGCGCCGATCACCTGCGCCTGGGCGCACCACTCGACCAGGTCGTCGAAGCTGCGCAGGCGATCGATCCGCACGCCGTCCTCGACCAGCTCGGTGTTGACGAAGTCCATGCAGAGGCGCTCGCCGACAAAGATGAACGTAACCATTCAAAAGCTTGTTGACAGGTTAGCAGCTGGCGTGCTCTAACTGTCAATATGCTATTTAAAAGGTTAGTCTTGTTCCTGACGCTCGTCCTCGCCCCCGCCGTTCCGGCCGCCGCGAGCCCCGACCTGGCGACGACGTACCACACCGTCGATATCGACGGTGTGCGCGTCTTCTACCGCGAGGCCGGTTCGAAGGATGCGCCGCACGTGCTGCTCCTGCACGGCTTCCCGTCGTCGTCGCACATGTTCCGTAACCTGATCCCGGCGCTCGCCGATCGCTTCCACGTCATCGCGCCCGACTACCCGGGCTTCGGCCACAGCGCGATGCCGGCGCTGGGCGCGTTCGACTACAGCTTCGACCACCTCGCCGACGTGATCGACGCCTTTACCGCGCGCGTCGGTCTCGACCGCTACGCGCTCTACGTCCAGGACTACGGCGCGCCGATCGGCTTCCGGCTGGCGGTCCGGCATCCGGAGCGGGTGCGCGCCCTGGTGATCCAGAACGGCAACGCCTACGAGGAGGGGCTGCGCGAGTTCTGGACGCCGATCAGGGCCTACTGGAACGATCCGACCGGCCTGCCCCGCGAGGCGATGGTCAAGGCGCTGGAGCTCGAGGGCACGAAGTGGCAGTACCTGCACGGCATGCGACGGCCGGAGCGGATCAGCCCCGACGCCTGGCTGGTCGATCAGGCCCTGCTCGATCGGCCGGGCAACACGGAGATCCAGCTGCAGCTGTTCTACAGCTATCGCACCAATCCGCCGCGCTACCCGGAGTGGCAGGCCTACTTCCGCCGCTACCAGCCGCCGACGCTGATCGTGTGGGGGAAGAACGATCCGATCTTCCCGGCCGAGGGGGCCCACCCCTACACGCGTGACCTGAAGGACGTCGAGCTGCACCTGCTCGACACCGGTCACTTCGCGCTCGAAGAGGAGAGCGAGACGATCGCCGGGCTTATGCGGGGGTTCCTCGAGCGCCGGCTGCTCCGCGGCCCCACCTCGGGAGGCCGCTCGAAAAAGTAGATCCAAGATTTGCGTCGTCGTCGCGCCTCCTTTGCAGCGTCGTCGAACCGGGCCCATGGAATGGAGTTTTTCCACGTGGTGCGGAGACAGGAGACGCTCATGACGACCGTAGGACGCAGGAGCCGCCAGTATGCAATCGCCATCGCCAGCCTGATGGCGATGATGTTCGGCCCCGCGGCGAGTGCCCACGGCCAGGCCCAGGCCATCGACGGCATCATCGAAGGGCTCGTGCGTGTGGAGTCCGATGGTTCGGTCGTGGGCGATGTCGTGGTCCGCGCCCTCAACGCTCAGACCGGCTATGCGCGCGACGTGCGCACCGATCCAGCCGGCCGCTTCACGCTGCCACTGATGCCACCGGGTCAGTACGTGCTGCTGGTCGAGGCACCTGGCCACGCCCCGCTGACCCGCGACGGCCTGATCCTGCGCGCCGGGCAGACCGTGACGATCGAGTTCGGCCTCTCGTCGTCAGCGTTCAGCGAGGGGTTGTCGGTGACGGCCGACCTGCCGGCGGTGGAGGTCGGGCGCACCGTCCAGGCGAACACCTACGATGAGCGGACGGTCCGCGCGGTGCCGACGATCGGGCGGAGCATCCTCGACTTCTTCGTGCTGCAGCCAGGCGTCAACGCGCCGGCGCTGTCGACCGGAGGCTCGGGTACGGGAACGCCGACCACGGTGTACGGTGGGCTCGGATTGCGGCAGATGAACGTGGACGGGGTGTCGAACAACCTGCAGGGCGGCGCCCGAAACCTGGTGATTAGCCAGGAAGCGGTCCAGGAGTTCCAGACCGTCACCAATTTCTCCGCCGAGTTCGGCCGCGTCGCCGGTGGTCTGCAGAACGCCATCACGCGATCGGGAAGCAACACGCCCAGCGGGTCGGCCTATCTGTTCACGCGGCAGAAGGGGCTCAGCTCCCGCCCGTTCCTGATCGCCGCGACCGCGCCGAAGCCGGAGTTCGAGCGCTACAACTACGGCGCCACGAGCGGGGGACCGATCCTGCGCGACCGGTCCTTTCATTTCGTCAGCTACGAGCGCTGGTCGCAGGATCTGCCGGTCATCTCGACGATCCGGCCCGACAACGCCGCCCTGCTCGGCATCCCCGCCGGCAGCATCGGCGCCTACACGACGACCTTCCGCGCCCACACGCTGACTGCCCGGAACGATACCCAGCTGTCCGCGCGGCATCGCCTGTCGCTGCGGTTCAACTACTACCATGACCGCGAGTCGCCCTTGAACGGCGGCCTGCTGGCGCGCGAGGTCTCGACGCGGTTCGACGAGAACCCTTACTCCTACACTGCCCAGGTCGTGTCGGTCCTCCGTCCGAACCTGGTCAACGAGGCGCGCGTCCTCTACGCGAGGCGCGGCATCTCGAACGGGGTCGAAGCCGACGAGTTCGCGCCCAACATCGACATCAGCGGCATCGGCAGCTTCAATGGCAACGCCAACGGCACGCGCGTCACCAGCGAGCGCGGCATCCACATCGTGAACAACCTGAGCTGGAGCGCCGGCCGCCACGCGGTCAAGGCCGGCATCGATCTGCTGCCGGTGTCGTTTCGCGAACGGACGACGAACATCAATGGGTCGTTCGTCTTCGGCGGATTGCCGGCGGTGGCTGGCGTGCGCGGCGCGGTCTCGGCGCTCGACCAGTTCCAGTTGACCGAGCGCGCCGCCATCGATCCGGCAACCGGGCGGCCCTACTCGTATTCGCGCTTCACGCAGTCGGTGGGCGCCGAGTTCTTCGAAGCCAGGACGTTCAATCAGGGCTACTTCATCCAGGACGACATCCGGCTCTCGGGCCGGCTGCGGCTCAATCTGGGGCTGCGCTTCGAGTACTTCGGGCGGCCTGGGGCCAACCCGAATCCCGACTTGCCGCTGACCGCGGCGTTCCCGACCGACGGCAACAACTGGGCGCCGCGGGTCGGTATGGCCTACGACGTGACCGGTGATCAGCGCACGGTGCTGCGTGCGGGCATCGGACGGTACTTCAACGTCCTCGTCGCCCAGACCTACAACACCTTCCTGCGCGGCAACGGCCGCGACGTCATCAACCTGAACGTGACGCCGACGACGCCGGGCGCCCCGGCCTTCAGCCGTGGCCGTGTCACGCCCCCACGGGACGTGGCCGTGATTTCGGACGTCCGCATGATGGCGGCCGATTTCGAGGACCTCGAGGTCATCAGCTGGTTCGCGACCGCGGAGCGGGAACTCGCGGGTTCGCTGGCGATGTCGGTGACCTACCAGGGCAACCGTGCGCGCAACCTGCCGCTGTCGCTCAACGTGAATTTGGCCGATGCCGGGACCTTGCCGGACGGCCGGCGGCGCTACGCGACGACGAACCGGCCCGACCCTCGCTTCGGCAACGTCTTCGTCGCGTCGTCGATCGGTGAACAGAACTATCACGGGCTGGTGACGGTGCTCACGAAGCGGTTTTCACACGGCCTCTCGTTCCAGCTCGCGCACCACCTCTCGGAGACCGAAGGCACGGCTTTCGTCAACGACTTCACCGGCTTCGGCGTGTTCATCTCACCGTCGGACCCGCTCGACCCGGCGGCCGATCACGGGCCCTCGGACTTCGACATGCGGCAGCGGTTCACGGCCAACGTGGTGTTCGAGCCGGCGACCAGGTTCACCGGTGCACTGGGCATGCTCCTGAACCACTGGCAGGCGTCGTCGCGGATCATCGCGTCCGAAGGCTTCCGGTTCAATGCCACCACCGGCCAGGACAACAATGGCGACAGCGTCTTCAACGATCGGCCGACAGGGCAGGGCTACAACTCCTACGAGCTGCCCGGGTACTTCACGTTCGATCTCCGGTTGTCGCGACAGGTCTCGATGGGCGGCGGCCGGCGCCTCGAGCTGATCGCGGAGGGCTTCAACCTGACCAATCGGCTGAACATCACCGGCGTCAACCGGACCTACGGGCCGAACGCGACGGCCAATGCGTCCTTCCTGACGCCGACCTCGGCCGAAACCGCGCGACAGTTCCAGCTGGCGGCCAGGTTCAGCTTCTGAGGGGCCTCATCGCGTCGGCCGAACCAGACCGCGCTGCGCGGCCCGCACTTCGTCCTCGGTGAACGCCGCCGCGAACAGGCCCTCCGACTCGAGAAAGGCGGCCACGTCCTTCAGGGAGACGTTCAGCGTGCGCAGCCGCGCCGTGTCGACGTGGATCTCGTTGTTGGCGGCATCGCCGAAGTACTGCACGACGGTGCCGCCGGCGGGTGAGAAGCGGCCGTCGATCCGCTTGACGATCTCGTCAAGGTAGCGGCGGCCGCCCGGCTTCGGCTCGCCGGGCATGCCGTGATCCGCGGTGATGGCAACGACGACCCCGTCGCGGCCCGCCTTGCGCTCGAGGATCTGAAGGGCACGGGCAATCTGGCGATCGAGCTCGGCCAGTTCCTCCTTGATCTCAGGTGACGCCGGGCCGTAGGCGTGGCCCACGTAGTCCGGTCCCTTGAAGTTGACCAGGACGAGGTCGGTGATGTCGTCGGCGCCGAGCGGAGCGGCGTCGAGCACCGCGGCCAGCCCGTCGCCTTCGAAGCGCTGGAACAGCGCCGAGTGGCGGAACTTCGAGCCGCTCGCGATGTCGTGGCCCAGCCACGTGCCGCCCGCCTGCTCCCAATAGGTCCGCGGCTTCAGCGCCTTTAGCGCGTCCGGCATGACATAGCAGCGGGGGTTGGTCTCCCAGCCGCCATCTCCGCCGCCGTTGTAACTGGCGGCGAGCACCGGCCGGCCGTTGATGACGCAGCCGCCGTGACCGAGGAGCCCGGCAGTGGCGCGAATGGCTCCGCCCTGGCCGACGATGACCGCCTTGCCTTCGGTCTGGATGTTCCAGACATCGGCCAGCGTCAGCGCCAGCATCTCTCCGGGGTCGAGCTGATCGTAGGCCTCCTGCACCTGGCCGTCGACGCGATCGAACAGCTTGTTGACGGCGATGCCGTGCGTGCGCGGCTCGGCGCCGGTGCCCAGGTTGGCGTGGCCGCCGCCCGTCTGAGTCGGCAGCGAGGTGACGTGCGCCTCGCTGAACCAGGCACCCTCGGCGCGCAGGCGGGACAGCGTCGGCAGGGCGTCGCGATAGGTGTCGAAGTAGTCGGCGCGGGTGCCGTCCAGCACCAGCAGCGCGATGACGCGGGGGCGGGTCGTGGCCGGCGCGAGCGCCTCGCGCAGCGATCGGCCGACGGCCGTCGCCGGTGGCGCCGTGCCGAGCAGCTCCGCCAGCGTCGGCACGACGTCCTGCTGGGTCACCCGCTGGTTCGAGACCATCGCCTTGATGAACGGCGCGCCGTGCAGGATCAGCGGTATGTGCGTGTCGTAGCGCCAGGGCGAGCCGTGCATGAAGGCGTAGCGCGGATCGCGATCGACGACGAACTCACCCTCGCGGGGCACGAGAAAGAGCTGGCCGCTGCGCCCGGGGAAGTAGCCGCGCGCGAACTGGTCGAGCCACGCCGTCCGGTCCGCCGTCATGGGGGGCGTCGACACGCGGGGCGCCGTCGCCGGTCGTGGTGGCGTGGAGCGGCAGCCCATGGCCGCCGTGGCGATCGAAAGGAGGAGGAGCGAGGCGCGCGTGGAAATCACATGCAGACTCTACCGCGTCGGGGTGACGACACCGCATCGGCGTCGCGGGCCCCGGCACGGCCTCCGCGATGCCTTTCATTGCCGGGCGGATCTCTCGGCGGGACAGATATTTGTCGATGTGTTCGCGGGCCGATTCATGGCTGTGTGCGGCCACCCGATTTACCCAGGGGGGGCCTCCGTACCGGGGGCACACATTTCTGCACATGCCTGCCTTCGACAGACGACCCGCTTCCGCCCGCCGGCCGACCGGCTTCGCGATCCTGTCCACAACCGTGATGGCTGGACTGCTCGCCTGCGCCAGCGGCACCGCGTTCGCCCAGTCCACCGTCGACCTGACGCGCTACAGCGTCGAGGACCTGATGCGGCTGGAGGTGACGTCGGTCTCGAAGAAGGAGCGTCCGCTCGGCACCTCGCCGGCGGCCGTCTTCGTGCTCACCAACGAGGACATCCGCCGTTCGGGACTGACCAGCGTCCCCGAGCTGCTGCGCCTGGTGCCCGGGCTGCACGTGGCGCGCATCGACGGCTCGAAGTGGGCGGTGACCGCGCGCGGGTTCCAGGGGCGCTTCGCCAACAAGCTTCTCGTCCTCGTCGACGGCCGGTCGGTGTACTCGCCGCTCTATTCGGGCGTGTACTGGGACGAAGTTGACGTGCCGCTCGAGGACATCGAGCGCATCGAGGTCATTCGCGGGCCCGGCGCCACCATGTGGGGCGCCAACGCGGTCAACGGCGTCATCAACGTCATCACCAAGCCGGCGGGCAGCACCCCGGGGACCCGCGTGACGTTGAGCACCGGCTCCGAGGAGCGCCTGGCCGCCAGCGTCCGCTACGGCGGCAGCATCGGCGACGGGCTCTCCTGGCGGGTCTGGGGCAAGGCGTTCGATCGCGGGCCGCTGGCCCGCGCCGACGGGGAGCCGGCCCACGACGGCTGGCGGATGGCGCGCAGCGGGTTCCGCGCCGACTACCGCGCCACCGAGGCCGACGAGCTCACGCTGCAGGGTGACCTGCACGCCGGCGGCGAAGACCAGTCGTCGTCGACGCCGACGCTCACGCCGCCCTACCGTCACCTCTTCGACGAGCGCGCCGACGTCGGCGGGCGCAACGTGGTCGGCCGCTGGACGCGCACGCACTCGCCGCACTCGGAGACGAGCCTGCAGGTGTTCGCCGATCACACCAGCCGGCGCGAGGCCGTGCTCGATCACGCGCGCACCACCCTCGACGTCGACTTCCAGCATCGCCAGTCGCCGGCGGCACGGCACGACCTCGTGTGGGGCCTGGGCTACCGTCACGGCCACTCGCGGCTGATCAACAGCGACCAGGTGCAGTTCGGCGAGACCGACCGCCGTGAGTGGCTGCTGAGCGCCTTCGCCGAGGACGAGATCGGGATCGTACCCGAGCGCCTGACCCTCACGCTGGGCATGAAGGTCGAACGCAACCCCTACACCGGCCTCGAGCTGCAGCCGAACGTCCGGGCGCTGTGGGCGCTGTCGGAGCGCCAGTCGATCTGGTCGGCGGTGACGCGCGGCGTGCGTCCGCCGTCGCTGTTCGAGAACGACGCGCGCGTTGACGTCGCGGTGGCACCCGGGCCGCAGGGCCTGCCGGTGGTGCTCACGGTCGTTGGCCAGGGCACACCGGACGCCGAGGAGCTGTGGGCGGCGGAAGTGGGCTACCGGCGCCAGTGGTCGACCGTCTCGCTCGACGTGTCGGCCTTCCGCAACCACTACGATCACCTGCTCTCGCTGACGCCAGGCACCCCCGGGTTCGTGCCTGCGGCCGTGCCGTTCATCCGCGCGCCGTACCTGATCGACGACAACCTGCGCGGCCGCGCCTATGGCGCCGAGGCGTTGGCGACGTGGCGTGCGCGCCAGGGCTGGACGCTGACGGCCGGCTACACCCTCCTCGATCTCGCCTTGACGTCGGACGGGAGCGAACGGGAGCTGCGCTTCGAGAATTCCGAGGACGACAGCCCGCGGCACCAGGTGGTGCTGCGCTCGCTGGTCTCGTTCGGCCGGCGCTGGGAGGCCGATGCGTCGATCCACGGGCTCGGCAGCTCCGATGCCGGGCGCGTCCCGGCCCACGCGCGCGTCGATCTGCGGGCCGGCTACAAGGTGTCCGATCACCTGACGCTCAGCCTCGCCGGCTTGAACCTGCTCGACGCCAGCCATCCCGAGTTCCTCAGCGTCTTCAACGAAGAGGTCACGCAGCCGCGCCGGGCGGTCACACTTCGGACCACCTGGGCGTTCTAGGCGACCACGCCATGCTGTGCGTTCGTCTTCCTCGCGTGCGTCGGGCCTGGGTGGCCGCGGCCGCGGCGTTCGCGATGAGCGCGGCGCCGGTGGGTGCGGGCGCGCCGAGCGAGCACCAGGTCAAGGCCGCGTTCCTCTACAACTTCGCCAACTTCGTCGAGTGGCCGGCGGGGGCGCTCGGCGCGGACGGCGCCCCGCTCAAGGTGTGCGTCCTCGGTGAGGATCCGTTCGGCGGCGCCCTCGACAACGCCTTCCGCGATCAGGTCGTCCAGGGTCACAAGGTCCAGGTGTCGCGCGGCGCCACGCTGGCGGCGCTCGGCCGCTGTCACATCCTGTTCCTGTCGCGCAGCGAGCAGGCCCGGTGGCCGGAACTGTTGAAGGAGCTGCGCGGCGCGCCGACGCTGACGGTCGCCGACGGTCCGCCGCTCGTGCAGCAGGGCGGCATGGTCAACTTCATCCTCGAAGCCAAGCGCGTCCGCTTCGAGATCAACCGCGGCGCCGCGGAACACGCCGGCCTGCGCATCAGCTCGAAGCTGCTGGCCCTCGCCCGGATCGTCGAGGCCTGACATGGCGATGCCGATGCTGCGTCATCGCTCGATCGGCACCAAGCTCGTGATCGTCATCATGAGCACCACGGCGGTCGCGCTGCTCGTCGCCTGTGCCGGCCTGCTGGTCTACGATCAGTTTTCGGCCCGTCGGAGCAGCACCGAGCGGCTCACGACCATCGGCGACGTCGTTGCCGCGCACAGTGCCGCGGCCCTCGCCTTCGCCGACGACCAGGCCGCCGGCGAGACGCTGCGCTCGCTGCATACCGTCGCCGACGTGACGCTGGCGTGTCTCACGCTGCCCGACGGCACGGAGCTGGCGCGCTTCGAGCGCTCCGTCGCCGGGCAGAGCTGTCCGGCGGGCGCGGATCGCATCGACACCGAATCGGGGCGCATCGTGCTCGTACGGCCGGTGCACATGCGCAACAGCCGGGCCGGTACGCTCGCCATCGAAGTCAGCCTCGACCCGGTCGCGGCGCGGCTGCGCCACAGCCTGTGGCTGGTGGCGGCGCTGTTCCTCGTCGCGGGATCGATCGCGTTCCTGCTGTCGCGGCGGCTGCAGCGGGTCATCGCGCAACCGATCCACGATCTCGCACGCACCGCCCAGCAGGTCTCGACCGAACGGGCCTACAATCTCCGCGCGACGCGGCACGGCGACGACGAGCTGGGCCAGCTGGTCGATCGCTTCAACGACATGCTGGCCGAGATCGAGGCCCGCGACGCGCAGTTGCGCGGGCACCGGGATCGGCTCGAATCGGCCGTGGCCGATCGCACGGCGGAGCTGCTCGGCGTCAACAAGGCGCTGACCGATGCCCGCGACCGCGCCGAGGCGGCGAGCCGTGCCAAGAGCGAATTCCTCGCCAACATGAGCCACGAGCTGCGCACGCCGATGAACGGCGTGCTTGGCATGACCGAGCTGGTCCTGCTGACGCCCCTCTCGCTCGACCAGCGCGAGAGCGTGACGACTGCCTACAACAGCGCCGCGTCGCTGCTCGATCTGCTCAACGACATCCTCGACTTCTCGAAGATCGAGGCCGGCAAGCTGGAGCTAGACGCGACGCCGTTCGAGCTGCAGCCACTGCTCGACTCGACGCTCGCGGTGATCCGCCTCACCGCCGAGCGCAAGGGCCTTCAACTGGCGCTCGACGTCGATCCGCAGGTGCCGCCCGCCCTGGTCGGCGACGCGGGCCGGCTCCGGCAGGTGCTGGTCAACCTTCTCGGCAACGCCGTGAAGTTCACGGAGCAGGGCGAAGTGCGGGTGTCGGTGTCCGCTGAGAGCCGGGCCGATGGGCGCGTCGGCCTGCGCCTCGGGGTACGCGACACCGGCATCGGCATCGCCGCCGACAAGCAAGAGCGCATTTTCGCTGCGTTCACCCAAGCCGACGGCTCGACCACCCGCAAGTTCGGCGGAACCGGCCTGGGCCTGGCCATTTCGAACCGGCTGGTGGCGCTGATGGGCGGCCAGATCGCCGTCGAGAGCACACCTGGCGCCGGCAGTCTGTTCCACTTCACCGTTGAGCTCGGCGTTCACGCTGGCGCGGTTCACGACGACGAGACGTCCACCATCCCCACGCCGCGCGCCGTCGTCACCGCGCGCACCGGCCTCCGCGTGCTCCTCGCCGAGGACAACGCCGTGAACCAGCGCGTGGCGCAGCGCTTCCTCGAGCGCCTCGGCCACACCGTCACGGTGGCCAACCACGGCCGCGAAGCCGTCGAGTGCTGGCGGCAGCAGCCCTTCGATCTGGTGCTGATGGACGTCCAGATGCCGGAGATGGACGGCTTCGAGGCGGTGGCTGAGATTCGCGCCGCCGAGCGCGCCGGCGGCAACCGGACGCCGGTCGTCGCGCTCACCGCGCACGCCATGAGCGGCGATCGCGAGCGCTGCCTCGCCGCCGGCATGGATGGCTATCTCACCAAACCGGTGAGACTGGCGCAGCTCGTCGCCGCCATCGAAAGCGTCCTGCCGGTCGCCGCCTAGAGTCAGAGCTCGACGTGCGGCGAGCTGCCCGCCATGCCGTTGCGGTGTTCGAACGTCGCGTGTAAGCTCGCCTCGAAGGGGGCCCCATGCGAAGGTCCACCAGTTCCAGATTCACGCGCCGCGCCCTGCTCCAGACCACGGGATCGCTGGCTGGTGCGGCGCTGATCCACCGCTGGTCGCCGTTCGCCGTGTCTGCAGCGCAGACTCCGGCCGCGGCTGCCGGCGTCGCCGCGCTCGAAGCCCGACGCGCCGACATGGCCAAGGCGCCGATCGCGCGCACGCGCCTGTCGGATCGCGTCGAGCTGCTCGCGGGACCGGGCGGTAACGTCGTCGTCCTGCACGGCCCTGACGGTCTCGTCGTCGTGGACAACTTCGTGCGGCCGGCCTGGCCGCAGCTGAAGGCCGCGCTCGCCGCCATCGGCGGACCGGTGAAGGTGGCGATCGACACCCACTGGCACTTCGATCACGTCGACAACAACGCCAGCCTGCATCGCGCCGGCGCCAGCATCCTCGCCCACGCCAACACCAAGACACGTCTGTCCGAGCCGCACGACGTGATCGGGCTCCACATGGATCCGGAGCCGCCGGAGGCGCTGCCGACCGAGACCTTCACCGACGTCCGCACCCTGCGGTCGAACGGCGAGGAGCTCACGTTGCGCTACTTCCCGCCGGCGCATACCGACACGGACATCTCGATCCGCTTCGCCACGGCCAACGTGCTGCACCTGGGCGACACCTTCTTCAACGGAACGTATCCGTTCATCGACGGCAGCACTGGCGGCAACATCAACGGGATGCTCGCCGCGGCCAACGGTGCGTTGTCGGCGGTCGACGCCGACACGAAGATCGTGCCGGGGCACGGACCGCTTGCCGATCGTGCGGCGCTGCAGCGCTACCGCGACATGCTCGCGGCGGTTCGCGATGGGGTAGGGCGGTTGAAGGGTTCCGGCAAGGGGCTCGCCGAGGTGCAGGCGGCCAAGCCGACGGCGGCCTTCGATGCCGCGTGGGGCCACGGCTTCATGAAGCCGGAGGACTTCGTCGCGCTCGTTTACGGCACGCTGCCGTAGGAAGGCACGCGAGCCTCCCGCTGGAGCGACGCACGACCAGTCCCCTGGAAACGTGATAGCTGGGGACTTAGCGGCCGGCGTCGACCGGACGGCCGTCGATCTCGGAGTAGGTGTAGGTCATGCGCAACGTGGCCTTTCCGAACATCCGCACCTGCGCCTTGGTGTCGAGCGCGACCGGCACCACGATGCCGTTGATGCGCTCGTAGGTCCGCACGATGTCGACGGTCTTCACCCAGAACGACGGGCTCTTCGCCAGCCGGCCCTCGACCCGCACCAGCTCGCCGTCGGTCGGGCGCAGGAACATCGTGCCGGCGACGAGGACGCGCTCCTTTCGCCGCGGCGCCAGCAGCACCTTGACGAGGCCGCTGGCGTCGACGCCGCCGGCCTGGAACGCGTAGTTGCACGGCGCCAGCGCCGAGCGCGCCATCTCGCCGCGCGCGATGACCTCGCGTTCACCGTCGAGGACGGCGCGCAGCACGCGGTCGCGGATGCTGCCTGATCCGCCTTCGGCCGTGATCGTGTAGCGCAGGCCGGTCGAGTGCGCGAATTCGGTCGATGCCTGCAGCCAGCCGACCGAGTCGCCGTTGCGCGCCTCGAGCCGCCGCATCGCGCGATACGGCCGGAGCGTGTCGCCCTGGGCGAGGAACTGCTTCATCGAATGCTCAGCCGCTTCGGCCGTGGTCGGCGCGGTGGCGCGAACGGCGGGGCCGATCAGCCCTGGCGCCATCACGAGGACCAGCAGCAAGGCCACGAAGCAGTGATACCCGGGCGTCGGCAACATCGCGCTGACCGTGAGTGCAGGGAGCGTGCCGGGGCCCGGAGGGTCGCCGGTGCCGCGCCGGGGACCCACCTAGGTAGCGGCAAACCCACAATCGGAAGGCCCGTGAACCGTTGTAGAGTCGCCGCATGCCGGCTCCGCCCGACATGCGCGCCGTCCCACGGCTGGACTGGCGCACGAACGCGGCCATCCTCGTGGGTATGGCTGTGCCGGTGGCGGCGCTCGCCGTGATGGCGTGGGTCACGCCGGCCGTCCGCGCGGATGCGCCTCGGCACGTCCTGACCGGTGCGGGCGGAGTGATCATCCCGGCCGTGCAGCACCCGGCGCGCCCGATGCGCGTCGAGGTCGTCGCTTCGTACCCCCACGATCGTGGGGCGTTCACCGAGGGGCTGCTCTACCACGACGGCGCCCTCTACGAAAGCACTGGCCTCGAAGGCGAGTCGACGATCCGGCGCGTCGACCTGACGACGGGCAAGGTCCTTCGGAATGTCGCGCTCGCGCCCGATCTCTTCGGCGAGGGCGTGGCGCTCACGCCGGAGGGCCTGATCCAGTTGACGTGGCAGAACGACACGGGCTTCGTCTACGACGCGGCGACGCTGGCGCTGCGGCGGCAGTTCAAGTACACCGGCGACGGTTGGGGCCTCTGCTACGACGGTACGTCGCTCGTGATGGGGGACGGCGGTCCGGTGCTGATGTTCCGGCGTCCGGACACGTTCGAGGTCCATCGCACCGTCCGCGTCACGCTCGACGACGTGCCGCTGCGGTGGGTCAACGAGCTCGAGTGCGCGAACGGCAGCATCTACGGCAACGTCTGGCGACGCGATGTCATCGTGCGGATCGATCCGGCGACCGGAATCGTGCACGAGCGGATCGACGCCAGCGGTCTGCTGACGTCGAGCGAAGCCCGCGGCGTCGACGTCCTGAACGGTATCGCCTACGACCCGGCCGACGGCACGTTCTACATCACCGGCAAGCGGTGGCCCAGGCTGTTCAAGGTGCGGTTCGTGCCCGCGGGGACGTAATGAGCCCGCGGTCCGCGAAGTCGCGGATCGCCGTGTCGACGCTGGCCCGCGCGTGCTCCAGCGTCACGTCGTACTCGGCGGTCATCTCCTGCGCGATGAGCTCGGCCGCCGTCCCGCGCGCGAGGCCGCGCCAGATCAGGCTGGCGGTCGCATTCAGCTGGAAGTACTGCTTCGTGTCGAGATCGACCAGGACGCCCTCGATCCCGTCGAGATCGGTGAAGACGACGTGATCGTGCGGGGCGGGAAGAGCGGCGTCAGGCGGGCGGTCGGTCGACATGCGCGGCAGCGATCTGATGGCAGCGGTTACGTCGCCAATCGTAGCACCTGCGCGTCGGTGACCGCCGGCGCTGCCGTCCACGGCGTCTTGCCGAGCGCGCCGAGGCACAGCAGGCACGGCGAGGCGGTCGACAGATCGGCGGGAGCCCCGGCGGCGTCGAGCGCGGCGAGCGTCCGCAGGCGATGGCCGGCCTGGGCCGCGGCGAGGGTCTGCAGCCGCGCCACGGCGTCGGCGAACGGCTCGCGGGTCAGGTCGCCGGCGACGTCCGTCTGGCCCTGGGCACCGCGGAATCCCGACAGGTTGCAGCAGAGCGTGAGCTGGCCGCGATAGTCGACGTTGGCGCTGACGCCGGCCAGCGGCGAGCACGGCGCGACCGGCGCGGTGTTGTGATAGCCGACGTCGATCCCGATCGGCATCGTGAGGATCCGCGCGAGGACGGCGATCTCGCGCTCGGCTGCGGTCCGCTCCTCGAGCGTCAAGGCCGAGGCGTCGGCGACCGCCGTCGACGTCGGCATGACGTGCCCGAAGCTGAGACCGGCGGCGCCCATCCGCGCCGCGAACAGCGCGAAGCGCTCCAGCTCCGGCGCCGTGTCGCGGCGCAACATGACTTTCACCTTGAACGGGAACGCGCTCGCCCAGCAGCGCGAAATGGCTTGCACGACGCGGTCGAACGAGCCGTGGCCGCGCCAGCCATCGTGCGCGTCGCGGGTGGTGCCGTCGAGGCTGAAGGAGACGTGCGTCACGCTCCGCCGGTGCGCCGCGAGCAGCGGCCACACCCGCTCGAAGTGCCAGCCGTTGGTGACCAGGCTGCACGTCAACGACTCGTCCGCCACGACCGCAAGAATGTCGCCGAACTGGCGGTGCAGCGTCGGCTCGCCGCCGGTGAACGTCACCTGCTCGATGCCCATCGCCGCCCGGGCCTCGCGGACGATCCGCGTGAACAGCTCCACCGACAGGAAGTGCGCGGACTGGTGGTGCAGCGCGTCGTCGTCGCGCAGGCAGTAGCTGCAGTGCAGGTTGCAGACGTTGGTCAGCTCGACGGTCAGGCGGCGAGGCCCGTAGTCCGGCGCCGATGCGGAGCGCGGCGACGCAGTCATCGCGTCGAGGCGTGCTCGCGCACGCAGCCGGCGACGACGCGCACGGCGGTCTCGGGATCGAGCAGCCCGGTGCCCGCGCCGACCGCGTAGGCGGTGGCCTGGCGCGCAAGCGCCGAGAGCAGCGCGAGGTGCTGTGGTGCGGTGGCGCGGTCGTAGCAGGACCACGGGCTCATCCGGATCAGGCGGGCCATGGTGTCCGCCGGGGCGAGCCTGGTCACCCGAGTCGGCCCGTCGCCGGTCAGCTCCGGGAAGAGCAGCGTGGCCGGCACGCATCGATCCTGGAACGCCGCAGCGAAGACGTCGTGCGGCGTGAACGGCCGCTTGCCCTCCTGCACCTCGAGATCGTCGAGCGACGTCCGCGCCTGCAGGAACCGGCTGGCCGCGAACGTCTCGGCGGTGATCGCGAAGCGGCGGCGCAGCGGCCACGCCGCGACCCCGTCGGGCGCTTCGCCGAGCAACAGCACGTCGTCGGTGAGAAACGGCCAGCCGGCAGAGGCGAGATGAACCGCCATCGTGGACTTGCCGCTGCCAGACGGCCCGGCGATCAGGACACCGCGGCCGCTGTCCGGATCGACCACCGCGGCGCTGTGCAGCTCGAAGCGGCGCCGCTGGCGCAGCGCTGCGGAGAGGGCGTAGGTCACGATCCGGGTCAACGCCGGCGACTCGAGAAGCAGCGGACCGTCGATCCGGACCTCGACGCCGGCGCGGCCGGACAGCCCGATGGCGACGACCGACCCGGCGATGTCGATGTACGAGGAGCGGCCGTCGACGTAGCAGGTGCCGCCGCCGGCCACCTCGAACGCCGGCAGGCCGTTCGGGATCAGCACGGGCGCGGCCGTGCTGCTCACGACGATCGCGGGGGGGGCCGTGCTGGCGGGTGCTCCGTCCGGCGTCACGTACCAGCCGGCGAAGAGCGCGTCCAGGGCGTCAGCCGACCAGGCGTCGCCGGTCTCGACCACCAGCGACGTGCCGGCCACGCGGTACTGGGTTCGGCGCGTCACGTCGTCACCTGGCGCGGGGACGCGCGACCACCAGCTTGATGGGCGTCCGCTCGGCCCGCGTCACGTCGACGCGGACGTGCAGGCGCAGGTTCGGCGAGACACTGGTGACCGCATCCTCGGCCGGCAGCCCCTCGATGCGCGCCTCGATCAGCTCGGCGGGGTCGTCGGACAAGTCGACGGTCAGGCCGAGCACCTCCGCGATGGCCATCGCGACGAGGCCGAGCGGCTGCTTCTTCGCGGTGATCGACATCGCGTGCTGGTTGCCCGAGACCTGCAGCGCATCCTCGGCCGAGCCATCGGTCGGATCCTCGGTGTGACCCGTGATCAGCAGGCCCTGGGACATGCCGCGCTGAACGATGTTGGCCGGCGGATCGGCCTCGGTGGCATCGAGCAGGTAGATGACCAGCGGCAGCGGGCGCGCGTCCTGGCGGATCTCGTAGTCGATCAGCACGCGGGGCGCGAGCCACGGCAGCGTGGTCTCGAGCGGCGACGAGACCACGTCGACGGAGACCCGCTGCCGCGCCAGGCCCGGGCCGACGACGACCCGTGTCCGCAGGCGCGTCGCGAGGTCGGCGGCGATGTCGGCGAGCCGGGCATCGACGGCCGTCACGGCGACGTTGATGAAGCCGTCCTCGACCTTCACGGCCAGCGTATACGGCCGGGCGGCTCGGCTTGCAGCCGGGCGCTGGGCGGTCGCCGCCTGGGGGGCCGCCCCGGCCCGCGGCGTCCCGGTGGGCGCCGCCCCGGTGGGAGCCGCCCCGGCGCCGGGCGCCACCTGGCCGGCCTGGCTTCGCGCCGGTGACCCGAAGCCGGCGTACGACGCCAGCAGCAGGATCGCGAACGGTCGCAGGTTGTGTGCGTGGATCATAGGCCGCCTCCGGCCGCCGGTTGCTGAGGGAAACCGTGCTTGCGCGCGACGCGGAACGCGCGCACGAGCGGATAGGCGACCGACAGCGGACCGGGAAGCCTGACGAGGGCCCAGTCGTCCGGTGTCGGGGTGATGAACTCGCGGGTGAAGGCCCGCGCTCGATCGGTGTGGCTGTCCTTGAGCCGCAGGTAGAACGCGGTCTGGCGCGCAAAGGTCGGGGGCTGCGCCCCGACGATCTGGCTGTCGCGCACGATTGTGCGGGCCATGGCCTGGAACGCCCGCGAGTCGGCGAGTGCCGCCGCCTCGGGTGGCAGCGGGCTCTCGAACAAGCCGTGGGCCAGCAGCAGCCCGAACGCTACCATCTGCCGGCAGTGCATCGCTTCGGCTCGTCGCCACAGCGAGGGCCAGTCGAGCGCGGGATTGCGCCGCACCAGTTCGGCGACGCCGGCCAGGTTCTCCAGCTTGTCCCAGCTGTGGCGGGCGCCGTGGACGCACAGCATCGACAGCAGATCCGCGTCGCCGGGCATGCGGACCGTCCGGCCTTGCAGCGGCATCGAGACCAGCCGCTGCCAGACCGCGTCGCCGTCGAACCGCACCGCGAACGAGCGCTGCGCGACGCCCCAGTGCAGCTCCACGATGGTGCGGCCGCCGTCGCGCCGGAACAGCCGGACGTAGTCCTGTCGGACGAACGCCGCGCGCCGTTCGGCCGGGACCTCGAAGTCGGGGACGAAGCCCTCAGCCTCCAGCACCGCGCTGGCCTGCCAGACGTCGCGCTCGCGCACCAGGATGTCGAGATCGCAGTACTGCCGCAGCGCGACGTGCCCGTAGAGCGACGCGGCGAGGGCCGGGCCCTTGAAGGGCAGGGCCTCGACGCCGTGCGAATCGAGCGTCGCGAGCAGCCGCAGCAGGTCGCCGGTGAAGAGGAGCCCGAAGGCACTGTTCCTCGAGACGTAGTCGCGCAGCGATGCGAGGGCCGCCGGGGGAACGCTTGCCGGGCAGATCCGGCTGATGTGGCGAAACAGCAGCGCGCGCAGGCCATGACGCGCGGCGAGCGCCAGCACGCGTGTCCATTCGAGGTCGGCGGCTGCCAGGGCGCGGATCGCCTCGGCCCGCTCCGGCTCCACCGTGGCGCGGGCACACTGGATCAGCAGACACGCTTCCCGATCGGCAAGCGGCCGGAAGTCGACGGTGGCGGGCACGGCTGATGTCCGATTCACTCGGAAAGTCGGGATTCTCAGGGGGCGGCGCAGGGTGCCGGCTCGTGCGGCAGGCTGAACGTGACGACGTAGGCGCCGGCGGCGTCCTCGAGGAAGGGCTCGCCGTCCCGCTCGAGCCAGGCGTGACCGGTCAGGACGCCGTCCGTGGTCTTGACGCCGAAATTGATGCGGCTCTCGATGCCCTGCCGGGCGAGGAAGCGGTGCAGGACCATGGCGCGCCGCCAGCAGCTGCGCCGGAACACGAGAAGGTCGAGACCCAGCACGCGGTCGAGCGCCCGCGCGAGACGGGCGGCGTCGGCGTGTCCGCCTTCGCGCCTGCTGTCGGGCCCGCCGCGCAGCCGCGTCGCGGTGATGCGGTGCGCCCGGGGCAGCGGCAGGACACGGGCGAGGAGCGAGACGAGGACGACCCACAGGGCCATCCGCGCGCTCAACGCGGCGTCACGCGGATCGATCCGCGTCAGCCGGGTGGCGCGGCCCGCGGCACGCACCACCCGCCCGACGATTGACCTGCTCATCGGCCCTCGATCGTTCAGCCGGTAAGGTGAACTACTCGCCGCTGCGGCGCCGCACGGTCGTGCCACCGCTGTCCACCGTCTGGAAGAAGGTGGTGGCCTCGAGGACGTCGACCGGGCTGGAGATCGTCGGTTCGACAAACGTCTTGCGGGCAGGCGCGGCCTCGGGCGTCTTGGTGCCCTGTGGCTGCGTCTCGCTGTCCGGGTTCTGGTTCCGCGCCGTCGTCATGCACATCTCCTCGGGTAGTGGCCCGCGCGAACGCGGGCCGAAACTCGTCACTCGGCTGTCCCGGCTCGATGCTACGGCAGCGCCTCGGTGTTCAGGTAGATCTTGAAGCTGCCCGTCTGCTGGATGCCGAGCAGGAACTGCAGGTTGAGGCTGGCGCCGTTGGCCAGCGGCGTGCCAAGCGTGATCGTGCCGGCGCTCAGGCTGCCGTTGAAGCCGCTTCCGTTCGGCTGTGACGGGGGCTGCTCGAGGGTCGATCCCTGGACGCTGATCGTGCAGGGAGGCGTGGCCGGCGCACCGGTGGCCGCGCAGGTACCGGCGTCGTTGATGCCCGCGACCACGACGAGGCTCGAGGTGCGCGGTCTCAGGTCGGCGATGAGGGACGGAGCGGGAAACGTGGTGAGATCGATGATTCTGAAGCGCAGCCGGGTGACGCTGGCGCCGGTGTTGTTGACGAAGCGTCTCCGCAGCGAGAGCGTCCCGAACGTGGAGTTGTTCCCGGGATCGCTGGTGAAGTCCCGCACCCGGTTCGGCGCTGCGCTCGTAGCCAGGGTGGCGTCAGCCAGGAGGGCGGCGAAGCTGCTGTTGCGCTGGATCGGCGACGACAGGTTCTGCGGGCCAGGCGCGCCGAGGCGCTGGCCGGCGCCCGCCGACGTGCCGTTGGTGTCGACGAAGATGAAGTTGGTCGCGTTGTTGTTGGTGTCCACCGGCAGGCTGACGGGGCACGGACCCATCGTCGTGATCGACCCGCTCTTGCCGCAGTCGTCGCGGTAGAAGGAGTAGTCGATCGAGAACGGGGTCAGATTCGGGTAGCCGGTGCCTTCCTTGTAGAGGGTGTTGGCTTCGCCCGTCGACCCGACGGCGTCGATCCGGTTGGCCAGCACGTAGCTGCCGCCGCCGGTGTTGTTGTTGAAGAGGGCGATGCCGGCGTTGTCCGGGATGTCCGTGGTATAGGTGGCGTCAGCCGTGGCAGTCGTGCCGTTGCCCGCGGGGTAGGGGGACAGCGAGTAGCCGACGCTGTTGGCGCAGAGGTAGTGCCCGCGATTCGGGATGACCGTGCCGTTGGGGATGCTGCAGCGGGTGGTGCCGTCCGAGGCGGCGACGCCGTAGCCGGTGCCGGACGCGCCCGTGACCGTGTGGTCCGCGCCGCTGTTGTTGTAGATCTCGATGAACTCGTCGTTGGCCCCGTTGGGGCCGCGAACCCTGAACTCGCTGATGAGCAGCTGTCCTGCAGTTGCGGTTTGGGCTTCGACCGGCTCCACGCTCGTCATGAGCGCCAGACCCGCAATTGCGACGACGATCGCCGTCCGAACAGATACTCGCATCTCAGCTCTCTCCTCTGACCGCAGGGTCAGCCCACGGGGGACAGCCGCCCGCGGTAAGGGGTTGGTCAACGAGTGCTTATCGGCACTTTTCCACGTTGTGTGAGGGAATTCTTCACCTGCCGCCCGCGATGGCCGATCGCGATGGCGAGAATGGGCTACCCCCGTGGCAAACCCGCCAACGTGTGCCAACGGCTGCTGTGGGGCGGCGGGATCCTGACACACGCAGCCTCGATGGTCAATGTTTTCCCTTAGTGTTCAAGAGGTGACACCTATGCAAAACTCTGCCGTTGGGCACACGACGTCCGCACGAGAATCAACTGGATGTGTGGTTACATGCACGCAGATCGCGACACGCAAGGAGACCGGTCCGGATGCAGCGACGTACACGTTCGATGAGCGTGATGGCCCTCGGCCTCACGCTCGCGCTTGGCTTGCGCGCGACCGCCCAGACGCCGGCCCCGCAGACGCCGGCCCCGCAGACGCCCGCCGCGGTGGCGCCGGCGGCCGCGCCAGCCGCGCAGACACCGCCCGCACCCGCACAACCGGGCGCACACGGTGAGCCGGCCGCGCCGCCGCGGCCCGCCGGCGGCTTCCAGGAGCCGCCGCGCTTTCCCGCGCATCAGCGCCCGCAGGCCCCGCCTGAAGTCGTGGCGCGCGGCAAGGCCCAGTACGCCGGCCTGTGCAGCGCATGCCACGGCGGCGACGCCCGCGGCGGTCAGCTCGGCGGCCCCAACCTGCTGCGCTCCCAGCTCGCGCTCGACGACAAGGACGGCGAGCTCATCGTCCCCGTCGTGCAGCAGGGACGGCCGGGGCCGCCGCCGATGCCGCCGATTCCGGCCGCGGTCGAAGACATCAAGGCGATTGCCGCCTACATCCACAGCCTGCAGGCGCAGGGATCCAACCAGGGCGGCCCCCCGCCGGGGCCGGAAACCGAGCTGAACATCGTGGTGGGCGACGCCAAGGCCGGGGCCGCGTTCTTCGCCAGCCGGTGCGCGAGCTGCCATTCACCCACGGGCGACCTGCAGGGCATCGCGACTCGCGTGGGCCGGCCGATGGCCCTGCAGAACCTCTGGGTCTCGGGCGGACGCGCGACGGAGCGGGGGCCCAACCGCGGCGTCCGGCGGATGCCGAAGCCGACGACTGCGACCGTGACGCTCGGGTCCGGCGAGAAGGTCTCCGGGGAGCTGCTGCGGCTCGACGACTTCCTGGCCACCCTGCTGCTCGAGGACGGCACGACTCGGACGATCCGCCGCACCGGCGCGACCCCGCGGATCGAGGTGCAGGATCCGACCGCGGCGCATCGCGCGCTGCTCGGCACGCTCACCAACGCGAACATGCACGACGTCACGGCCTACCTGGCGACGCTCAAATGACACTGACGCGCACTCTTTCTATCTGGGGGCTCATCGTCGCCGGAGCCATCACGGCCGGCCAGACCGGCCTGGCGCGCGACCTCACCGCCGTCGATCTCCTCAAGCCGCTCGCCGATAGCTGGACGTCCTATTCGGGCGACTACACCGGCAAGCGCTACAGCTCGCTTGCGCAGGTGAACCAGGCGACGGTCAAGAACCTGACCCTGGCGTGGACGACGCGGCTGACGGCCGGCCCCGCCGCCCCTGGCCGGTGGGGCGAGGGCGGGGGGACCGTGATCACCGGCGGCCAGGGATCGCCTGACAACCCGGCGGTGGCCACGGTCATCAAGGGCACGCCGCTGATGGTGAACGGCACGCTCTACGTCACCTCGCCCGACAACGGCTGGGCGCTGGACGCCCGCGACGGCCGCTCGATGTGGCACTACTTCTGGCGCACGCGCGGCGGCACCCCGATCGGCAACCGCGGCTTCGGCTTGTGGAACGACGCGCTGTTCATGGTCACGCCCGACGACTTCATCGTCTCGCTCGAGGCGAAGACGGGGAAGGAGCGTTGGAGCAAGGAGTTCGCGCCGTTCACCCAGCAGTACTTCTCGACCATCGCGCCGATGGTGATCGGCAACACGGTGATCGTCGGCACCGGCAACGATCTCGACTCGCCCGGCTATCTCCAGGCCTACGAGGCCGACACCGGCAAGGAGCTGTGGCGCTTCTACACCGTGCCGCAGAACGCCGGCGATCCGGGCGCGGACACCTGGCTGAATCTGCAGGCCGCCCGCTATGGCGGCGGGCACCCGTGGCTGCCCGGCGTCTACGATCCGGAGACCAACCTCTACATCTTCGGTACCGGCAATCCGATCCCGGCCTACACGCTCGGCCGCGGCGACGGCGACAATCTGTTCACCTGTTCGCTGATTGCCGTCGACGTCGCCACCGGCAAGATGAAGTGGTACTTCCAGACCTCGCCGCACGACATGCACGACTGGGATTCGGCGCAGACGCCGGTGCTGTTCGAGGCGATGGTCAAGGGCAAGAAGCGGAAGCTGATCTCGACCGCGGCGCGCAACGGCTACTTCTTCACGCTCGACCGCACCACTGGCGAGAAGATCGTGGTCTCGAAGTACGGCAGCGCCACCAACTGGGCGGCGAGCATCGACGCGAAGGGCTCGGTCCGCCGCGAGCCGACCAAGGATCCGATCGTCGCCGGCGCCCTGACCTCGCCGACCTCGGGTGGCACCATCAACTGGGAGCCGCCGGCCTACTCGCCGGTGACCGGGCTGTTCTACGTGTCCGAGCGTAACGGTCACTCGATTTACTACCTGACCGATCCGGATCCGCGTGGCTCGATGGGCCTCGCCGGCAAGGAGGAGGTCTTCGTCGGCAACACCGGCAACTTCCTCACCGCGATCGATCCGCTGACCGGCAAGGTCGCCTGGCGTCGGCCGTATCCGTCGGCCGGAGGCTCCGGCATGTACGGAGGCGGCGGCGCCGGCCTGCTGACCACGGCCGGCAAGCTGGTGTTCGGGGGCGACAACGGCGGCAACCTCGTCGCCTGGGACGCCGTCACCGGTGCTCCGATCTGGCACACGCACATCGGCGACGTCACCAACCCGCCGATGACCTACATGCTCGACGGACGCCAGTACATCCTCGTCGCTGCCAACGACACGCTCTACGCCTTCGCGCTGTACCAGTAGCCATGGCCGCCGTCCGGTTCCACGTGCGCGTCCGCATCGTCGTGGCGGTTGCCGCGCTGCTGAGCGCGATGGCCGTCGTTGCGTGCGGGCCCGCCGCGCCGCCCGCGACGACAGAGCGCCCGCTGCGCGTCTACGTCAGCAACGAGACCGCCGGCACCGTGGCGATCATCGACCCGGCGACGGGCAAGGTCGAGGCCGCGATCCCGGTGGGCAAGCGCCCGCGCGGCCTGCGCGTCTCGCGCGATGGCAAGACCCTCTACGTCGCGCTCTCCGGCTCGCCGATCGCGCCGCCCGGTGTCGACGAGTCGACGCTGCCGCCGGCCGATCGCTCGGCGGACGGCATCGCCGTCATCGACATCGCGACGCGCAAGATGGTGCGCACGATTCACAGCGGCCAGGATCCCGAAGCCTTCGATTTGTCGCCGGACGGGCGCTGGCTCTACGTCTCGAACGAGGAGACGGCCGAGATGTCGGTCGTCGATCTCCAGGCGGGCGCGGTAGTGAAGCGCATCCCGGTGGGTGAGGAGCCCGAAGGCGTGACGGTCTCGCCCGACGGGAAGGTCGTCTATGTGACGTGCGAGGGCGACAACAGCGTCGTTGCCGTGGACACGACGACGGTCGTGGCGATCGGCCGGACGGCGGTCGGTCCGCGGCCTCGCTCGATCGCCGTGACGCCGGACGGCAAGACGCTGTTCGTCACCGGCGAGAACGCCGCCGCGATCGCAGTCGTCGACGCCGCGACGCACACGATGACGAAGACGATCGCGCTGCCCAAGCAGGAGAGTGCGCCGACGCCGCCACGGCCGATGGGCACGGTGCTGTCGCCCGACGCCAAGCTGCTGTTCGTGTCGAACGGCCGGGCCCGCAGCGTGTCGGTGATCGACGTCGCGCAGCGGACGCTGCTGCGGACGCTGAACGACGTCGGCCAGCGGCCGTGGGGCATCGGCATCAACGCCGACGGCACCAAGGTGTTCACCGCGAACGGCCCTTCGGGCGACGTCTCGATCATCGACGTCGCGAGCGGCGCGGTCGATCGTCGCATCAGCCTCGGCGGCAGCCCTTGGGGCATCGCCGTCGCGCCGGTGCCGTAATCAGCAGCCGTCCGGGAGCGTGAGCGATGCCGATGCTCAGGCCGAATCGCTGGGCTCTCCCGATGCTCGTGCTGGCCGCCGTCGCGACGATGGCGGCCCAGCAGTCCCTGCCGAAGGGATGGACGATGGATGGGAGTGGACCGCAGGTCACGGCGATCACCCGTACCTGCGATGACGCGCACGGCGGACGCTGCAGCGTCAGGCTGTCCTCCGACGGCGCGCCCAGCCTCGGCGGCTTCGGGCCTGGCTTCGGCGCCCTCGCACAAAGAGTGTCCGCGGCGGAGTACGCTGGCCGTCGCGTCGCCCTGTCGGGCTGGCTGAAAACGAAAAACGCGAAGGCCGCAGGGCTGTGGCTCCGTGCCAACGCCGGTGCGACGGTCGCCGCGTTCGACAACATGGACGATCGTCGTGTGGTCGGCACAGAACCGTGGACGCGATACACGCTTGCCATCGACGTGCCCGAGGGCGCCTCGGCTGTCGCGTTTGGTGTGTTGCTGACGGGCGGTGGCACCGTGTGGGGCGACGATCTGGAACTCGTGGTCGTCGACGAGCGCGAAGTCCCGTCGACCGACATCCTGCCGCGGGACAAGGTCTTTCGAACGATCAGCCGCGATGCGGCGAAGATGCCGCGCCGGCCGGTCAACCTCGGGTTCGAAGAAGAATGATCGAGCGATTCGTGCGCGGGCCGTTTCTCGCGGTGCCGCTGGTCTTGGTGTGGTCGCTGCCGGCTGTCGCGCAGGTGCAGCTGTCTCGGCTCGACGGCGTCGTCGTCGATGCCGCGAACGGGCGCTTCCTATCCGGCTTGCGCGGCGTCGAGCAGCTTGCCTGGGTTCCCGCGCCACAGCAGGCCCGAGATCGCAGTGTTGGTGTCAAGTACGAGCCGTACGACGGACTTCGGAGCGGTAGGCGTCGATCTCGGCCTGAATCTCCTCGGGCGTCATGGGCGGCAGCGGGTCGGCCGCGAGCACTTCGCGGGAGCGGGCGAGGTTGTCGATCCGCCTCGCGAGCAGGGCCTCACGGAGCAGCCGTTCGACGGCATTCGGCTCGAGCAACCCCGCCTCTTTCGCTTGCGCGGCGAGCGAATCGGGAAGCTCGATCTCGAGGCTGAGACGGATCATGGCGGCTCGGTGTCTGAACCCGAGGATAGCATGGGTGGTGGCGCCCTGAACTGGACGCTGAAGCCGAAGTTCTCCGATACACTGAGGCCCACTTCGGCGATCCCAGCTTCATGCGAGTCCGCCTGTTGTTCGCGCTGCTCGTGGCCTTGCTCGAGCCGTTTCCGGTCGCTGCGCAGGTGCAGCTCTCGCGCCTCGAGGGCGTCGTCGTCGACGCAGGGAGCAGGCCGGTCAGCGGCGCGGTCGTCACGGTCTCTGATCCGATCGGCGGCGCGATCCGACGCGTGACCGCCGACGGCGCCGGCCGCTTCCTGATCGCCGACCTCGCGCCCGGCCGTTATTGGCTCGCGGTCGACGGCGTCGGTGCAGCCTCGCCGCCGGTCGCAGTCACCGTGGCTGATGGCTTGCCGGCCACCGTCACGCTGCGCCTGCCGCCGTCGTTCCGCGAAGCGCTGATCGTCGAGGCGGCGCGGCCCGCGGCGTCGATCGCGACGCGCACCTCGCTCGGCGCCGAATCGATCGCGCGCGTCCCGATGCGCGCCGGCTCGAGCCGCCTGCAGGACGTGGTGGCGACTCTGCCCGGCTGGGCGACCGAGGACAACGGCCTGCTGCACAGCCGCGGCGTCGACGACGGGTTCCTCTACGTCGTCGACGGTGTCCCGGTCTACGAGCGGCTCGACCAGGCGTCCGGCCTGGCGCCTGATCCGTCGACGATTGACGCGCTCACCGTCGTGAGCGGCTATGTGCCGCCTGAGTTCGGCTACAAGGCGGGCGGCGTGATCGACGTGCGGACACGCGCCGCCGCGGCGGCGTGGCGCGGGCTCGCCGCGATCGGCGGCGGTGGCGATGCCGCGATCGATGGCGAGGGCTCGGCCGGTGGCGGCATCGGCCGCGGGCTGACAGTGTGGCTGCAGGCCAGCGGACGGCGCTCGTCGCGCTATCTGGATCCGGTGCATCCCGACAACCTGCACAACCGCGGCGGCGGGGCGAGCACCGCTGGCCAGCTGACCGCCGGCTCCGGCGCGCGGGACCGGATCGTGGCGAGCTGGAGCGCCGGGGGCGCGCGCTTCGACGTCCCCAACACCGCGATCCAGGACGCGGCGGGCCAGGCCCAGCGCCAGGCGTTGGCGCAGGGCGCCGTGACGTCGTCGTGGCAGCGCACATGGTCGTCCGGCACTGTGTCCCAGGTGGCCGGCTACCTGCGACGCGGCTCGGCGCGACTCGATCCGAGCCCGTTCGACACGCCGGTCACCACGACGTCCGATCGCCGGCTGACCCGGGCCGGCGCGCTCGCCGCGATCACGCACCAGCGCGGCCGCCACCTGTTCAAGGCCGGGGGCGAGGCGCAGCAGCTCCGTATCGCCGAACAGTTCGGGTTCGGGGTGACCGACGATGCTGCCGCCGACGACGCGGGCCTGAGCGACGCCGCCCGCACGTTCGACGGCGCGTCGCCGTTTCGCTTCGCGGGCCGCTCCAGGCCCTGGCTGGTCGCGGCCTACGTCCAGGACACGTGGCAGCCCACGGCGGCGCTGACG
>JANOIR010000428.1:0-27001 GCA_031407765.1 Vicinamibacteraceae bacterium
GCACGGCGCTTCGTGCAGCATTCGATAGTCCTGGTACGACTGGCGCAGCCGGTAATACAGGTGCGTGTTGCCACCTGACCATTGCACCGGCCCGACGTCCATCCACACCAGCCACCACTCGCACGCGCCGACGGCCTCGACCGCCCCGGTCAGCACCGCCGGCATGCGCGCCCACGGCAGACCGCCGAAGTCGGCACGCAGGTGGAACGGACGCTGCTCGGTACCGGCATGCTCGAGCGGCTGCGGCCCGAAGTCCACGGCCGGTACCCACCGCTTCGCCTCTTCGGTGGTCCAGAATCGCATGGCGCCATCTTACGGTTAGAGGACGGCGGGGCGTTACTCATCGCTTACTTCTCGTTGACCAGTCCTTCATGACCGCTGGCGCGGCCGATGTGACCCTAGAAGGCTCGCACCGACGCGTCGGAGCAATAGAGGAGTGGAAGATGCAGAAGGTCATACGAGGAGAGTGGATGCGCGCGGGCATGGCTGCCGCGCTGGCTGGTCTGGTCCTGGCTATCGGCCTGAACGCGGGAGTCGCGGCGCACGAAGACGAAGACCCCCGGTATGAGGTCGAGTCCGGCCGTCGTCTCTTCGAGCGCGAGACCTTCGGGGGCAACGGCCGGACGTGCGGCACCTGCCATAGCCGCCGCACCGGCACCGTGTCGCCCGAGGAGGCCCAGGAGCGCTTCGCCCGCGATCCCAAGGATCCGCTGTTCCGCGCCGATGGCAGCGACGACGGCAACGGCAACGGTGTCCAGCGGATGTTGGCCGACGCTACGGTGCTGGTCCGCGTGCCGCTCGCCGACAACGTCAGTCTCGCCGACGATCCCACGGCGCGTTCCGTGGTCGTCCGGCGCGGCATCTCGACGACGCTCAACTCGCCGTCGCTCGATCCGGTGCTGATGCTCGACGGACGCCAGCCCAGCCTGGAGGCGCAAGCCAGGGGCGCCATCTTGGACCACGCGAGCGGTACTCGCACGCCGACCGCCAAGGAACTGGAGCTCATCGCCGTGTTCGAGCGCACGCGGCAGTTCTTCAGCTCGCGCGACCTGTTCACGTTTGCCTGGACGGGACACCAACCGACGTTGCCCAAGGGCCGGACCGCGGCGGAGAAGCGGGGGCGCCTCTTCTTCGAGGACGTGCCCTTCACCTCGCCGGATCAGAAGGCTGGCGTCTGTGCGGCGTGCCACAGCGGCCCGATGTTGAACGAGACCAACCAGTTCCTGCCAGTGCCGCCGATGCGCCGCGGCGGCCGCTTCCAATCGGTGCTCGTCTCGGAACTCAACGAGGCCGGCAACCCCGTCCACGACTTCGTCTTCCGGAACGCCGACGGCACGACCTCGCACATCGTCAGCCCGGATCCGGGTCGGGCGCTCATCACCGGCAAGTCCGCCGGCTTCGAGGATCCGAACGCGTTCAAGATTCCGACGCTGTGGGGCCTCGCCGAGACGGCGCCGTACTTCCACGACAACTCGGCCAAGACACTCGAGGACGTCGTCAGGCACTACGCGAAGTTCTTCGCCATCGTCTCGACGCCGCCAGGCGGAAGCGCGCCGGCGCTGGTCCTGTCGGAACAGGACCAGGCCGACATCGTGGCCTACATGAAGCTGCTGCGGTAATCGTCGCCTTGGAGCTAGGATCGCGGGCATGGCTACGCGCATCGCGCCCATGCTCGCGGTCGGTGACGCCGACGCTGCAATCACCTTTTACGAGGCAGCCTTCGGCGCGGTCGTGCGCTGGCGGCTCGGGGAGGGCCACGTCGTCGCCGGGCTCGAGATCGACGGCGCCGAGTTCTTCCTCGCCACGGAATCACCCCTCAACGGCACGCGGGGGCCGGAGTCGGCCGCGTGCACGACGGTCCGCATCGAGCTGTTCGTCGACGATCCCGTCGCCGTGCAGGAGCGGGCCGTCGCGACCGGCGCTACCGAGAAGGATCCCGTTCGGGAGCACGCGCACGACACGGTGGGCCCGCATCCGATTCGCCGGATGCTGCAAGGCGCCGTGATCGATCCGGCCGGCCACATGTGGCTGATCGGGAAGTTCCTCGCGTAGCCCGGCACCTCGCCGGGACACCGACCGCTCGGCGCGCCCGTCAGACGTCCCGCAGCGCGAGGCCGGGGGGCTGCTTCAGGATGCGCCGGGCCGGCAGCCAGCTCGCTGCCAGCGCCGCGCCCAGCATGATCGCGGCAACCGAGGCGAGCACCACGGGGTCGACCGCGGTGACGCCGTAGAGCATGCCGTCGATGGCGCCGGAGGCGAGCAACGCGAGCCCGAGGCCTACCGCCGACCCCGCCAGCGTCAGCCAGGCGGCCCGCTTCAGCACGAGCCGCACGAGCGACGCCGGCTCGGCGCCGAGCGCGACGCGGATGCCCATCTCGCGCGAGCGCTGCGACACGGTGTAGGCAACGAGGCCGTAGACGCCGAGCATCGCGAGCCCCAACGCGGCGCCGGCAAAGGCTGCGATCAGCCAGAGGTTGAAGCGGCGCGAGCCGACGGCGCGGGCGAGGCCGGCGCTCACCGTGGACATCTGGTACGGCGAGTCGGGCACGACCTCGCGCATGATGCGGCGGACGGGTTCGGCGAGTGCGCGCATCCCCGGCCCGCGCGCGATCACCGAGTACGACGACGTCGCCGCCGGGCGCTGCCGCGCGTTGACGTAGATCATCGGCCCGGGCAGTGATTCCGGCGACAGCTCGCGGATGTCGCCGACAACGCCCACGATACGCAAACCCGTGAGGTCGCCGTCCATGTTGCCGAACTGGATGAAGCGTCCGAGCGGATCGCGGCCGGGCCACTGCTTCTCGGCCAGGCTCCGGCTGATCACGGCGACGTGCGGGCGCCCGGGCGCGTCGGTATCGTCGAAGAGGCGTCCGCTCAGGAGCGGGATGCTCATCGCTTCGAAGTAGCCGGCACTGGCCACCCGGAACTCGGCCTCGCCGGTGCGCGACCGGAGGTGCGGCGCGTCGAGGTCAAACGCCTCCCTCGTCGAGATCTCGTCGACGCGGGTCATCTCGACGAACATCCCGTTGGCGAACTGCCCTCTGCCGAGAGGGAAGGCGTTGACCAGCCCGGCGTGGGTCACGCCGGGGAGGGCGCGGACGCGGGCGAGGAGCGTGTCCTGCAGAGCCGCGCGCCGGGAATCGGCGTCGTCGCCGGTCAGATCGAGCGAGGTCTCGAGCACCAGGTCGTCGCTCAGGCGGAAGCCGGGATCGACCGACATGGCGTGCGCGAAGCTGCGCGCCAGGAGACCGGCACCGGCGAGCAGCACCATCGTCATCGCGACCTGGGCGACGATCAGCGCCTCGCGGCCGCGCATCTGCCGCCGGCTCCCGGATCCGGTGCGGCTGCTGTCGGAGAGCACCTCGGCGATCCGCACGCGGCGCGTGCCCCAGGCGGTGAGGAGGCTGAGAACGAGTGCGGCCACGATCGCCGTGGCGGCGGCGAAGGCGATCGAGGCCCAGTCGATCGACACCTGGTCGAGGCGCGGCGCGCTCGTGGGCCCGAGCGCCACGAACGCGCGCACGGCGACGGCGGCGAGCGCGACGCCGATCACGGCGCCGCAGGTGGCCACGGCCATGGTCTCGGCCAGCCACTGCCTCGTGATGCGGCCCGTGGAGGCGCCGATCGCGAGCTGCACGGCGAACTCACGCCGGCGTGATACGGCGCGGGCGACCAGCAGGTTCGAGACGTTGGTGCAGGCGACGAGCAGGAGCAGCAGCGACGCCGCGAAGAGGAGACGCAATGCCGGCCGGACGCCGGCGGAGAGGACGCCGAGGAGCGGCACGGCGACCGCGTCGGACATCCAGGTCTCGGTGCCGTAGCGGGCCTTGAGCGCGCGCGAGACGCGGCTCAGCTCGGCGGAGGCGGCCTCGACCTCGATCTCCGGCTTCACGCGGCCGATCACGCGGAAGTTGTGCGCGGTGCGCGACAGCGATTCGCGATCCTGCTCGCGGGGCGTCCAGACCGCGGCCCGCTGCGGGTAGTCGAACCCCTCGGGCATCACGCCGACGACCGCGTGCTGCACGCCGGCGATGACGATCGACTCGCCCGCGAGGGTCCGCGTGCCGCGCCAGCGCTCCCAGAAGCGCGCCCCGACCAACGCGACCTTCGGGGCGCTCCGCTGCAGCTCCTCGGCAAGGAAGCCCCGGCCAATCGCTGGCCGGGTGCCCATCACCGCGAAGAAATCCCGCGACACGCGCGCCACGGGCGCCGACTGCGGCTCGCCAACGCCGGTGATCGTCTGCGGATACACCGCGGTCTCGGCCATCGCCGCGAAGCCGCGCGTCTGCGCCTGCCAGTCGAGGAAGTTGGGCTCGGAGACGTTGGCGCCGCGCCTCCCCTTGTCGTTGATCTGGAAGAGCTGCACGATGCGGCCGGCGTCCGGGTAGGGCAGCGGCCGCAGCAGCACGCCGTCGACCACCGTGAACATCGCGACAGCGGCGCCGATCCCGAGGCCGATCGTCAGGATCGCGGTCACCGAGAACGATGGCACCCGCGCCAGCCCGCGGAAGGCGATGCGCAGATCGCGCGCGAAATCACCCAGCCAGGCGCCCCGCATCTCGTCCTGCGTGGCCTCCCGCACCTGCGCGACCCCGCCGAATTTGAGGCGGGCGGCTCGGTGCGCGTCGGCTTCGGACATGCCGGCGCGCATCAGCTTCGCAGTCTGCTGTTCGAGATGGAACCCCATCTCATCGTCGAGGCGATCGTCCTTCCGGGCCATGGGCGCGGCTCCTTCAGGCTTCGGTGGTGGTCTCAGGCTTCGGTGGCGGCCAGCACCAGGTTGATGGCCCGCGACAGCCGCTGCCACGATGCGAGCTCGCGCACGAGGTGGCGGCGCCCGGCGGCGGTGAGCTTGTAGTAGCGGGCGCGGCGGTTGTTCTCGGTGACGTCCCAGGCAGACGTGATCAGCCCCTGGCGCTCGAGACGGTAGAGCGCGGGATAGAGCGTGCCCTGGCCGACCGAGAGCACTTCCTCCGACCATTGCTCGATGCGCTCGGTGATGCCCCAGCCGTGCATCGGCTCGAGCTGCAACGCGCGCAGCACCAGCATGTCCAGGGTGCCCTGCAGGATGGCTTCGGTTTCCCGGTCGAGACGCGCGGCCACGGCGACACTCCCTTCGGCGTTCGAAAGAAGCCTAGCCTAGCCAGACTTCTTTCGAACGTCAAGAGGAGAGGCCGGCAACCGGGGTGCCGTCAGGCCTGGATCGTCGGATGCGTCCGGGCGGCGGCGACGTGCGTGCCCGAGGCGCGGACGCCGTCGAGCGCCTCGCGCACCTTGCCGAGCATCTCGGCCAGCGCGAACGGCTTGCGCAGGAACGACGTGCCCGGCTCGACGACGTCCTGCTCGTCGATCGACGCCGCGGTGTAGCCGGACATGTAGAGCACGCGGATGGTCGGGCGGATCTTGCGCAGCTGCTCGACCAGTTCGCGCCCGCCCATCTTCGGCATCACGACGTCGGTCAGGACGAGGGCGATCTCGGCGTGGTGCTCGCGGGCCACGACCAGCGCGACTTCGCCGTTCTCGGCGTCGAGCACCTGGTAACCCTGGTCGGTCAGCGCGCTCTTGGCGATATCGCGCACGAGCGGCTCGTCCTCGACCAGCAGCACCGTCTCCGTGCCACGCTGGATGGCCATCTCGCGAGGCCGCGGCGTGGGCTCGGCCGGCAGGTCGATGCGCGGGATGAACACGCTGAAAATCGTGCCCTTGTCCGGCTCGCTCTCGGGATAGATGGCGCCGCCGAGCTGCTGCACGATGCCGTAGCAGGTCGCCAGGCCGAGCCCGGTGCCCTTGCCTGGCTCCTTGGTCGTGAAGAACGGCTCGAACATGTGCTGCATGACGTGGTCGTCCATGCCGGTGCCGGTGTCGCTGACCGACATCCGCACGTGCTCGCCGGTCTTGAGCGTCGGATGGCGTCGCGCGAACGCGTCGTCGACGACGACGTTGGTCGTCTCGATGCGCAGCGTCCCGCCCTGCGGCATGGCGTCGCGCGCGTTGACCGCCAGGTTGACCAGCACCTGCTCGATCTGATGGGGGTCGGCCTTGACCGACCACAGGTTCGGGCTGGTCACGGTGAGCAGCTCGACGTCCTCGCCGATCAGGCGGCGGAGCATGCCGTCCAGGTTCAGCGACAGCTCGCCGAGGTTGATGACCCGCGGCTCGACGATCTGCTTGCGGGCGAAGGCGAGCAGCCGGTGCGTGAGGTTCGAGGCGCGCTCGGCGGCCTTGCGGATCTGGCGCAGCTGCGCCTGCAGCGGATGCGACGGCCCCAGGCCGGCGTCGACCAGATCCGAGTAGCTGAGGACGACGGTCAGCACGTTGTTGATGTCGTGGGCAACGCCGCCGGCGAGCCGGCCGATGCTCTCGAGCTTCTGCACCTGCGCCAGCTGCTCTTCCAGGCGGCGGCGCTCGGCCATGTCCTTCTGCGTCTGCGCCAGGGCGGCGCGCAGCTCGGTGGTCCGCTCCTCGACGCGATCCTCGAGCTCGTCACGCGACACCCGCAGCGACGCCTCGATGCGGCGGCGCTCGGTGATCTCCAGCGAGAGCTCCGCGGTGCGCTCCTCGACGATGACGCGCAAGGCGCGCTCACGGGCCTGCCCACGGCGGACGCGAAAGCGCGACAGCTGCAGCACGATCGCCAGGAAGCCGACGCCGCCGAGGGCGTAGAACCACCACGTCTCCCAGAACTGCAGCTCGATCCGCCAAGACAGCGTCGCGCCGCGCGGGCCCAGGACGCCATCGCTGTTGGTCGCGGCGACCTGGAAGCGGTAGCGGCCGCCGCGCAGGTTCGAGTAGAACGCGGCGCGGCGCGGACCGGCGTCGACCGAGGTGGCGTCGGCGCCTTCGAGCTTGTAGCGGAACAGCACGCGGCTCGGCACGGCCAGGCTGGTCGCGGTGTAGCGAACCTCGAGCTGCTTGACGCCGGCCGGCAGCACGAGGTCCTGCTCGACCGGGATCGGGCGTCCGTCGGCGAGCACCTCGAGCACCTTCACGGCCGGGGCGACGTTCGATTTGACGAACGCCGCGCTGCGCACGACGATCACGCCGGTCGCGCTCGGGAAGGCCAGCGAGCCGTCGGCGCGGCGCACGCCGGACGACTGCGACACCCCCTGGAACTCCCAGCGGCCGAAGCCGTCGCGATGGTCGTAGACCTGGGCGGTGGTGACCTCGGCGTTGGAGTTGGCGACCTTGAGCAGGTCCGAACGCTCGAACCGCGTGATCCCGCGCTCGCCGGTCATCCAGATCGAGCCGCGCCCGTCGTCGAGGATCTGGAGGGCGTGACCGCTCGAGACCCCCGCCTTGGTCGGCAGCGCCAGCGCCCGATCGTGCCGCACCAGATGCAGGGCGCCGTCGTGGGTGCCGACCCAGACGTGCTGGTCCTCGCAGAGGATCGCGGTGACGTAGTTGGTGCGGAGACCTTCCGTCGTCTGGTAGACGGTGAACTTGCCGCTCTTGAGGCGATTCAGCCCGCCGTCCAGGGTGCCGATCCAGAGGGTGCCGTCGCGCTCGCCGCGCAGGACGGTGATGTTGTTGGACGACAGGTCCGAGTTGTCCTTGGTCAGCCTGCGGACCTCGCTGCCGCGGAACCGCCACAAGCCGTTGCGGCTGCCGATCCAGAGGTTGCCGGCGCGATCCTCGAAGATGGCCCGGATGCCGTTCTGCGGATAGCCCTCGACGCCGGCGTAGCTCGTCACCCGGCCGCCGGAGATCCGCGCCAGGCCCTGCGGCGTACCGACCCAGATGGCGCCGTCGCGGGTTTCGGCGAGCGTCGAGATGATGTCGCTCGGCAGCCCTTCCTGCACCGTCCAGGTGAACGACCGCGAGCCATTGAGCTGGGTCAGGCCGGCACCATCGCTGCCGACCCAGAGGTTGCCGGCGCGATCCTCCAGCACCGAGAGAACGTCGTCCTGCGGCAGCCCGTCGCGGCGCGTGATCGCCTCGAAGGGCGTGTTGCGCAGCTGAAGGAGTCCGTCGCGGCGTGAGCCGACCCAGATGCTCCCCTCACGGTCCTCGATGAGGCTGGTGACGGAGAGTTCCTGGCGATCGAGGTTGCGTCCCGGCGCCAGCGCGACCATGCGCTCGCCAACGAGCCGCGCCACCCCGGAGACGGTGCCGATCCAGAGGCCACCGCGGCGGTCGCGGGTGAGCGCCGTGACGTTCGGCGACGGCAGGCCGTCGGCGGCGGTAAAGAGCCGCTCCGGGCGCAGACCGCCGCTCCGGAGCAGGCCCGTCGGCAGGCCCAGCCACAACGTGCCGTCCGGGTCGCGCACGGAGGCCTGGATGTCCTCGCGGCCGAGGACGACCGGCAGCAGATGGCCGTTCTCGATCCGCGCCGGCGGACCGTTGGTCCCCACCGTCAGCACCCCGGCGGTGTCCTCGAAGATGGTGTTGCCGCGGCCGCCCACCGCGCCGACCACGACCAGCGAGTTGTCGACGACTCGCGCGATGGTGGTGCCGCCGGAGACCCAGATGACGCCCTGCTGATCCTGGTAGAAGGCGCGAATGGCACCGGCCAGCCGGGCCTGGCTGAAATCCTCGAAGATGTCGCCGCTCAGCCGCAGCACGGCGCCGTCATCGGTCCCAACCCACAGCCGGTTCGATTTGTCGGTGAACAGGGCGGTGACGTCGCTCGCGTCGAGCGCGGGGCTGCTGTTGCGGTCGAAGGTGCGGAACTCGACCCCGTCGAAGCGGACGAGGCCGGCTTCGGTGCCCAGCCACAGGAAGCCTTCGGCGTCCTGGGCCAGCGCGCGGATGCTGTTGGTCGGCAGGCCGTCACGGGTCAGCCAGCTCTCCAGGTGGTACTGGCTCAGCGGTTTCGGCTGGGGGCCCGGCACGGGCTGCGCCGCCGCCGTCGCGGCGGCCAGGACGCTCCCGGCAACCAGCGCCAGGGTCGCCGCCAGAGCCGAGGCAGACCTCGAGACTCGACCGAATCGGAGCACTCTCGACACGAGCATGGATTGTGGAAGTCCGAAGCGGCGCAGGGGAGCGGTCCGCCGGACCATCTATCGGTCCGCCCGCCGGCTGGCTCCAGATCGACTGGACGAAAAATGCTGCGGCTCAGGTTGGTTTTCATACCAGCGTCTGCCGTATGATCGCGGCCTCGTCTGCCGAGTCCCTTCCATGCGATCTCGAATCCCCACGGTCCTCGGTGCGTGCTTGCTCGCGTCCGGTCTCGCGCTCTTGGGCCGCTCGGACGGGGGGGCCGCACACGCACAGGCGGTTGCCGTCGCCCGGCGGCCGAGTGTCGAAACCGCACTCGATCGCTACGTCAAGGCGCCCGACCCAGCCTTCCGGTTCTCGGTCGTGGCAACACGCCCTGGCGAGGGCCACACCGCCTACCTCCTGGAGCTGGTTTCGCAGCGCTGGCTGACGACGGCCGAAGTCGATCGCCCCGAGTGGCGCCATTGGCTCACCGTGATCAAGCCCGACGCCGTCGCCCATGCCACCGGCTTCCTCCTGGTGGCCGGCGGGGACACCAAGCGCAAGCCGCCCGACAAGACCGATCCCGGCCTCCTCGACATCGCGATGACCACCCGCTCGGTGGTCGCCGAGCTGCGGATGGTGCCGAACCAGCCGCTGGTCTTCGCCGGCGACGGGGGGCGTGAGCGGACCGAGGACGAGATCATCGCCTACACCTGGGACAAGTTCCTGCGCACCGGCGAGGAGCGCTGGCCGGCCCGCCTGCCGATGACCAAGGCCGTGGTGCGGGCCATGGACGCCGTGACCGCGTTTTGCGCGAGTCCGGCCGCCGGGACGGCCGCCGCCGTCGACCGCTTCGTCGTCGCGGGCGCCTCGAAACGGGGATGGACGTCGTGGACGACCGCCGCCGTCGACCGCCGCGTCGTCGCGCTCGTGCCGATCGTCATCGACGTCCTCAACGTCGAGCCGTCGTTCGACCACCACTACCGCGCCTACGGCTTCTACGCCCCCTCGGTGAAGGACTACGAGGAGGCCGGCCTGATGCAGTGGCTGGGGACGCCTCAGTACCGCGCGCTGATGCGGATCGAGGACCCCTACGAGTACCGTGATCGGCTGACGATGCCGAAGTTCCTCGTCAACGCGACCGGCGATCAGTTCTTCCTGCCAGATTCGTGGCGGTTCTACCTGGACGACCTGCCGGGCGAGACCCACGTCCGCTACGTGCCCAACGCCGACCACGGCCTCAAGAACACCGACGCGCTCGCCTCGGTGGCGGCGTTCTACGGCGCCATCCTGACCAACACACCGCGGCCGGCGATGACCTGGGAGGCGGGCCGCGACGGCCGCATCCGCGTGCGCTCGACGGCGGCGCCGACGAGCGTCACCGTGTGGCGTGCCACCAACCCGTCGGCACGCGACTTCCGCCTCGAGACGCTCGGCCCGGTGTGGGAAAAGACGCCGCTCGAACCGGTGTCGCCCGGGGTCTGGGAGACGCGCGTCGCCGCCCCGGCCAACGGCTGGAGTGCCGGGCTGATCGAGATGCGTTTTCCAAGCGGCACCAAGTATCCGTTCGTGTTCACGTCGGGCGTGACCGTCGTGCCGGACCGCCTGCCGCACCGCGCCCCCTCACGCACCGGACGGCCGCCGGCCGCGGCGACCATCCCCCAGAAGCAGTAATGAGCGAGCACTACACGATAGGCGTCGACTTCGGGACGGAGTCGGGGCGCGCGGTGGTCGTCCGGGTCGGCGACGGCGCTGAGCTGGCTTCGGCGGTCACACCGTATCGCGACGGCGTGATCGATCGGACGCTGCCAGGAACGTCGCAACCGCTCGGCGACGAGTGGGCGCTCCAGAATCCGCTCGATTACCTGCACGTGCTGCAGACCGCCGTACCCGAGGCGATCCGCAAGAGCGGCATCGACGCCGGACGGGTGGCCGGCATCGGCATCGACTTCACCGCCTGCACGATGCTACCGGTGAAGGCCGACGGCACCCCGCTGATGGCGCTGCCCGAGTTCAGCGCCAACCCGCACGCGTGGGTCAAGCTGTGGAAGCACCACGCGGCGCAGCCGCACGCCGATCGCATCAACGCGGTCGCGGCGGCGCGCGGCGAAGCGTGGCTGCCCCGCTACGGCGGCCGGATCTCGAGCGAGTGGTTCCTGGCCAAGGCGCTGCAGATCCTCGAGGAGGCGCCAGAAATCTACCGCGCCGCGGATCGGCTGATCGAGGCCGCCGACTGGGTGATCTGGCGCATGTGCGGCGTCGAGACGCGCAACACCTGCACCGCGGGCTACAAAGCCAACTTCCAGGACGGCGCCTACCCGACGCCGGCCTACCTCGGCGCACTCAATCCCGGCTTCGCCGACCTCGTCGCCGCGAAGCTGTCGACGACACTGGCGCCGCTCGGCGGGCGCGCCGGCGACCTCACCCCCGAAGCCGCCGGCTGGGTGGGCCTGCCGCCCGGGATTGCGGTCGCCGTCGCCAACGTCGACGCGCACGTCACCGTGCCGGCGGCCGGCGTCGTCGAGCCGGGGCGGCTCGTCGCGATCATGGGCACCTCGACGTGCCACATGCTGCTCGGCGATCGGCTGACCGAGGTGCCCGGCATGTGCGGCGTCGTCGACGGCGGCATCGTCCCCGGCCTCTACGGCTACGAAGCCGGCCAGAGCGGCGTCGGGGACATCTTCGCGTGGTTCGTCAAGCACGCCGTGCCGGCCGCATATACCGACCAGAACGGCGGCGGCGGGGCCGGCGGCCTGGCCGGTAGCGGGGCCGCCCACGAGGCGCTCGAGCGCGAAGCCGCGGCGCAGCAGCCCGGCGAGCACGGCCTGCTCGCCCTCGACTGGTGGAACGGCAATCGCAGCGTGCTGGTCGACGCCAACTTGAGCGGGATGCTGGTCGGCATGACCCTGGCGACGCGCGCCCCCGACATCTACCGGGCGCTGATCGAGTCGACCGCCTTCGGCACCCGCCTCATCGTCGAGAACTTCGAACGCTGCGGCGTGCCGGTGCGCGAGCTGGTCATCGCCGGCGGCCTGCAGAAGAACCAGCTGCTGATGCAGATCTACGCGGACGTCACCGGCCGGCCGCTCAGCCTGGTCGACTCCGAACAGGGTCCGGCGCTTGGATCGGCGATGCACGCCGCCGTGGCCGCCGGCCTCTATCCGGGCATCGCCGACGCCGCGGCGCGGATGGGCCGCATCCGCCGCAACGTCTACACGCCGAATCCGACCGCGGCCCGCGTCTACGACAGGCTCTACGCCGATTACGTCCTGCTCCACGACTACTTCGGCCGCGGCGCCAATGACGTGATGAAGCGCCTGAAGCAGTCCGGAGCATCTCGATGAGCCTCGATCCCATGCGCCGCGATCTCGCGAGCCTCCACCTCGAGCTCCCCCGCCACGGCCTCGTCACCTGGACCAGCGGCAACATCAGCGCTCGCGACTTCTCGTCCGACACCATGCTGATCAAGCCGAGCGGTGTCACCTTCGACGCGCTGACGCCCGACAGCCTCGTGCAGTGCAACTACGACGGCCGGGTGCTGGCCGGACGCTTCAAGCCGTCGTCCGACACCACCACGCACGGCTACATCTATCGCCACATGCCGAGCGTCGGCGGCATCGTGCACACGCACAGCCCCTACGCCACGGCGTGGGCCGCCAACGCGCGGGAGATCCCGTGCATCCTCACGGCGATGGCCGACGAGTTCGGCGGGCCGATCCCGTGTGGCGGCTTCGCGATGATCGGCGGCGAGGAGATCGGGCACGAAGTGGTGCGGGTCCTCACCGGGCACCGCTCGCCGGCGATCATCCTGCAGAATCACGGCGTCTTCTCGATCGGGCCGACGCCGCGCGCCGCGCTCAAGGCGGCGGTGATGTGCGAGGACGTCGCCCGGACCTCCTTCCTGGCACATCAGCTCGGCGATCCGCGAGCCATCTCGGTCGGCGACATCGATCGCCTCTACGAGCGCTACATGACCAAGTACGGCCAGTGATCGGCACCACGATGCACCTCCTTCAGACGCCCTCGCTCTGGTTCCTCTGCGGCTCGCAGCACCTCTATGGCCCAGGCCCGCTGCGGACCGTCGCGCAGAACGCGGGGACCGTGGCCAAGGCGCTCGACGCCTCCGCGCGGGTGCCGCTGCCGGTGGTGTTCAAGGGACTGCTGACGACGCCCGACGAGATCCGGGCCACGCTGCTCGCCGCCAACGGCGACGCCGGCTGCGCCGGTGTCGTGCTGTGGATGCACACGTTCTCGCCGTCGCGGATGTGGATCGGCGGCCTGCGCGCGCTGCAGAAGCCGATCCTGCACCTGCACACGCAGTTCAACCGTGATGCGCCGTGGGATCGCATCGACATGGACTTCATGAACCTGAACCAGGCGGCGCACGGCGACCGCGAAGCTGGGTTCATGCACACGCGGATGCGCATCCGCCGCAAGGTCGTCGTCGGCCACTGGAGCGACGCCGAGGTGCAGGACCGGATTGGCGCGTGGGCGCGCGTGGCCCGGGCGTGGCACGACCTGCAGGGCGCCAAGGTGGCGCGCTTCGGCGACAACATGCGCCAGGTCGCGGTCACCGAAGGCGACAAGGTGTCGGCAGAGATTGCGTTCGGCTTCGCGGTCAACGGCTACGGCGTCGGCGATCTGGCGGCGGTGGTGCGCGACGTCGGCGATCGCGCGGTCGACGCGCTGGTGGCGGAGTACGAGGACGCCTATACGCTGGCGGCGCCGCTGAAGAAGATCGGCGCCAAGCGGGCGTCGCTGCGCGATGGCGCGCGCATCGAGCTCGGTCTACGCAGCTTTCTCACCGATGGCGGCTTCAAGGCGTTCACCACGACGTTCGAGGATCTGCACGGGCTGGTGCAGCTGCCCGGCCTCGCCGTCCAGCGGCTGATGGCCGACGGCTTCGGCTTCGGCGCCGAGGGCGACTGGAAGACGTCGGCGCTGCTGCGCGCGATGAAGGTGATGGGCGAGGGACTGCCCGGCGGCACCTCGTTCATGGAGGACTACACCTACCATCTGCAGCCGCGGAAGCACCAGGTGCTCGGTGCGCACATGCTCGAGATCTGCCCGACGATCGCCGCGGGCACGCCGTCGCTCGAGGTGCACCCGCTCGGCATCGGCGGCAAGGCGGACCCGGTGCGCCTCGTGTTCGACGCGCCGGCAGGCCCTGCGATCAACGTGTCGCTGGTCGATCTGGGGGGGCGCTTCCGGCTGATCGTCAACGAAGTGACCGCGGTGAAGCCGCCGAAGCTGCCGAAGCTCCCGGTCGCGCGGGCGGTGTGGGAGTGCCGGCCGGATTTCAAGGTCGCCTGCGCCGCCTGGATCCACGCGGGGGGCGCGCATCACACCGGCTACAGCTACGCGGTCACGACCGAGCACATCGAGGACTTCGCCGAGATCGCCGGCGTCGAGCTGGTCGTGATCGACGCCTCGACGACGCTGCGCACCTTCAAGTCGGAGCTGCGCCACAACGAGGTCTACTACGCCCTCGCCCGCGGCTTCCACGGCTGAGTCGGTGCTCGGAGCGTGCTCCGAGCCTGCTCCGAGCAACTTGCAGAAACTGCCATGTTGAACGCCGTCAGGCTCCACGCTCCTCGCGACCTTCGGGTCGGGACCGCGCCGGCGTTGCCGGCGCCGGCCGCCGGCCAGGTCCGTATCAAGGTCGGCAGCGTCGGTGTCTGCGGATCCGACCTGCACATGTACGAGACGGGACGGATCGGCGCCACCGTCATCGAGACGCCCCTCGTCCTCGGACACGAGTTCGGGGGCACGGTCGTCGACGCTGCCGACGGCGCGCTCGACGCGCTCGGCAAGCCGCTCGTCCCCGGAACGCGCGTCGCGGTCGATCCGGCCGTGCCCTGCTACCACTGTCGCCAGTGCGAGGAGGGCCACCCGAACCTCTGCCCGCATCACTATTTCTACGGCGTGTGGCCGGACGACGGCGCGCTGCGCGGCGAGATGAACGTCGAGGCACGCAACTGCTTCCCGGTACCAGACACGCTCAGCGAACCGGCAGTGGCGGTGCTCGAGACGCTCGGAGTCGCCGTCCACTCGGTCGATCTCGGCAAGATACGCGTCGGCGATGGCGTCGGCGTGATCGGCTGCGGACCGGTCGGCCTGCTCCTCGTCCGACTGGCGAAGCTGTCCGGCGCGGCGCCGATCATGGTCTGGGACAAGCATCCGTGGCGCGTCGCCAAGGCCATCGCGCTCGGCGCCGACGACGGCTGGCTGGTGTCGGCCGATGGCGTCCCCGCCGGCCCGCAGGCGCCCGACCTGGACATCGTGTTCGAGGCGGCGTGGGCCGACACCTCCGTGCAGCACGCGGCCGACGTGGTCCGGCCCGGTGGACGCCTGGTGCTGGTCGGCATCCCCGGCGACGATCGCCTTTATCTGTCGCACGGCACGGCGCGCCGCAAGGGCCTCACGATCCGCATGGCGCGGCGGATGAAGCACACCTACCCGCGCGCGATCGCGCTGGCCCAGACCGGCCAGATCGATCTCGACGATCTCGTCTCGCACCGCTTCGCGCTGGACCAGACGCCCGAAGCCTTTGCGTTGAACATGCGCTATCCCGACGGCCTGCTGAAGGCCGTGGTCGATTGCACGGAGCCGGCATGATCGCGATGCGTCTCCGTGCCGCGGCGCTCTCGGCGTTCGTCGCAACCTGCGCCCTCGGGTGCGAGACACGCACCGGCGACGAAACGGACTACGGCCCCGTCTCGACACCCCCGTGGACGGTCGGCGGCGTCCGCCCAGGCATGACCAGCGCCGACGTCGAACGCATCCTGGGCACCCCGACGCGGTCGCGCACCAGCTATGGCCGCACGACCACCACCTGGCAGGACATCTTGGTCACGTTCGATACAGGCGACAAGGCGATCGAGATACACGGCGACCGCCTAAACGCCCCAGCCGCCGCCGGAGTCGGCGACGTCATCGTCCAACGAGGCGTCTCGGAGGCGGAAGTCGTGGGCCGTCTCGGCTCCGGATCGAGCAAGAGCAGCTACCGGCCGAGCGGCTCGGGGGTGATCTCCTGCGGCAGGAAGCGGGCCGGCGGCGAACACCGCTACGAGGACGCGACGACGGTCTACACCGTCGGTGTCTACGAAGATCGCCTCTCCTTCGTCAGGGCCCAACCCCGGGGCAACCCTTGACCGCGCCGCTACGTCGAACCGGCGTATGAGCGATCTCCGGTTCGCGCTGCGGCAGCTCCTTCGTGCGCCCGGCTTCGCGTTCGTGGCCATCGCCACGCTCGCGCTCGGCATCGGCGTGTGCACGTCCATGTTCGGCGTCGTCCGCGCGGTGGTGCTAAAGCCGCTGCCGATGCACGAGCCCGACCGGCTCGTCTGGATCGAGAACACCGGCGGCGAGGGCCTGTCGAATCGCACGACGCGGGCCGACACGTTCAAGGGGTGGCGCGACGGGCAGCAGAGCTTCGAGTCGCTCGCCGCCGTCTTCGCGTTCTCCGACTACCTGCGGCCGACCATGACCGGCACCGGCGAGCCGGAGCGCCTGCGCAGCTACGGCGTCACCGACAACTTCCTGCCGACGCTCGGCGTGCCGCTCCTCTTCGGCCGCAACTTCGACGCGGCGGAGTCGCGCTTCCAGGGTCCCCCGGCGGCGATCCTCAGCCACGCCTTTTGGCAGCGGCGCTTCGGCGGCGATCCGGCTGTCGTCGGCCGAACGATCACGCTGAACGGCCAGTCGACGACCGTCGTCGGCGTGCTGCCGCGCAGCTTCGACTTCGACGCGTTGTTCAGCCCGGGCAGCGAGGTGGACGTGCTGACGCCGTTTGCCATCTCGCCCGAAACCGCCAACTTCGGCAACACGCTGTTCGGGATCGGCCGGCTGAAGCCCGGCGCTGGCGTGGCGCAGGCGCAGGCGGATCTGGACGCGCTGAACCAGCAGCTGCGGAAGACGATCACCCGCGGCGGCCGCTTCGGCGCGGCCGTGCAGCCGCTCGACACCGCGATCCGAGGCCGCTTCCGCACGCCGTTCCTGGTGCTCGCGGGCGCGGTCTTCTGCGTCCTGGCGATCGCCTGCGTCAACCTGTCGAACCTGCTGCTGGCGCGCATGAATTCGCGCCGGCAGGAGCTGGGCATCCGCCTGGCGCTCGGCGCCGGCCGCTGGCACCTGGTCCGGCAGGCCCTGACCGAGAGCCTGATCCTCGCCGGCACCGGCGCGCTGATCGGCGTGCCGCTGGCGATCTGGGCGACGGCTGCCTTGGCGCGCCTGCGGACCTTCGGCGTGCCGATGCTGCAGGACGCCGCGGTCGACCCCGTCGCGCTCGCGGTGTCGCTCGGCGTCACGACCGTGACCGGCCTCGCCTGCGGCCTGCTGCCGGCGGTCTACGCCATACGCGCACCCCAGGCCCGCACGATGCGCGAGGCCACTCACCAGCGCAGCGCCGGTCGCTCGGCCGCCTTCGCCCGCAACGCCCTGGTCGTCGCCGAAGTCGCGCTGGCGTGCGTGCTGCTCGTCGGCGCCGGGCTGCTGATGCGCAGCTTCAGCGCGCTCCTCCGCGTCGACCTCGGCTTCGCGGCGGACGACGCGATGGTGTGGCGGATCGACTCGGCGCGACAGTTCCGCAGCGGCGCGGAAGTCGACACCTACTTCAGCGGCATGCGGGCGCGCATGCTCGCCGTGCCGGGCGTCACCGCCGTCGGCATGAGCGATACGCTGCCCCTCGGCCGCAACCGGACGTGGGGCGCGGGGATCCGCGGCGAGAACTATCCGCCCGAACGCTATCCGGTCGCCTACCCACGGCTCGTCGGCCCGACCTACCTGCAGACGATGCGCATCCCGCTCGTCGCCGGGCGCTACTTCGACGAGGCGTTCGCTCCGAACGCCGCCAAGGCGGTGATCATCAGCGAGGCGCTGGCGCGCGAGATCTCGCCGGACCGCGACCCGATCGGCCGGGTCATCGACGTCAACGGTGGATCGACCATCATCGGCGTCGTCGGCAGCGTCCATCACGGCTCGCTCGAAGAGGCTGGCGGCGGCGAGATGTACCTCGATCACCGCCAGTCGGGTGACTGGAGCGCGATGGAGATGGTGGTGCGGAGCAGCCGCGATCCGCAGTCGCTCTCGGCCGACATCCGTGCCGCGCTCAAAGCATTCGACCCGGCGCTGCCGACCGGCGAGTTCTATCCGCTGAGCCGCCTCGTCGACGACTCGACGGCGCCGCGCCGGCTGATCACGCGCCTCCTCGGCGGCTTCTCGGCGATGGCGCTGACACTGGCGGCACTCGGCATCTATGGCGTCATCGCCTATGCGGTCACCCAGCGGACGCAGGAGATCGGCGTCCGCATCGCGATCGGTGCCAACCGGCGCGACGTGCTCAACCTGATCGTCGGCGGCGGCCTGAAGCTGGTCGGCCTCGGCGTCCTCCTCGGCCTGGGCGGCGCCGCCATCCTGACCAGAGTGCTCGAAAGCCTGATCTACGGCGTCAGCGCCTACGATCCGCTGGTCTTCGCCGGCAATGCCGCCTTGCTTCTGCTCGTCGCCTTCGCAGCCTCGGCGATCCCCGGGCTGCGCGCCGCGCGCGTGAATCCGACGACCGCGCTCCGCGGCTGAGCTGAGCTGCCCAGCCCAGGCCCGGCTCACGCCGGGCCGAGGCCGGGCCGAGCCCGGGAGCAGGCCGGGAGGAAACCGGGGCGCCGCCGGGAAGAGAGGCGGGAGACGCCTGGCCAGCGCCGGGCCTGCCCTCCCCCGCTCTCGATTCGACGTAATGACAGGGGACAGCAACGTTTAACCCCTGCCCCGCGTCGAATCGACCAATGAGCGACCTCTCCGGTGATCTTCGGTATGCCATCCGCGGGCTGCGGCGCAGCCCCCTGTTCGCCATCATCGCGATCCTGACGCTCGCCCTCGGCATCGGGGCGACCACCGCGATTTTCACGATCATCGACCAGGTCGTGTGGCGGCGCCTGCCCGTCCCAGACTCCGGGGCGCTGGTGCAGCTCCACCAGGAAGGGCCGCACAACGGCAGCAACATGGGGCACTGGATGAACTCCTACCCCATGTACATGGACTTCCAGCAGAGGGGCGCGCCGTTGTCGCAGGTCATCGCGCGACGGACGGTGTCGGCATCGCTCGCCGTCGACAACCAGACCGAGCGGGTCGACGCCGAGCTGGTGTCCGGCAACTTCTTCACGATGCTGGGCGTGAAGCCGGCAGTCGGGCGTGTCTTCTCCTCGCAGGAGGACGACCGCGTCTACAACGGCCACCCGAGTGTCGTCCTCAGCCACGACTATTGGAAGAACCGCTTCCAGGGCGACCCGAAGGTCGTCGGCCGCAAGATCACGGTCAACAACTACCCGATGACCATCGTCGGCGTCTCGGCCGCAGGCTTCGCCGGCCTCGATCCCACGGCAACTCCGGACGTCCGCGTGCCGATCCTGATGCAGCCGACGTTGATGCCCTCGATGGACTGGCTCAAGATGGCCGATCGGCGCCAGCGGTGGGTCCAGGTCTTCGCGCGGCTGAAGCCGGGGTACACGGCTGAAACCGCCGAGCCCGCGATGCAGGTGCTCTTCCGGCAGATCCGCCAGCACGAGATGACGCTGCCGGCGGCGAAGGACTGGACCGACTACGGCCGCCAGCAGTTCATGAAGGGGCAGCTGAAGCTGACCGACGCGTCAAACGGCTATTCCGCCCTGCGCCGGCAGTTCAGCACCGCGCTCTTCGTGCTGCTGGGCATGGTCGGCCTCGTCCTGGTCATCGCCTGCGGCAACGTCGCCAACCTGCTCATCGCCCGCGGCTTCATGCGCCAGCGGGAGATCGCCGTCCGCCTGTCGATTGGGGCCTCGCGCGGTCAGCTGGTGCGACAGCTCCTGATCGAGAGCCTGGTCCTCTCGCTCTTCGGCGGGCTGGTCGGGATCGGACTGTCGGTGTTCCTCACCAAGACGCTCCTCGCGCTGCTGCCGTCGGAGGGCCGTTCGCTTCTCGTCGAGCCGACGCCAGACCTTCGAATTCTCGCGTTCGCCTTCACGGTGACGCTGTTCACCGGCATCGTCTTCGGTCTGCTGCCGGCGCTGCGCGCCAGCCGCCCCGATCCATGGAAGACGCTCAAGGACACGGTCGGATCGATCGCCGGCGGCAACCAGTCGGTGTTGCTGCGCAAGGGCCTGGTCACGGCGCAGGTCGCCCTCAGCTTCCTGCTGCTCTTCGGCGCCGGGCTCTTCACGCGCAGCCTGCAGAACCTCCGCGGTACCGACACCGGCGTGCGGGAGCCCGAAAACCTGATCTCCTTCCAGGTCGACCCCAGTCTGAACGGCTACGACGATCCGCGCGGCACCAGCTTCCAGAACCAGCTGGTCGAGCGTATCCAGGCGCTCCCGGGCGTCAGCGCGGCGGGCGCGTCGTCAGTCGCGATTCTCGCCGGCGACGAGTGGGACAGCACGATGTCGGTCGAGGGCCACAAGGCCACCAACGGCGAGGACATGCAGGCGTTCATGAACGCGCTGACGCCCGGCTACTTCAAAGCCATGCACGTGCCGATGCTCGCCGGCCGCGACTTCACGCTCTCCGACCAGGCCTTCAAGTGGAGCGACAAGCCGGACGAAACCGGCCCGCGCGTGGCGATCGTGAACCGCCGCTTCGCCGAGCACTTCTTCAAGACCGTCAACGTGGTCGGCAAGCACATCGGCTGGGGCGACGGCCCCAAGACGAAGCTGAGCATCCAGATCGTCGGCGTCGTCGAGAACCAGCTGTACGAAGGCCCGCGCGAAGGCGTACGGCGCCAGGTGTTCATCCCCCGCACCGGCAGCGGCGGCATAGTCGTCTACGTGCGCAGCTCGATCGGATCGTCGACGCTCTACGGCCAGCTCCGCAACGAGGTGCGGCGCATCGACAGCGCCATGCCGGTCTTCGGAATGAAGACGCTCGAGCGGCAGCTGGACGAGACGCTCCTCACCGACCGACTGGTCGCGCTGCTCGCGGCCGGCTTCGGCCTGCTCGCCGCGACGCTGGCGTCGATCGGCCTCTACGGCGTGATGGCGTTCGTCGTGGCCCGGCGCCGCAAGGAGCTGGGCATCCGGCTGGCTTTGGGGGCGACGCCCGGCGGCGTCATCTGGATCGTGATGCGCGAGGTGTTGACGTTGCTGACGATCGGCCTGGTCGTCGGCGTTCCGGCCGCCTTGGGGCTGCTCACCTACGTCAGCAGCAAGGCCGACATCCAGCTCTATGGCGTCCAGACCTACGATCCGCTGGTGGGTGGCCTCACCGCGCTGCTGCTGATCACCGTGACGGTGCTGGCCGGCCTGATCCCGGCGCAGCGCGCCAGCCGCATCAGCCCGATGCTCGCCATCCGCTACGAGTAGGGTTGAAACGACTCCGGAGTCGAGTTCCGCGCCGACTCCGGGGTGGTTCGACCTGCGATCAGACCTGCCAGAACGCCGTCTTCAGCCCGTGCCGCGCGAACAGCGCGCGCGTCTCGTCGAGCGAGCGCTTGCGCCACGGCTGCTCGAGGTGTTGGCCGTACCAGTCGCTGGCAAAGGCCCAGAGCGCCGGCATCGCCAGCACCGCGCCCTTCGGCAGGTCGTGCCGCGCGCACCACGTGTCGACGTCGGCCCCGGCGTGGAACGGCTGGAACGACGAGCAGGCAAAGACGACGTTGTCCCACCACGCCGACACCGGTGTGGACAGGTGGAACACGTCGGATGACGGCTGCAGCTGCCCGTTCTCGACGACGTAGCGGACGGCCTCGCCTTCCCCGCCGATGCGAGTCGAGATGACCGCGTCGGTCTTCAGCACGGCGGCAATGCCGAAGGCGCAATACAGGCAGTTGGCCCAGTAGCCGAGGCGCGGCGTCTGCACCCAGCAGCTGCCCGGCGCGAGCGCGAACGGGTGCACCACCCAGGGACGGCAATTGTGGGGATGGAGCTGCAAGGCGTGGCCTTCGTGGAGCCGCAGCAGGCCGGCCCTGGCGTCGCCCTCGTCGAGCCCGGCCCGCTCGGCCAGCGCCGCGAGAGGCGGCGCGTGGCCAGCCTCCGCGATCATCTGGCAGAGGACGCCGCGCAGCCGCTGATCGTCATCGCTCAGCATTGGGTTGGCGGCGCGCTCTCACGCGCGCCGCGGGCCGCGTCTTGCACGAGCGGTCTGCTATTCGCGCCGCGGGGCGCGTCGCGGCGCCCGCTCGTGCGCGGCGGCGGGCTCATGCCTTGGCGAGCTCGTCGTAGAAATGCGCCGACGCGATCACGCCGTTGTGGAAGTTGCCGAGATCGAGCTTCTCGTTCGGCGCGTGCGCGTTCTCGTCTGGCAGGCCGATGCCGAACAGCACGGTCGGCAGGCCGAGCACCTCCGAGAACGTCGACACCACCGGGATCGAACCGCCTTCGCGGTTGAACACCGGCCGCTCGCGGAAGCCCAGTTCGATCGCCCGCGCCGCCGCCTGCACGTACTTGTTGTCGAAGCTCGTCATCCACGGCTTGCCGCCGTGCATCTTGGTCAGCTTCAGCTCGACGGTCTTGGGCGCGACCTTCTGCAGCCACGCTTCGATCAGCTTGGCGATCTCTTCCGGATCCTGATCCGGAACGAGGCGCGTGCTGATCTTGGCCATCGCGACGGCCGGGATCACCGTCTTGGCGCCCTCGCCGGTGAAGCCGGCGAGCAGACCGTTGACCTCGAAGGTCGGCCGCCCCCACACCCGCTCGAGCGTGGTGTAGCCCGACTCGCCGAACAGCTTCGGCGCGCCGAGATCCTTGCGGTACTTGCTCTCTTTGAACGGCAGCTTGGCGAACTCGGCGCGCTCCTCGGGAGCCAGCTCGCGCACCTTGTCGTAGAAGCCGGGGATCTTGATCTTGCCGCTCTTGTCCTTGGCCCCGGCCAGGATCTGCGCCAGCACGAAGGCGGGGTTGGCGACAGCACCGCCGAACGATCCCGAATGCAGGTCGGACGCCGTGCCGCGCAGGTCGATCTGGAAGTAAGCCAGGCCGCGCAGTCCGTAGCAGATCGACGGGATGCCGCGATCGAACATCGGCGAGTCGGAGATGACGACGACATCGGCGGCGAGCTCCGTCTTGTGCGCCTTGATGTAGTCGTCGAGGTGGGCGCTGCCCACTTCCTCTTCGCCTTCGAGCACGACCTTGACGTTGATCGGCAGCTTGCCGGCCTGTTTGAGGTGCGCCTCGATGGCCTTGAAGTGCATGAAGATCTGGCCCTTGTCGTCGGCGGCGCCGCGGGCGTAGATCTCGCCGTCGCGGACCGTCGCCTCGAACGGTGGCGACTCCCACAGGGCGACCGGGTCGACCGGCTGCACGTCGTAGTGGCCGTAGAAGAGCATCGTCGGCGCGCCCGCAGCGCCCAGCCACTCGCCATAGACGATCGGATGCCCCGGCGTCTCCTCGAGGCGCACGTTGGCGAGACCGATCCGCGTCAGCTCGGCGGCCGTCCATTCGGCACAGCGGCGGACGTCGGCCGCGTGCTCGGGCAGCGCGCTGATGCTCGGGATGGCGAGGTAGGTCTTGAGCTCGTCGAGGTAGCGATCGCGGTTGGCGTTGATGAAGTCGATGATCGGGTTCATGTGCGTGCGGCGGGTGCGGGCACTTCGAGCGGCAGGTCGAGGCGATCGCCCCACTCCCGCCACGAGCCCAGGTAGTTGCGGACCTGGGGAAAGCCCAGGAGCCGCAGCGCGAGATACGTGTGCGCGCCGCGGTAGCCGCCCTGGCAGTATGTCACCACGTCGCGGTCTGGCGTCACCCCGAGCTGGGCATACATCGCCTGCAGCTCTGCGGCCGGCTTGAAGCGGCCGCTGGCGTCGAGGTTGTGCGTCCACTCGAGATGGACCGACCCCGGGATCGCGCCGCCACGGGCGGCCCGGACCAGCGTGCCGTGGTGCTCTTCCGGCGTCCGCGTGTCGACGATGACGACGCCGTCGCGTCCGAGCCGGCCGTGGACGTCGCGCCACGTGGCGACGAGCTCTTCGCGCTGTGAACCGTGCCATTCGGTCGGCACCGGCGCCGCGAATTCCAGGCCGATCGGCCGCTTCTCCGCGACCCAGGCGTTGAAGCCGCCGTCGAGCAGCTCGGTGTGGGGGTGGCCGAACAGCTCGAGGAACCACAGCGCGCGCGCCGCGCGGATGCCCGAGGTGTCGTCGTAGACAACGACCTGGCGGTCGGCGTCGACGCCTCGCGTCGCCAGCAGGTGCTCGATCATCCAGAGGAAGGCGCGCATTGGCGCCGGGTCGGTGTCGATCAGGCTCAAGCCGAAGAGATCGAGGTGGACGGCGCCGGGGATGACGCCGCGGGCGAACTCCTCGGCGGGCCGAAGGTCGATGACGAGCGGACCGGATGGGCCGATCCGCTCGTGCCCGATCCGCTCGTGCAAGGTGGCCGGAGTGGCGAGCAGCTGCGGGTTGGCGTAGCCATCGGCGGGCATGACGCCGCCTAGTCTACGCGACCGCCCCGCGTGCGGGCGCCGCCGCGCGCCCAGCGCGGCGAGTAGCAGACCGCACGCCAGAAGGGCGGCTCGCGCCGGCCGTGAGAGGCCGGCGCCAACCAGCTAGGGCCAGAGCCGCTCCCACCAGGCGCGGTCGTCGACCGCAGCGCGCGGCCCCGGCCCCTGGCGGCGCCGGATCTCGGCGATGTCCCAGCCGGTCAGGCTGGCCAGGGTCTGCGCTTCCTTCTCGCGGCGCGTTCTCAGCTCACGACGATAGGTGGAGGCCTCCGAGCAGGTCTCGTTGCCGGTCCAGGCGTGCCGCAGGATGTAGCGGCCCTGGAAGTTGGCGCGGTCGCCGGTCTCCTGGAACACGAGGTCCTCGGGGAAGTGGGCGCCGTCGTAACGGACGTGCAGGCGCGTCACGAACACGTTGCTCCCACCCAGCGGCGCCGGGAGCGGCATCGGCCGCGGACGCCTCACCGTGCCGGTCGGCGTCGGCAGCGGCTCGCCATCGAGCCAGAACACGCCCAGCTTGCGCAGCTGGTCGTTGGTCAGCGGATCGGCCGCGCAGGGATCGCACCACGCCATGTCCCACGCGTACTCGAGGAACACCGTCGACATGCTCTGCTTCTTCACCTGGGTCGTGAACATCGATGTGTAGAACTTGGCGAAGTCGCCCTTCACGTAGGTCGGGATCTCGACGTCCGACGGCAGGCGCACGGTGCGGTAGTTGGTGGTCTCGACCCGGCCCTTGTTGGTCAGCGTGAAGACGAACAGCTCCTGGGTGCCTTCGGCGTTCAGCGTGCCGAGGCGGATCGGCAGCATGAACTTCGGCGACTCGTAGGCAATCTGCAGCGGCCGCAGGTAGTTGAACCCCAGCTTGGCCTGTTCGCCGAGGTTCACCTTGGCGACGAAGAAGCGCATGTTCTGCGCCAGGTAGCTGGCGAGGACGGGCGCGGCGCCCTGCGGCATCTTGTAGCCGTTCTGGGTGAGCCAGGTCGCCAGGCCACCGCTCTCCTTGGCCGACAGGATCAGGATGTCGTATTCACCGACGGTGTAAGTTGCCTCGATGGTGACGCCGAGACGCTTGGCCGAATCCTGCCGCGCCGCCCCGGCCGCCATCGGCGCTGCCGTCGCCATCGACCGCTCCATCATGTAGCGCCGGCGATCGCACGGGTTCTCGTCGAAGTACTCGACCAGGCGCGGCGCCGTGAAGGCGTCGAGGTGATCGACCAGCGATTGCTCGCCGACGTGGATCTGCTCCTTCTTCAGGAAGGTCGGCACGGGCACAACGACCGCGAACTCCTTCGGCTCGCCCTTGAAGTCGTTCGACATCGTCATCACGGTGCGCTCGCCGTCGCGGGCGATGACGACCTTCGACGCCTTGTTGAAGATCTTGGTGTCCGCCTTGGAGACGAAGAAGCCGCAGAAGGCGTCGGCCGGCGCAGGCGCCACGGCGACGAGCGCGGCGAGCGCGAACAGGAACGGAAGCGGGCGTTTCATGACGCGTGGATCCTTTCGATAGCGATGGCAGGGGAAGGACTGCGCCGCAAGCCCCGGAAGGGGACGAACGGCAGGGCGGCGGCGTCGGCCCAGGCGAACCGGCGGCCGGGCAGGACGCGATCGAGGACGGGCACGAGCGGCGCGCACATCGCCAACGACCAGATGATGCCGTTGGTGCGGAACAGGCGGAACTGGATGTACCAGCCGACGTAAGCGACGAGCGCGCCGAACAGGACGCGGGCGACCGGATGATCCGGCGTTGTCCGCGGATCGGAGATCATGAAGAAGGTGAAGAGCAGCAGGCCGCCGCTCTCGAGGCGCCGCATCGGGATCGTCATCGGCTCGCCCAGGTAGTAGGAACGGCCGAACATCAAGGCCGCGTAGACGACGATGAAGGCCAGCGCGACGTCCGAGCGCAGCGCCCGGTAGGCGACGAGGCCGCCCAGGCAGGCCATCAGGAACGCGAAGAAGGCGACGTTGCCCCACTGGCCGGGCGACAGCCACGCCGCCGGCGTCGCCAGCATCATCAGGACGATGGCCCCGTTGGTCGGGTTGAAGATGTGCTTCCGGTTCACCTGCACGATGAACTTGCTGGCGACCGCCGCGACCGCCGCCGCCAGGGCGACCCACAGCGTGTCGACGCGCAGCAGCAGGCACAGGGAGAGCGCCGAGATCAGCGCGCTCCGCGGATCGAAGGCCGGCAGTTGCCAGATCCTGGTGCACGCCCACTGGGTGAACAGCGCGACAGCCAGCGTGAGCGGGATCTGCCAGGGTCGGATGTCGAACTCGAGGACCAGCGTCCCGTAGGTCAGGAGGCCGGAAAGGACGGCGATCTGGTAGTAGCGCGGGTCGCCGAAGCGGGAAGCGGGCGGCTGCATGACGGCGCTCATGTCCCTTGAACGGCGGCCGCCGGGAATCTTGCAGGCGAGGGCAAGGCCGCCGGGAATCGGCGTAGTACAGTCGCGGGAATGGCACCCCGCCTCGTCCCCGAAGCGGGATCCCGGCAGGGCCCCGTGGCGACCTCCCGGCAGATCCCCGAGGGCTCCCCGCTCTCGCTCGACCGCACCATCCACGGGCCCCTCCGCCTCGGGATCGTCGTCGCCCTGGCGACCGCCGAGCGGCGCACCTTCACGGAGCTGCGCGACGCCCTGGGCGCGACCGACGGAAATCTCAACGCCGGCCTGCAGAAGCTCGAACAGGC
>JANOIR010000482.1:0-9202 GCA_031407765.1 Vicinamibacteraceae bacterium
GCCCTCCCCCGCCGCCTGAGGGTACCGCGCGCCACCCAGCAACTTTTGTGCGACCGGGGTCAGCGGAGTAGTGATCCGACTTGTAGTGCGCGGCCAGGATGTCGCGGCCAAAGTCGCCGGCCGCCCGCGTGCGGCGCCGCCGCGCGCCCAGCGCGGCGAGACAGCAGCCGCACGCTCAGAGGGCGGCCTGCGCGCGGGCCTGAGGGGACCGCGCGCCACCCAGCAACTTATGGGCGACCCGGGGCCGCGGAGCCGTGATCCGCCTTGTAGTGCGCGGCCAGGATGTCGCGGCCAAAGTCGCCGTTGTAGTCGCGCCACACCGCGTGGATGTGGTTGTTGGTGTTCTGCGTGTTGTCGTACTCGATGGCGAAGCCGGTGCCCTGCACCCGGTAGTAGTGCGGGTCGCCCTTTTCGGCGCCGCCCATCCAGGCGAACTTGACGTTGGCGACGTCCTTCTTGACCGCGGCGATGCGCGCCTGGCCGAGCGTGGCTGTCTGCGCGAAGGCGTATTCCTCGATCACCTTCCAGAGCGCCTGCTGCTGGCCGGGCGTGAGCGCGCTGTAGGCGATGCCGGTGTCGGGCAGGCGGTCGGCCTTGTGCTGGTTGGTGGTCAGGACGTCCTTGGGCGCATCGGCGCTGATCAGCGCGGTCTTGCGCTGCGTCTGGTCGAGCGACTTCAGCAGCGTGCGGGCGAGGTCCTCTTCGGCGGCGAGGACGCGCAGTCCGGTCTTCGGCCCGGTACGGACCTCGGCCGGATTGCTGCCGAAGAACTGCGGGCTCGAGGCGATTGCCGATCCGCTGACGACCGTCCAGTTCTGCGAGATGTGGTGGCCTTCGAAGCGCCAGCCCCACGGCTCGGTCGCCGACGGCGTGCCGAAGATGGTGAAGAGGTAGCGCTCCGGATAGCGGTGCGGGTGTCCGTCGCCGCCGACGAACGGCTTCTTGCCGGCGTCGCCTTCGATCTCGTAGAGGATCGACTCGAGCGATCGAATCGCTTCGACCTTGCTGAAGCCCTTGGCGCTGAGGCCGGTCTTGAGCAGCTTCACCGCGGCGGCGCGCTGCGCGTCGGTCATCGCGAAGTAGGCGAGGCCCTTGCGCGGCACCGGCGTGAAGAACCAGTTCTCGCGCTCGTCGCTGGTGAACGCGAAGGTCGTCGCCGTCTTCTGTCCGGCGTCGAGCGTGGCGAGGAACGCCGTCGCCGCGTCGCGCATCTCCTTGGCCGTGGTCGTTTCGCGTGCGCCGGTGGGCGCGATCGCGAGCACGACGCCGATGGTCAGCGCGGCGAGGATGGGACGGACGTAGGTCCGGGGGGCGTGTTGCGACAGTGTGGACATGAGGCGCTCACCTTACTCCGATCTGCAGTGGACAATCGACTTACGCACACTTTACGGCGAGGCTGGTGCGGACGTTTCGAATGGATGAGTTTCCCGCGTTCGCACGATGTTGCAGACTAGTCGATCTCTCGACTTGTAGGCGTCGTGACGCAGGCGTAGTCTGGACGTCCTATGGCGCGCCCAGCTCTCTCCACCATCGAGCCCCGGCCGACCACTTCCGCCGTGGCTCCGACCTTCAACACCCTGGTCGATCGCATCAGAGCCGAGTATCTCGAGCAGCCTGGCCTTCGTCTCACCGAGGCTCAGGCCAGTCGTCTCTGGCGCCTCGACGAACCGACCACGCGACACGCGCTGACCGAGCTCACCGGCGCGGCGTTCCTGCATCGCACCGACGACGGGCGGTACGCCCGGCCCAGTACGCGCTGACGGGGCTTCGCCCGTCGGCAGCCGCGAGCGCGCCAGACGGCCCGCTCAGGGCCGTCTGCACAGCGCAGCGAGCCAACGAGGCTGCCCGCGACGCCGCTGCGGGCGGCGTTGCCAGCAAGAGACGGGCGGTACGCCCGGCCCATTACGCGCTGACGGGGCTTCGCCCGTCGGCAGCCGGCGCGCCGCCCCTTCGCGCCGGCCTCACGTCTGTGCGACCACCTGCTGCGTTCCTGACGCCCGCGCCAGACGATCGCCGAACTGTACGAGCACGGCGGCGCCGATCATCAGCGCCATCGCGGCGATCACCCGGCTCGAGATCGGCTCACCGAGCAGCACGCGTCCCAGGATCACCGCGACGACCGGATTGATGTAGGCGTAGGTGCCCATCGCCGTCGGCGACATGTAGTGCAGGGCATACGCATAAGCGCCGAAACCGGCGAGCGAGCCGATCAGGACCAGATAGACGAACGCGACGACCCCGTCGGGCCGCGGGGCAACCGTGGTCGCCTCGCCCAGCAGCAGGCCGGTGAGGAGCAGCGCGGCGCCGCCGCCGAGCATCTGCACCGTGGCGTTGGCGAACGGATTGGCCGGCGATGGCCGCCGCTTCATCAGGACGGTGCCCATCGCCCAGGCCATGCTGGCGACCGTCAGCGCCACTGGTCCGCGCAGGTCGGCGTGCAGGAGCTGCCTGACACTGGTGCCGACGAGCAGCAGCGATCCGGCGAAGGCCATGACCAGGCCGACGCCGACGCGCAGCGTGATCCGTCCGGTGCCGCCGGGCACCAGCGCGTCGAACACCGCCGTCCAGATGCCGACCGCGACCACGAAGATGCTGGCGGTCCCGGACGGCATGAACTGCAGCGCCCAGACGACCAGCCCGTTCCCCAGCAGGAAGAACAGCACCCCGCAGCCGGCCACGTGGGCGAATCCGCGCGGGCCGTCGGGCCACGGCAGCCGCCGCCAGTGAACGTAGGCGGCGAGCAGGGCGGCGGCGATGAGGAAGCGCGTGCCCGCCATCACGAACGGCGGCAGCGATTGCACCGCGATGCGGATCGCGATGTAGGTGGATCCCCAGGCGACGCAGACGACGAGGTAGGCGACGAGCGCGCGGCGATTGATCGTGGACATCGGTACTGCCGCCGGTAGGCGACTGGCATAGTATCCGCCGAGATGCACAGGGGATGGGGCTGGGTGGCGGCGGATGCGGGGATCCTCGCCGCGGCGGCCGCCGTGAAGGCGGTGGCGATCGCGCAGCTCGGCGGTCATCCGCTGCTGCAGCCGGCCGGCGGCCTGGACAGCGAATGGTACGTCGCCCTGGCCGCACGCGTCGCCGGCGGCGACTGGGCGCTGGCCAGCGCCTTCGAGAGCGCTGCATTTCCCGTGTCGCCGCTCTACGTCTACGTGCTCGCCGCGGTGCTCGGCCCGTCCGGCGGATCGCTGATGGCGGCGCGGGTGGTGCAGGCCGGGCTCGGCGTGCTGGCCGTCGCGCTCGTCATGCGCAGCGCGCGCGACTGGTTCGGCGAGGCCGCCGGCCTGATCGCTGGCGTGCTGGTGGCCGCCGCCGGCGTCATCACGTTCCACGAGATCGTGCTGCTCCAGTCGGCGCTCGATCCCGTGCTGATGGCGGCGCTGGCGCTGCTCCTCGGCCGCGCGATCCGCGGCGACCGCTGGACGGCGTGGGCCGGCACCGGTGTGCTCGCCGCCCTGTTCGCGCTCAACCGGCCGAACGCGCTCCTGGTCGCGGCCGGTATCGTGACCGCTCTCGCTGTGCGGCTCCTGTTGACGAGACGGCGATCGCAGGCGCTGGCCCTGGCCGCCTTCACCGGCGCGCTGGTGATCGCCCTGGCACCGGCCGCGTTGCGCAATCTCGCCGTGACGGGCCGCCTGACGCTGGTCTCGTCACACGGTGGCCTCAACTTCTACATCGGCAACCGCGCCGGCGCCGACGGCACCTACGAGGCGCCGCCGGGCATCACGCCGTCGATCGCGGGGCAGACGCACGACGCCCGTGGCGTGGCGGAAGCGGCGCTGGGCCGGCCGCTCGCCGATCCGGAGGTGTCCGGCTATTTCACCGGCCTCGGCCTGGCGTGGATCCGCGACCATCCCGCCGATGCCGCGGCGCTGTTCGCGCGGAAGCTGTGGCTCGTGGCGCATCGCACTGAGCTGCCGCTGAACTACAGCTACGCCTACTACGAGCGCGACGAGCCGACGGTGCTGCGCTGGCTCCCCATCGGCGCGTGGTGCCTGGTGCCGATCGGGATCGCCGGCCTCGCCGCCCGGCCGCGCGGCGGCGCCAGCCGCGCCGCCTACCTGGCCTGGGCGTCGCTGGTGCCGCTCTATGCGATCAGCGTTGCGGTCTTCTTCGTCGCCGGGCGCTACCGCCTGCCGATCCTGGTGCCGCTGGCGATCACGGGGGCGGGGGGCCTGACGGCGGTCGCCGGTGCGCTGCGCGATCGGCGCTGGCTCGACGCCGTGATCCCGCTTGCCTCCGGCGGCGTCGCGGCGGTGCTGACGCTGTGGCCGCTCGCGCTCGACGATGGCCGCCTGGAGGAGCGTGTGGCGATGGCGAGCGCGCTGGCGACCGCGGGCCGGACGGCCGAGGCCGTGGCCCGCGCCGGCGCGATCGCGCGCGAGCATCCGGAGCCGGGCACCGTGCACTATCGAGTGGGCCTGGCGCTCCAGGCGCACGGCGACCTGCTCGCAGCCGAAGCGGAGGTGCGGCGGGCGCTCCAGATCGACCCGCGGCAGCCGGAGGCGCATGCGACGCTCGGCCAGCTCCTGGCCCGCACCGGCCGCATCGGCGAGGCGCGGCACCACATGCTGCGCGCGGCGAGCGGTGGCGCCAGCGCGGCGGCGGCCACACGCTGGATCCTCGACGACGCGATCGGCGGGCCGGAGACGTCGAGCGCCGTGTTCGCGGTCGCGGAAGTGGCACGGACGGCGGCGGTCGATCCCGGCAACCTCCGCGATCTCGGCCAGCACCTGCTGGAGGCGCGGCGCGGCGATCTCGCCGAGCCGTTCTATCTGGCGCTCGACGCCCGGCATCCGGGCCGGGCCGACGTCGTCGAAGCGCTGGGGGTGGCGCTGCTGGAGCGGGGGAGGGCGGCCCGCGCGGCGCGGACGCTGGAGCGCGCCGTCAGCCTCGACGGGACGCGGCCGAGCGCCCACCTGCACCTGGCGATCGCCTACGTCCAGATCGATCGTCCTGCCGAGGCCCTCGTCGAGGCTCGCCGCGCCTTGGAGCTGCGCCCCGACTACCCGCAGGCGCGGGGCGTCATCGAGGCGCTCAGGCGCGGCGGCCCGTGAAGGCCGTCCGCCTACGAGGCATTGGGCTCGCGAGCGCGGTTCGGCGAGAACCAGCAGGGTCCAGCGATCGTCTGACTAGGCGGATTCGCCCGTGCGTACCGTCAGGATCGTGGGCATCGTGGTCGTCGCGGCAGCGAGTGCCGTCGTCGCCCTGTTCATATACTCGTCTCGGATTGCCGGCCCCAGGCTCTCCGCTCATCGAATCGGTAATCGGGTCCATGTCGAGGGCCGGTTCCTCGGCGACTACTCGTTGGATTTCGAACGGGTTCGCATTGAAGACGCCGCAACCGGTGCCGTGATCTGCGACGTGTCCGGGCGTACGTCGGCGGATCTCGATCTGCAGCCCGGTGCCAACACTCCGGAAACCATGTTCGAGCGGGGCTCGGCCGTCCTGTTTCGGATCGGTGCCGGCACGTGTCGACTCTCGTCCAGCCAGGACTATCGCGTGACGGCGTGGGGCAACAACGGGTGGGGCAACGTTCGCCCCGCGTCGATTCACATCCGCTTCTAGTGGCGCGTGCCTTGAGCGCTGGGCGCGGACGCCGCCGAGGCGGCGTCCGCACAGACTAGAAGTCGATCCGCACGGTCGCGAGCAGTCGCCGCGGCTCGGCGTAGACCGTCGGTTCGCCGAACCGCGCGTTCGGCTGCGTCGTGCCGATCAGCATGGCGTCGGTGAAGCTGGCCAGATCGCCCGGCACCTGCGAGCCATCCAGCGTCCGGATGCGGCCGTCCAGGTACTGGCGGTTGTCGCGCTCCAGCGCCGTCTCCTGGTTGAACAGATTGAGGATGCGGCCCTCGAAGGTGACGGCATGCTTCGCGCCGAAGCGCAGCTTGTAGGCGGCGAGGAAGTTGAAGTTGGTCCAGGCGTCGTTGCGGTTGGTGCCGGCCGGCTCGAGATAGCGCCGATAGCCGTCGTACCAGTCACGCCCGCGCGCTTCCCACGGCTGGCCGCTCTGCGCGCGCAGGTAACCGCCGAAGGTGAGCCGCGGCGTCGGCACATAGGACGCGAAGATCTTCAGCACGTGCGTCCGGTCCTGGCTCAGCGGCCCCTCGCGGAACCGGTCCTCGACGAACACGCCAGGCCCGTCCTGCAGGATTGACGACGTGTTGAAGACGGCGCTGGCGGCGTAATCGAGATCGAAGTTGCCCCACAGGCGCGTCAGCGCATAGCTGGCCGTCATGCTCCACTTGTCGCGCAGCGGCCGCGACAGCTCCATGGTGAAGGCCCGGTACTTGCGGAACGCGTTGTCCAGGTTGTCGACGACGAAGGTGCTCGCCGGCAGCACCGTCGGCTGGTCCTCGATGAAGTCCTTCGACGTGCGGTAGAGGAAGAACGCGTCGATGCTCCAGTGACCCGGCAGCGGCGTCGCGTAGCCGAAGAGCACTTCGTCGGTGTGCGTCGGGTTGAGATCACGCAACACCTTGCCGGTGGTGTTGGCGCCAACCGTGTCCGAAATCAGCGCGCCGGTGACGGCGTCGAAGAGCGCGTCGTTGGTGAACAGCCGGTTTGGCGCCAGCGAGCGCGCGCTGCTCTTCTGGTCGGAGTTGTAGTAGCGGCCGTAGTTCCCGTAGACCTTGTCGCCGGCGCCCTTGCGCAGGTTGTAGTTGGCGCCGAGCCGCGGCTGCACCTGGCTGCCCATGCCGAAGGTCAGGAACGTATTGGTCGACGAGAGCTCCTGCGCGAAGTCGTCCTGGTTGAGCAGGATGCCGGCATTGACGACCAGGCGCTGCCCGATGGTGATGTTGTCCTGGAAGAACAGGCTATAGGTCTTCGACTTGGAGAGCTGCGACGGCTGCCGCGGGTAGTAGCGGGCCTGGATCTGCCGGCCGGCCTGGACGATCGAGATCGCCCCCCAGCCGTTCGACTGGCGGGTCAGGTCCTCGGTCGTGCCCTCGACGCCGAAGCCGGCCTTGATCTGGTGCGACATGCCCTTCAGGTCCAGGTACTGGCTGACGACCGCCTTGACCTCGTCGCGGGAGTAGTTCTGGCGATTGAGCTTCAGACTGGCGCCACCGACGTTGACGCCGCCGGTCGTGAACAGGCCCATTCCCGCCAGGTTGCCGATGTTGAACGACGGCTGGAAGCCGAGGTCGGTGACCGCGACCGTCTCGTTCTGCTCGTCGAGGCGGAGGTACTTCACGTCGAGGTAGCCGGTCGACGAGTAGAACCAGCTGTAGGTGGCGGTCGCGACGCGGTTGGTGCCTTCGGTGTTGGTGGCCACCGCGGCGGAGTCGTTGACGCCGACGCCGGCGAACTCGTCGGTGTTGGGCCGCGCGCGGTAGCTCGCGCTCAGGAAATGCTGGTTGGCCGGGGCGGCGGTGACCTTGCCGAAATAGTCGTAGGTGCGCTGCTCGCGGTCGGGCACGGCGCCGAGGTTGTTGGATCGATCGGTCGTGTCGATCCGCGTGGTCTGCGCCGAGGCGTAGAAGAACACCTTGTCGTGGCGGATCGGGCCGCCGAGGGCCACCGACGGCACCAGCCGGCTCGTGGTGCTGCGGATCCGCTTGTCGCTGTCCTGGATCCACGCGCTCGGGATCACCTCGAGCCGGGCCCCGCCGGAGAGCGCGTTGGTGCCGCTGCGGGTGACCGCGTTGGTCACGAAGCCCGATGCGCGGCCGAACTCCGCGGTGATCGCCCCGCGCTTGACCGAGAACTCCTGGATGTCGAACTCGTTGACCTCGGTCGAGAGATACCCGAACCCGGGGTTGGTGATGTTCACGCCATCGAGCAGGTAGGTGTTGTCCTGCCGGCTGCCGCCGCCGTTCGGGGCGAAGCTGTTGTTCTCGGCCACGCCCGGCACCAGCTGGAACAGGCCGGCGTAGGTCCGCTGCAGCGGCAGCTGGTCGATCAGCTCCTTCGAGAAGTTGAAGTTGACCTCGGTCGACCGCAGATCGACCCGCGGCGTCGCCGCGGTGACGGCGACGGACTCCTGGAGGGTGACGCCGAGGGCGAGGTCGACCTGCGAGTCGCGCGACACTTCGACGACGACGGCCCGCTGGCTGTCACCGACGCCGGTTTTCGAGGCCTTGACGGTATAGCTGCCGGGCAGCAGGATCGGGACCTGGAAGAAGCCGCTGTCGTTGGTCGTGACGGTGCGGGCGCCGGGCAGTTGCGGACCGGTGACGGTGATGGTGACGCCGGCGACGGCGATGCCCGTCGCGTCGAAGGTGTAGCCCGAGATCGAGCCGGTTTCCTGGGCGGAGGCGGGGACCGTCGCTCCCACCAGGCACGAAAGCGCCAGGAGGAGCCGTCGAAGACGTGTCTGCATGGCGCATCCTACGCCGCCGATCCGGCTTGGTCAAACCGTGCAGCCGCTTCGTCCCAGGCCTGCGGCGTTTGACGGCGCGCCGCACCGCGCTCGTGTCAAGTTCGTGGTATTCTGACGCTCTGCTGTCAGGCTTGCATGATGAGGTCTTCCCGCCGTCTTGCTGCTGCCGCCGCGATGTTCCTGCTCGCGATGTCCGCGTTTGCCGTGCCCGCGTGTGAGGTCGACTCGTCGACCCGTCCCCGCGCCGGGCGTCCCGAAGCGATGCGGCAGGCCGCACCCTCGGTCGAAGCGGTGAGCTGACCACCCGGTCTGGCTCCAGGGCCTGGCTCCAGGGCGGCGCGGGACGATGCCCGACACCATTTTCAGCCGGATATTGCGTGGGGAGATTCCCTGCGCCCGCGTCTACGAGGACGCCGATGTCCTGGCGTTCCTGGACGTCTCGCCGCTCAGCCCCGGCCACACGCTGGTGATCCCGAAGGAGCCGGCGGCGACGCTGGACCAACTGTCGGAGGGAGCGGCGGCCGCGGTCGGCCGGGTGCTACCGAAGATCGCGCGGGCGGTGCTGGCGGCGACCGGCGCGACCGCCTACAACGTCCTGCAGAACAACGGCGCCGCCGCTCACCAGGCGGTGTTCCACGTCCACTTCCATATCATCCCGAAGCCGGATGGTGGGGGAGGGCTCGGCATCGGCTGGCCCGCCGGCAAGCTCGACCCCGCCGCAGCCATCGAGCTCGCCGCGAAAATCGCCGGCCAGTTTTAGTTTGGCGGCGGGCGCACACGGCCCGCGCGGGCCGCCCCGCGGGCGGGGCGGGGGGGGTTAGGCCTCGCGCCCTGGCGGGGGGGCCGGACGAAGGGGGGGGGCGCCCG
>JANOIR010000493.1:0-9879 GCA_031407765.1 Vicinamibacteraceae bacterium
GACGCCGCAGCGCGGTTGTTCGGTGATGACCTTCGGCAACGGCTACTTCGTCGTCGGCGCGGACGGCGCGGTGCCGGCACCGGAGCTCGACGTCCGGCTATCGTCCTGCGACTACGACGTCGTGTCGCTGATGCTGCCGCTCGGCGCGCTGACCGACGGCGACACGCCGATCTGGATTGCGCAGGTCACCGGCTGGGAGCATGAGTCGTACGCCGGGTTGCGCTGGGATGCGAAGGACGGCCGCGTCGCCGACGTGTTCCATACGCCCGGCGGCTTCTGCGGGACCGACCGCAGCGGCTGGTAGCCAGGTCGTCCGAGAGCGGGTCGGGGACCGCGTCCGCAGTCGGCCGTCGGCCGTCGGCGTCAGCGACCGGTAAGCGCCGGCGCCAGCACCTTGCGGACGTCGACCACCTCGCCGGCGATCGCCGCGGCCGCGACCATCGCCGGGCTCATGAGCAGCGTCCGGCCGGTGGGGCTGCCCTGTCGGCCGCGGAAATTGCGGTTCGACGACGACGCGCACATCTCGCGGCCCTGCAGCTTGTCCGGGTTCATCCCCAGGCACATCGAGCAGCCGGCGCCACGCCATTCGAAGCCGGCGTCACGGAACACCTGATCGAGGCCCTCGGCGACCGCCGCCTTGGCGACGCCCTGCGAGCCCGGCACCACCATCGCCCGCACCGTCGGCGACACCCGGTGGCCCTTCACGATCGCCGCCGCCTCGCGCAGATCGGACAGGCGCGAGTTGGTGCACGACCCGATGAAGGCGACGTCGATCGGCGTCGCCGCAATCGGCGCGCCCGCCGCGAAGCCCATGAAGTCGAGCGCTTCGACGACGGCGGGACGCTCCGCCGGCGCGACGTCGGTCGGCGTCGGCATGCGGCCGCTGACGCCGATCGACTGCCCGGGGTTGACGCCCCAGGTGACGATCGGCTCGAGCGCGCTGCCGTCGATCGTCACGCGATCGTCGTAGCGTGCGTCGGGGTCGGACGCCATGCTCCGCCACCACGCCTTGGCCCGGCCGAACGCTTCGCCGTGCGGCGCGAACGGCCGCCCCTCAAGGTAGGCGGCCGTGATCTCGTCGGGGTTGACGTAGCCGACCCTGGCGCCGCCCTCGATCGACATGTTGCAGATGGTCATGCGCTCGTCCATCGACATGCGATCGACGACCGCACCGCCGTACTCGTAGGCGAAGCCGACGCCGCCCTTCACGCCGAGCTGGCAGATGATGTCGAGGATCACGTCCTTGGCGTAGACGCCTGGGGCAAGCTCGCCGGTCACGTCGATCCGCCGCACCTGCACCGGCTCCATCGCCAGGCACTGCGAGGCGAGGACGTCGCGCACCTGCGACGTGCCGATGCCGAAGGCCACCGAGCCGAACGCACCGTGCGTCGAGGTGTGCGAGTCGCCGCAGGCAATCGTCATCCCCGGCTGCGTCAGCCCCAGCTCCGGGCCGATCACATGGACGATCCCTTGGTTGCCGTGCGACAGGTCCCACAGGGGGATGCCGAAGTCGCGGCAGTTGCGCTCGAGCGCCGACATCATGGCCTCGGCCATGTCGTCTTTGAACGGCCGGGCGATCTCGCGGGTCGGGACGATGTGGTCGACGGTGCCGAACGTCCGCGACGGGAAGCGGACCTTCCAGCCGCGCTGGCGCAGCTCGTCGAAGGCCTGCGGCGTGGTCACCTCGTGGATCAGGTGGAGGCCGACGAAAAGCTGGGTCTGGCCGGTCGGCAGGATGCGGACGGTGTGCGCATCCCAGACTTTCTGGAGGAGCGTGGCTGCCATGGACGTCCTCCGATTGTATAGCTCCTAGCGCCGTTGGGCTGCCTGGAAGAGGGCCATGACCCAGGCGGGAACCTGGGGACCCGCGCTGAAATTCGAGGCTGGAGCAATCGTGCGGGACCACCGGAAGAGCCAGCTTGGGCCGTGCGTGCCGACGTAGGCGTCCGGCGTCGCGTAGGCGGCGTCGCGCATCGCCGCCTCGAGGGTTATGAAGCGATAACCGCGAGCCACGAGGCGGCCGAGCAGCGCGTCCAGGTGATCCGCGTTGATGGCCATCGTGTGGACCAGCAGCGTCTGCGGCACGTCGTCGCGGCCGAACAGCTCGCGGGCCTTCTGCTCGGCGAACTCGGTGACCGCCATGGTGTGGGCCAGGTAGCTCTCTGCCAGCTTCGCCCCCATGGCGGTGTCCGCCCGGGCGTAGGCCACGTCGAACAGGAAGTCGCCGTTCTCGATGGTGTGCGGCGTGATCGTGTAGCCGCGCGCCGCGAGGCCCCGGACGATGCCGGCCTTCTTCTCGGCGGTGTCACCGGTGTGTGTCATCGGGTGGCGGAAGTAGAGGGGGTAGGGCCGCCGCGCCTGCATCAGCCGCTTGGTGACCACCTCGCCCTTGTCGACTTCCTCGAGGAAGGCGTCGGCCGTGAGCCGGTTGGCGTCCGGGTGCGAGAACGTGTGGTTGCCGAGCACGTGGCCCGCGGCGACCCACTGCTCGAGCAGGGCCACGCGCGCGGCGCGCTCGTCCGCGGTCGCGGCCTCGAGCTTGTTCTCGTTGACGAACCCGACCGCCGGAGCGCCGTGCTTCTTCAGGACGGCGAGGATGGCCGCCGTGCCTCGCTGCGCCGCCGGCAGATAGGCGTCGGCGCCTCGCGACACGAAGGGCAGGTCGTCGATCGTCACGGCCATCGTCCGCGACGGCGTGGCCGTCTGCCCCGCGAGCGGGGCCGACGAGACGATGAGGATGCCGGTCAGGGCAAGCAGGGCCAGGCGCATCCGGCCATGCTACCCGAGCCGCGGCCGCCCGCCGGCCACGTGCGGGCGCCCAGCGCCGCGCGACGAATGGCGAGGATGAAGTCCGGAGCCATCGTCCCGTCGACGCGCGAAGGCGCGTCGGCGAATAGCAGCCCGCACGTTCCAAGGCCGGCCCGCGGCCGCGCGTGATAGCGCGGCCGCCAACCAATCAGAAGCGCCACTGCACGCGGACGGCTCGCTCACGCCGATCGGCGCTGATGGCGACGGTGACCGGCGCGGGCCGCTTGCCCTTGTGCAGCTTGTCGATCAGCCAGCCGACGCCGGCGCCGGACGCCGCGCCGAAGCCCATGAACGCTGCGTACATCGGCCCTTCCGCTGGTGCTTCGCAGCCGGCATCGCAACGGGCGTAGCCAATCGTGACAAGGCCAGCCATCGCGCCGGCGCCGGCCAGAGCGCCGAGCACGGCGCCGTCCCAGAGTGGATCGTCGTAGCGGGCGCCGACCTCCGGCGACAGTGGCCCAGGCTGGGCATGGAGCGCCGTCGGCACGAGCGTGAAAACGAGGGGACAGGCGACGAAGAAATAGGGGACGAGGCTCCGGGGAGCGATGAGTAGGCTGAAGCGGGACATCGCGGCACCTCCGATGTGCCCAATGCGCGCCGCCGCGGCGGACCGGCTCACGGCAAGGACACGATCAGAGGCGCCATTGCACGCGGACGGCGCGTTCCTGCCGATCGGCGCGGATGGCCAACGCGAACGGTGCCGGCTTCTTGCCCTTGTGCAGCTTGTCGATCAGCCAGCCGACGCCGGCCCCGGCGCCAGCGCCTGCGGCGCCGTACATCGCGTAGATGGGCCACTCGTCCGGCGTGTCGCAGAGGCCGTGGCAGTGCGCGTAGAGTGCGCCGGTGGCCACCACGCCACCGATGGCGCCCAGCGCGGCGCCGATGGCGATGCCGTTGCCGACGGGATCGTCGTAGCGGATGGTCGCGGCCGGCTGGGATGATTGCGCCGTGGCTGGCGCGACGCCGGCACACAGGATCGCACCGGCGAGACCGAGGATGGCGGCGACGCGACGGTCGGCAGGTCGAAGCAGTTGACGTAGCACGGGGACCTCCACCTGCCAATGCGTCGCGCCCGCGTCACCGGGCTCATAACGACAACGGCCGGGCACGCGATGCGTGTCCCGGCCGTGTCGAAGGCGGCAGTCGAGCCGCCCCGTCTGGTCGAACGTGCGCTTACTGCAGGCGGGCCGCCGCGCCGTCGGCGCCAGCCGTGCGGGTGCCGCCGTCGACATGCCAGAAGATCGAGCGGTCGACGATCAGGTTCGCCGCCGGGTCGACTCCTTCGACGAGGATCGAGAAGCGGCGGCCGGCCGCTGACGGGAACGCGCGCGCCATCGGGACATCGAACCGCGCGCCGGCGCCCACGGGGAAGGTGGCCGACGTTTCCGCGCCGTCTTCGAACAGCAGCGTGACCGCCACGTCAGTCGCCGCGCCCTGGTTGAAGAGAGCCACGGTCGTCATCGCGTCACGCGCGCCGCCCAGCTCACCTTCCGCCAGGATCCACCGCGCGCCGCCGCTAGTCGTGCCGCTGCCGCTGACCGCGTCGTCCAGCGTGCCGTTGCTGCCCCACCACTTGGTGCGCTCGGCGACGATCGGCGCACTCGACTCGAGCGTGATGCCGAGGGCGGCGTTGGTCAGCGACGGGTGCACAGCGGCCACGTCCACCGTCTGGCGGCTGTTCGGCGCCACCGTGTAGGACCGGACCACACGGCGACCGTCCTGCCGTTGGAACGTGGCCTGCACCTGCGCCGCTTCGTTGCCCGGGTTGGCGAGGAGCAGGCGCATCGTGAATTCGCCCGTCGCGCCTTCGAGGAACCACCACGCCGACGGAGCCGTGACGCCGACACTGGTGTCGCCGCCGCGCGGCGCGGTCGAGCCCGCCTCGCGGATATACAGGCTGCGCTCGACCACGATCGGCGCGCCGTCGATCGAGGTGATCTGCGCGGCCACGTCGGTCGTCGCCAGCGCGGCGTCTTCGCGGTCGACCCAGATGGTCGCGCGGCTGCCCGCCGCTACGGTGTAGTTGCGCACGACCGGCGCCACGCCGTTCGGGAGCAGGTAGCGCACTTCGACCCGCGCCGGCGCCGGGCCCGGGTTCTGCACCAGGTAGAACAGCTCGAGCGGGTCGATCGTGGAGCCTTCGGCGAAGAACCACGACGTCGCCGGCTGATCGACAGCGCTCTCGAGGCTGGCGGCCAGGCCGCGCGCATCCCAGGAAACCAGGCGATCGAGCGCGACCGGCTGGTCGGACTCGAGACGGGTGGAGAAGGACTGACCCGCCAGGGCCGGCACCGTGCTGAGATCCACCGTCCGCCGCGACCGCGCCGGGACCTCGACGGCCAGCTCGGTCGCCGCACCGGTGCTGGTCTCGAAGGTCAGCGTGACGTGCGCATCGACCGTCTGCGCGTTGGCGATGGCCAGCTGCGTGCTCATCTCGGTGCTCTCGATGCCTTCCGCCAGATAGCGCCGGAAGACGCCGTCAGTGGCCGCGGCAGTCATCGACGACTCGTTCTGGGTCAGCGACGAGCCGCTCGTGTAGGTGAAGCCACCGGTCAGCGTCACCGTCACGCCGTTGGGGTTGCGCACCAGGACGTCAGCCGCGCCGACCGTGCCGCTCAGCGTCGTCGCCCGCAGCTGGGTCGAGCTGATGTACTGGATGTTCGAGCACGTGCGCCCACCGACGCGGATATCGCCGCCCGCGCCGAGGACGTAGTTGGCGCCCGTGATGGTGATGGTCGTGCCGCCCGTGGCCGGACCGGACGACGGCGTCACCGCCGTGATGGTCGGTCCGGTCCCCGTGGCCGTGTAGGTGAAGCCCCCCGTCCGCGTCGCCACCTGCCCGTTCGGGTTGGTGATCTGGACGTCGCGTGCACCGGCGGTGCCCGCCGGCGTCCGAGCCGTTACCTGCGTCGCGCTGCCGAACGTCACGTTGGTCGCGGCCGTGCCGCCCACCCGCACCGTCGCCCCCGACACGAAGTTCGTGCCGGTCAGCGTGATCGTCGTGCCGCCGGCCGTCGCGCCCGAGCTCGGCGCCACCGACGTCAGCGTCGGCACCGCCGTCGGCGCGGTGTAATTGAAGCCGCCCGTCCGCGTCGCCGCCTGGCCGTTCGGGTTGGTGATCTGGACGTCACGCGCGCCCGCGGTGCCCGCCGGCGTCCGCGCCGTCACCTGCGTCGCGCCGACGAACGTCACGTTGGTCGCGGCCGTGCCGCCCACCCGCACCGTCGCCCCCGACACGAAGTTCGTGCCGGTCAGCGTGATCGTCGTGCCGCCGGCCGTCGAGCCCGAGCTCGGCGCCACCGACGTCAGCGTCGGCGTCGACGCCGGCGCGGTGTAGGTGAAGCCACCGGTCAGCGTCGCCGTCACGCCGTTGGGGTTGCGCACCAGCACGTCACGCGCGCCGGCCGTGCTCGCCGGCGTCACCGCGCGGAGCTGCGTCGAGCTGATGTAGGCGATCCCCGTCGCCACCACGCCACCGACGCGAATCTCGCCGCCCGCGCCGAGGACATAGTTGGCGCCCGTGATCGTGATCGTCGTACCGCCCGCGATCGGGCCCGACGATGGCGACACCGAGGTGATGGTCGGTCCGCCCGACGTCGCCGTATAGGTGAACTGCGCCGCGGGCGTCGCCGACAGGCCGTTCGTGTTCGTCACCTGCACGGACCTGGCGCCAGCGGTGCCGGCCGGCGTCGTCGCCCGCAGCTGCGTCGAGCTCACCAGCGTGATGCCGCTGGCGAGGACGCCACCGAAGTGCACCGTCGCGCCGGTCGCGAAGTTGGTACCGGTGATGGTGACGACGGTGCCGCCCGTCGCCGGGCCGCTCGTCGGCGTGAAGGAGGTCACCGTCGGCGCCGTCGGCACGCCGGGCACCGTATAGGGCACCTGTGTCGACGGCGAGCTCTGCTGGCCGGTCGCATTGTAGGCGACCACTCGCATGTAGTACGTCGAGCCGGCCTGCAAGCCGGTCATCTGACGGCTCGTGACATTGCCCACGTCGATTGAAGTGGTCGGGTTACCGGACTGGGTTCCGTACTGGACGACATAGCCGGCCAGGTCGGCTTCCGTATTGGCGTTCCACATCAGCGTCTGGGCAGACAGCGTGCTCGAACACGCGAGGAGCGTCAGAAGCGCGAACGAGAGCGCACGAACTGCTTGGAGGCGGACGCGGGCAATTGGATTCACGCGACCCTATAGGGCAACCGCTGTGCCCCTGCCGTGTGCGCTTTTGCTTGGCGTTTGTACAGGGATTCCGACGATCGGTGTGACGTGCGAGCACACTCGTGCACACGTGAGCACTGACAAGATGTGTCAGGCGATCTCGAAATCGAGGGCAGCTGAACGGGTCGCGCGCGTCTCGACCGAGGCCTCAGCCTCAGCTTTGCAATCGAACGAGCATCGCCTATGAGAAAACGCGTGCAGCGTCGCGCACGAGCGCCTCGAACAGCGCCGGCGCGCTCGTGTGCGTGATGAGCGGCGCCGCCTGACCGCTCCAGAACGGTACGAGGTCGTCCCGCCCATGCGCGAGCGCGGCCTGCTTCAGCGCGGCAATCAGGTGCCCCTGAAATGGGTAGGGCAATCGCGCCAGCGTGGGCGACTCGACCGCCTCGGCGAGTACGTTGCGCATGCCGCGGCCGAGTCGACCGGTGAAGCCGCGCGTCAGCAGCGTGCCGGCTCCGTGTGCGGAACGGCGCAGCGCGGCGCGATGCGCAGGATGCGCGTTGGACTCGTCGCAGGCGAGGAACGCCGATCCGATCTGCGCGGCGTGCGCACCGAGGGCGAGGACAGCGGCGACGCCGCGGCCGTCGGCGATGCCGCCAGCGGCGATGATCGGCACGCGCACCGCATCGGCGACCTGCGGCACGAGCGCGAGCGTCCCCATCAGCGACGCCTCCGCGGATCGGAGGAAGGACGGCCGATGTCCGCCGGCTTCGGCGCCGGTCGCGACGATCGCATCGACGCCCGCGGCCTCGAGGGCGCGCGCTTCATCGACGGTCGTGGCCGCACCGACGGTCCGGATGCCCGCCGATCGGCAGCGGTCGAGGATCGCCGGCGCCGGTACGCCGAAGATGAAACTAAAGATGGGAGGCCGCGCGTCGATGAGCGCGTCCACCTGCGCTTCGAAGGCCGGACCCGCGCTGGGCGGAAAGGCCGGCGGCTCGATCCCGAGCTCGGTGAACAGCGGATCGAGAGCGGCGACGGCCGCGTCGTAGTCGGCGCGCGAAATGTCTTCGGCGCGCGCGTCCGCCGTCGAGACCCAGAGATTGACGGCGAAGGGTGCGCCCGTCTGCTCGCGGATCTCGGCCACGACGCCGCGGATGCGATCCGGCAACATCCCCTGCGCGCCGAACGATCCGAGGCCGCCGGCGTTGGAGACCGTCGCCGCCAGGCGTGGAGACGACATGCCGCCCCCGAACGGCCCCTGCACGATCGGGTAACGGAGGCTGAGGCGCGCGGTGAGGGGGGTGTCGTTCCACATTGGTGCGGTCTCCGAAGACGGCGCGATTCTCGGCCGCCTGCCGGCTGGCCAGGCCAGTGCAGCCCCTGGCAGTAGACGACGATCGACGCGTCCTTGGCCAGGGACGAGTGGCTGACGGGCGGGGCGGCGGTGAGATACTGATCAGGCGCGGAGGGATGGCCGAGCGGTTGAAGGCAGCGGTCTTGAAAACCGCCGTACGGGAAACCGTACCGTGGGTTCGAATCCCACTCCCTCCGCCACCGCACATCGTGCGGTGGCTGGAGGGAGGGGGATTCTAGGCCGTCGCCCGGCTCTCGCCGTGCTCGGCGCGAATCCCACTCCCCTGCCAAGACCCCGACAGTCTGCAGGAGGTGAGTCGCCATTGGGCCGGTGGCTTCGCCGCTCGGCCCTCGGCTCCCCCGCACGAGCAAAGCGCTGTCGGCGGCACAGGGGCGGGAGCGAAGCGCCGGAGTCCTCGACAGGCGAGGACCCCGGAGTCGCCGAGCCAGCTACGAGGCGCTGCCCTCGGGCGCCGAGACCGACGACCGCCCCGTTTCCAGGAGCTGCTTGAGATCCTGGAGCACGAACGGCCAGCCGCCGCCCGCTTCCTTCAACTCGCCCGAGACCATGCTGCGGGTCTTCGGCGCCTGGCTCAACTCGTGGGTGACGGTGAGCGTGCACGCGCCGTCCGCACCCGCTACGATTTCCCACGTCAGCTGCTTGGCGCCTTCGGCGAGGGCCTCCGGATCCCACATTGGCCGCCAGGTCTGCACCAGCTTCCGCGGCGGATCCGATTCGATCACCTCGCCGTCGATGATCGTGTCCGGCCCGCCGTAGGCCTTCATCGCATCGCTGGCCTGCGTGTGAAGACGGCCACCCGGACGCAAGTCATAGAAGGTCGGACAACCGTAGCCGTAGCGCCGGTTCCATTCCGGGCTGGTGATGGCGTCCCAAATCGCCTGCGGTGTCGCCTTGATCGACACCTGGAACACCTGCGTCTCTTCGCGTTTCGGAGCCGTCGTCGTCATGCGTGCTTCTCCAGTTCGGCCTTCAGGCCGGCGAGCGCCGAGACGCGGCGCTCGGTGTATTTGTCGATCCAGCGATCGTGAATCAGCCGGATCGGCACCGGGTTCAGGTAGTGCAGCTTCTCGCGGCCCTGCCACCGGATCACGACGAGCCCCGCGGCTTCGAGCACCCGCAGGTGCTTCATCACCCCGAAGCGGGTCATCTCCAGCTCCGACTCCAGCTCGGTCAGCGTGCGGCCGTCCCGCGTATACAGCCGATCGAGCAGGTGCCGGCGTGTCGGATCGGCGAGCGCACGAAACACGAGATCGTCGTCCGACACCGGCAGAGCATATGTGACCAAATGGTCACATGTCAAGAACGGGCTCCGGTCGCCCGTCTGACCAATCGATCGATGCGGGGATCCGGGCGCCGCGCCCGGGACCTATGCCACGTTCCACTGGGACGTGGACAAGAGACTAGCGCTTCGGCGTCGGGGCGGGCGGAGCGATGCGAGCGAGGCCGCCCATGTAGGGACGCAGCACCTCGGGGACGACGACCGACCCGTCGGCCTGCTGGTAGTTCTCGAGCACCGCGATCAGCGTGCGGCCGAC
>JANOIR010000672.1:0-14062 GCA_031407765.1 Vicinamibacteraceae bacterium
TCACCTTCATGTTCTGCGCCTTCGAAGGCTCACCGCTCATCCTGCGTCTCTACGGCACGGGCCGGGCTGTGCTGCCAGTCGACGCCGAGTGGCCCGCCCTGGCGGCGCGCTTCCCGGCGCGCGTCGGCGTCCGGCAGATCATCCTGGCCGAGCTGAACCGCGTCTCGACCTCGTGCGGCGAGGCCGTGCCGTGCTTCTCCTACGCGGGCGAGCGCGACCAGCTGCTGGCGTGGGCCGAGACCAAAGGGCCCGACGGCCTCGACGCCTACCAGCGTGAGAAGAACGTGCGCAGCATCGACGGGCTGCCGACGCCGCTGACTGGAGCCGGCGCCGCATGAGCACGCCAGCGGCGGCGGCGCCGATCGCGCGCCAACGGCACCGCGGCGAGCGCATCGGCTGGCTGCGCGCGGCGGTCCTCGGCGCCAACGACGGCATCGTGTCGACGGCCAGCCTGGTCATCGGCATCGCCGCGGCACAGGCCGACCGGCCGCAGATCCTGGTCGCCGGCGTCGCCGGCCTCGTGGCCGGCGCGATGTCGATGGCGGCCGGCGAGTACGTCTCGGTCAGCTCGCAGGCCGACACCGAGCAGGCCGATCTCGCGATCGAGGAAGCGCACCTTGCCGCCGATCCGATCTTCGAGCGCGACGAGCTGGCTGGCATCTACGTCTCGCGCGGCGTGGATCCTGGGCTGGCCCAGGATGTGGCCGATCAGCTGATGGCGCACGACGCGCTCGGCGCCCACGCCCGCGACGAGCTCGGCTTTTCGCACGTGATGATCGCGCGCCCGGTGCAGGCGGCGCTGGCCTCGGCGGCCTCGTTCGCGGTGGGGGCGGCGCTGCCGCTCGCCGCCCTGGTCGTCGCGCCGGAGCGCGGCACGATCCTCGTCATCGCCGCTGCCTCGCTGATGTGCCTTGCCGGCCTCGGCAGCGTCGCCGCCCGCGCCGGCGGCGCGCGCACATCCCGCGGCGCCCTGCGCGTCACCTTCTGGGGCGCGCTCGCCATGGCCTTCACCGCCGCCGTCGGCTGGGCCTTCGGCCTGTCGATCGCCTGATGGCCCAGCTGCCCAAGATCCGCGCGCTCACCGCCGGGGTCGATCTGGAGACGCTGGCCGACCCGGCGCCGATCGACGCGGCGCTCGGCCTGCTGGCGCGAGCCCGCGCCCGCCTCGCGCGAGAAGGCTTCGCGGTGCAGCTGGCGCGCCTGTCGCTGCCGCCGCTGCTGGCCGGGCTCGACGCGGCGGGACGCTGGACCAGCCTCGCCCACGTGCGTCGGCTCGACGCCCTGGCCGGTGACGCCGGCGTCGTCCTGAGCGTCGGCCCGGTGCTGGTCGACGACGCACCCGATCCCGGGCTGGCGGCGTGGATCGCCGAGTTGAACGCGGCGACGACCCACACCCACGCCAGCGTCGTCATCGCCTCGCCCGAGGGCGGCGTCCATCGTCACGGCGCCGCAGTCGCTGCGGCGGCGATGCGCGCCATTGCAACCGCGTCCGCGGACGGGCTCGGCAACTTCCGCTTCGCCGCCGCGGCGCGCGTCCCGGCGATGACGCCGTTCTTCCCGGTCGCCTACCACCATGGCGCGCCGGCGCTGTCGGCCGGGCTCGAGTCCGCGGACCTCGTCCACGACGCCGTCCGCGACGCCCGGCGTCCCGGCGACGCCGGCCGCCACCTCCTGGCGCGTCTCGGGCCGGCGCTGATGGGCGTCGAGCGGGTGCTCGACGGCATCGCGCATGACGAGCGCATCCAGTACGCCGGCATCGACACGTCGCCGGCGCCGCTCGGCGCGGTGAGCATCGGCGCGGCGATCGAAGCCCTGTCGGGCGCCGCCTTCGGCGAGGCAGGCACCCTCGACGCCTGCGCCACGCTGACCGCGGCGCTCAAGGCGCTGCCGGTCCGCTCGTGCGGCTACTGCGGGCTGATGCTGCCGGTGCTCGAGGACGACGTCCTCGCCGCGCGCGCCTCCGAGGCACGGTTCGGCGTCCGCGAGCTCTTGCTCTATTCGAGCGTCTGCGGCACCGGCCTGGACGTCGTACCCATCCCCGGCGCGACGCCCGCCGCGTCGATCGAGCGGCTCCTGCTCGACGTCGCCGCGCTCTCGACCCGGCTCGAGAAGCCGCTGTCTGCGCGCCTGCTCCTGGCCCCCGGCCTGGGCGCCGGCGACGTCACGACGTTCGACAACCCCTACCTGACCAACGCCCGCGTCCTCGCGGTGTAGAAACTGCTACGTGCTCGGAGCGTGCTCGGAGCTCGCTCCGAGCAACTTGCAGAAACCAACTTGCAGAAACTACACCGCTGGCCGCGGCTCGCTTCGCTTACACGTTCGCGAGGTGCTGGACGTGTCCGGTGCTGTCGCCGACCGATTCCGGGCGGACGCCCATCCGATCGAGCAGCGTCATGTAGAGGTTGGTCATCGGCGTGTCCTTCGCGTAGCGGATGTGCCGCCCTGGCGCGAGCGCGCCGCCGCCGTTGCCCACGAGCAGGACCGGGAGATCGAGGTGGGTGTGCCGGTTGCCGTCGGCGATGCCGCTCCCGTAGACGATCATCGAATGATCGAGCAGCGTGCCATCGCCTTCCGGCGTGGCCGCCAGCTTGGCGATGAACTTGGCGAACAGCCCCATGTGGAACTCGTTGATCTGCGTCACCTTCTCGATCCACTCGGCGTTGTTGCGGTGGTGGGTCAGCGGGTGATGCGGATCCGAGACGCCGATCTCGGGGTAGGTGCGGGTGCTGCCCTCGCGCGCGATCATCATCGTCGCGACGCGCGTGATGTCGGCCTGGAAGGCCAGCGCCTGCAGATCGAACATCAGCGAGACGTGCTCGGCGAACGTCTCCGGGATGCCGCTCGGCTTCTCCATCTCCGGCTGCCACTCGCTGTTGTGCGACTCGGCCTGGTCGATGCGCTGCTCGATCTCCCGGACGGCGGTGAAATATTCGTCCAGCTTGCGGCGATCGTGGGCGCCGAGATCGTGACGCAGCGCGGCGCTGCGCTCGCCCACGAGATCGAGGATGCTCCGGCGGGTGCGCAGGCGCTGGGCCCGCGTGGCCGGATCGAGCCCGGCGTCGGCGCCAAACAGGCGCTCGAACACCGCGCGCGGGTTGGTCTCGGGCGGCTGCGGCGTCGTCTCGCCACGCCACGACAGGCTGTTGGTGTAGGCGCAGCTGTAGCCGGAGTCGCAGTTGCCGACCACCCGCGTGTCCTCGCAGCCCAGCTCGATCGATCCGAGGCGCGTCTGCGCCCCGATCTGGCGCGCGGCGATCTGATCCACCGAGACGCCGTTCTTGATGTCCGCGCCGGCCGTCTTGCGGCAGTGGACGCCGGTCAGGAAGACCGCGCCGGCTCGCGCGTGATCTCCCGGACCGTCGCCGAGCGCGTTGCCGTTGACGTGCTCGAGGCCGGACAGCACCAGCACGCGATCCTTCACTGGCGCGAGCGGCTTCAGGATGCGGGGCAGCTCGAAGCCGGCGCCTTCGGTGGCCGGCGTCCACTGCTCCATCGTCACGCCGTTCGGCACGTAGGCGAACGCCAGGCGGAGCGGCGGCGCGGCCTTCCGTCCAGCGGCTGCAGCAAGCGCCGGCGTCATCGCGTCGAGGGCGGGCAGCGCCACCGCGGCGCCGAGACCGCGCAGGATGGTCCGTCGGGAGAGATGCTTGCCGGTGATGATCATCGTCCTGGCTCCTGCGAAGGGATCGCCGTGGCCGCGCCGGCTGGCGCCGGATGCCGTTGCGCGGTGCGGGTGTCGGCGGGCTCGCCGGCCGGCGCCGGCTTCGGCTCGGCGCGCCGCATCTGGAAGGCGGGGCTGTTCACGATCTGCAGCACCACGCTCGAGAACCGGTAGCGCTCAGCGGCGATGGCCTTGGCCATCTTGGCGATGTCGCGCCGGTCGGTGCGCTCGAGGCCGCGGCCGAGCGCGTAGGTCATCAGCTTGCCGGTGATCGCCCGCGTGAAGGCGTCGCGCTCCGACACCAGCACGGTGCGCAGCTCCTTCGGACCGGTGAACGTCCGCCCGTCCGGCAGCGTGCCCGAGGCGTCGATCGGGATGGTCCCCTCGGTGGTCCGCCAGACGCCGATGGCGTCGAAGTTCTCGAGCCCGAAGCCGAGCGGATCCATCCGCTTGTGGCACGACGCGCAGGTCGGATCGGCGCGGTGCTGTTCGAGCTGCTGCCGCACCGACGTGGCGGTGCCGACGCCCTTGGCGTCGAGGTTCGGGATGTCGGGCGGCGGCTCGGGCGGCGGCGCCGCCAGGATGTTGTCGAGGATCCAACGGCCGCGCAGGACCGGTGACGTCCGGGTCGCGTACGACGACACCGTCAGCACGCTCGCCTGCGTGATCACGCCGCCGCGGACGCCGTCGGCGGGCAGCGCGACGCGGCGGAAGTCGGTGCCGGTGACGCCGGCAATGCCGTAGTGCCGAGCCAGCCGCTCGTTGAGGAAGGTGAACCTGCCGTCGAGGAAGTCGAGGATGCTGCGATCCTCGCGCACGATCGCGGCGACGAACATCTCGGTCTCGCGCCGCATCGACGTCCGCAGGTAGTGGTCGAAGTCGGGGAACTTCTCGCGATCGGGCGACGCCGATTCGAGCGCCCGCACCTGCAGCCACTGGCCGGCGAAATGCTCGCCGAGCGTCGCCGCGCGCGGATCGGCCAGCATCCGCTTCACCTGCGCCACGAGCACCGCCGGCTGCCGCAGCGTGCCGCGATCGGAGGCGGCGCGCAGGCTGGCGTCGGGCATGCTGGCCCAGAGGAAGTACGACAGCCGTGACGCCAGCTCGTGCGGGGTCAGGCGGATCCCGATCGGTGCCGCGCGCCGCGACGTGACCAGGCGCGGTTCACCGCGCTCGACCCGGAACAGGAAGTCGGGCGAGACGAGAATCGCCTGGAGCGCCGAGGCGAGCCCTTCGTCGAACGACCCCGTTTCCTTCTCGACGCGCTCGGCGAGCGCCGCGAGGCGCGCGACTTCGTTCTTGGTGACCGGCCGGCGGAAGGCGCGCCGCGCCAGGGACGAGACGATCGGCAGCCGGCAGGTGGCGACGTGCGGTCCGGCGTGCCGGCAGGGGTAGATGCGGGCACGGCTCGCGGCCGATGGCCGGCCCTCGTCCCCGTACGGCCCGATGACCTCGATGCCGCCGACCCGCGGCGTGTTGATCACCATGCGCTCGGTCAGCCGCGACTCGAAGCGCTTCCGGGCGAACTCGATCTGCTCGGCCGTCATCCCCGAGCGCGGCTTGAACTCCGGCTTGGGGGGCGGTGGCAGCGTCGACGGCGCCGGGCCGCCGAAGATCGGAGGCAGGCCTTCGAAGAGACGCAGCGGCGTGCCGGCGATCCAGTGCTCCCCGGCGGTCAGCTTCAGGCGGAACTCGACGCGCCGCCCGCTCAGCTCCTGCTCGCCCGGCTCGAAGCCGGCGCCCAGGCTCGGATCCAGCTCCTGCTCGCCGACCTGTGTCCCGTCGACCCACAGCGCGAAGCGCATCGGCATCGAGCCCTGCGGCCGGCGCCCGCCGGTGACGAGGCGGACCACGTACTCGGCGTCGACCGGAACGCGATACGAGGCGTGCGCCGCGTTGGCCAGGGTGAGACCGCTCCGGTCGTAGGTCGCCGGGACGTCCTTGCTCTCCTGCACGCGCCCGTTCAGCATCGGCAGCTTGACCAGCGATGGCTTGGCCGTGCCGGTACCGAAGATCGCCGTCCGCGCGATGCGCTCGGCGGCGGCCAGCTGCTTCTCCAGCAGCAGCGGCGAGGTCGAGAGCACGTCGCCGATGTTGTCGAAGCCATAGCCGGAGTCATCGTTCGGGAACTCGTCGGCGGGCCGCAGGTCGACGCCGAGAAGATCGCGGACCGTGTTGTTGTACTCGGTGCGATTGAGCCGGCGCGTCGTGACCCGTCCCGGATCGAGCGGCCGCGCCGCGTCGGCCTTGGCGATCTCGCGCTCGACGAAGCCGGTGAGCTGGGCGACCTCCTTCGCCGTCGGCCGGGGCTCCTCTTCCTCGGGCGGCATGTCGCCGTCGCGCAGTTTTTGGATGACCAGCTCCCAGCGATCGGCGTCGTTGGTCAGCGCCTCGAGCGACTGGTAGGACTGGAGATTGAGCCCGCCTTTCTGCCGGCGCGGGCCGTGACAGGTGGCGCAGTGCTCCGCCACGAACGGCTTCACGACGGTCTCGAAGTTGTGGGCGGGGACGGCAGGGACGGTGCGCGGCCGGCCCGCCGCCGGGGCCTGTCCGCGGACGGCGGCTGCAGCCGCCAGGACGAGGCCGACGGCGATCACGAGACGTCGCAGGACAGGCACGCCATGCATACGCCAGCGTCCGGCCTCACGCGTACCGGGGGAACAGAATCGCCCACGCGACGGCGGAGATGGCGAGTATCTCTGTCTGTTCAATATCTTGGAGTGGTCTGTCCTCCAATTGTCGCGGGCGGCGCCGCTGGCCGTCAAGCCCAGATCGTCAGGGTTGGCCCCGGCGTTGCACCCGGAGTGGCGACGCGCCGATATGTGTAGATCAGAAGGAGCGATCGCCTGAGCGCACAACCCGACCCCATCGATTACAGCCCATCCGCGACGGCGGAACCCGCCGCCGGGGCGGTCGATGTGTCGGCGCTCGTCCGTGACGCGGTCATCCAGTTGACCCGGCTGGTCCAGCGCGCCGCGATCTATCCGCCGGGACATCCCACCGTCCGCCTGCTGCTGGCGCCGTTCCTCGAGGCGGTGGCCCCGTTCTCGAGCGGCACCATGCCGCTCCGCCTCGCCGTCCGCAAGGACCGCCTCATCGCCGCCGCGGGTGACACCCCGGCGCAGGAACACGAGAGCAAGTGGCTGGCTGGCCAGCTGCACGGGCGCGGCGTCAGCCTCATCGTCGTCGAGAGCCAGGTCGACGCGGAAGAGCTCCTCGCGTTCGCGCGCTGGCTGAGCGGGCCGGCCCAGGCCGACGATCGCCCCGGAACGCCGCGCGGCCTCGCGGTCTCGTTCATCGACTACACCGGCGCCGCCTACGACGAGGCGCCCGGCCTGCTCGAGACGACCGACGGCGGACTCGGCGCCTGGCAGCGGATCGCGTCGAGCCTGGTCGGCAACGGCTTCGGGGGCTCCGCCGGCGCCGAGATCGCCGGCCTCGGCGCGGCGCTCGGGGCCACCGGCCAGCTCAGCATGGACGTCCTCGGCCTCGGCAACGCGGCGAGCGCCATGCCGGGCAGCGGCGCACTCAACAGCAGCGCGACGGGCAGTCTCGGCTCAGGCGACGGTTTCGCCGCCGGTCCGGGCGGCGACGCGGCCGGCGGCCGCTACTTCGACCCGCAAGCGATTGCATCGGCGATCCAGCGCGAGCTGGCGCTCTCCGAAGGCACTGGCGTCACCGTCGCGACGGAGCGCCTGCTCGTCGCCGGCACCCGCCTGGGCCGGCTCTCCCCCGTCGAGCTGGCCACCGTCAAGAAGCGCCTCGCCGACGTCGTCGATCGGCTGCCCGACGAAGTGCGCCACCAGCTTCTGCGCGTCGTCCCCAACGACGACCCGCGCAAGTGCGAGCTCCTGACGTCGGTCCTCGACGACCTGCCCACGCAGTGTCTCCTCGACCTCGTGCCTCGCGTCGACATGAAGCGCGGCACGCACGTCAGCCCGTTCCTGACCTTTCTCGTGCGCCTGTGCTCGGTCGCGGCGCGCGAAGCCTCACTCAGCGAAGCCGTCGAGACGCAGCTCGGACGCTTCGGCCTGCCGACGGATCTGGTGCACGCCGGCAGCGATCACGTCCGCGCCGTTCTCGAACAGGCCTTCAGCCAGACCGCCGAGCACTACAGCTCCATCGGCGAGCTGTATCAGTCGAGCGTCAACGAGTTCTCCATCGACTTCGATGCGACCGCCGACGACGAAGCGCGGCGGCGCATCGCTGAAGGCACGGACGCGCGCGCGACGACGGAACACGCGGCGCGGATGGCCATCGTCCTGGTCCGCTCCGACCCCCGCGACATCTCCACCGCCAGCTGCCTGTCGTTCGTCCGCGACGCCGCCACGCGCACGCTCGCCGGCCAAGGTCAGGTGTCGCTGCTCGCCGAGCTCGCCGCCGCCGCCGCCATCGTTGGCGAAACCACGCCCGACAGCGCGACGCGCGCCCTCGTGCAGGAATGCCTGGCGCTGTGCCGCCAGCCGATGGCGCTCGAACAGCTGATCAATGCCATCGGTGACCACGTCGGCGGGCCGTCGGAGACGCTGACTGCTCTATTCGTCGCGTCCGGCCTGTCGGGCACCGTCCTCGCGGTGGCCCGCATGACCGACCTGCCCGACGGCGCCTTCCGCGATCGCCTCGGCGAGCTGGTGGCCCGCCAGGATCTCGAGATCGTGCGCACCGCCCTGACCCGGCTGCGCAAGGACGACTACCCGGTGATGATCGTGCTGAACGTGCTGCGGGTTCTCGATCCCGTGCGCGCGCCCGAGCTGTGCCGGCTGTTCATCCGCGACCCCCACGCCGGCATCCGGCGTCTCGCGCTCGACATGCTGCGCGAAGCGCCGCTCTCGCCCACCAAGCGCGAGCGCGTGATGATCCAGGCGATGGGCGATCACGACGCCGACGTCGCGCTCACCGCGCTGAGCGATCTCTGCGCCAACCAGACCCCGAGCGGCCTGGCGGCGTTGACCAAGTATCTGTCACGGGTCGACGATCGCGAGCTCGAGCAGCTGCAGATCGCCGCGGTGGATCTGCTGTGCGACGCCTGGTCGGGCGGCGCCTCGGACGTCGTCGCGACCGCGCTGCGCAACCGGCGGCACATCTTCAACGGCGGCCCGCGCCGGGTTTCGCAGGTCATGGTGCAGGCGCTCAGCGCCAAGCCCGACCTGCAGGGCCAGGCAGCCGCCCGCGCCTGGCAGCGCTCCGCCGCCGGGCTGTGGAGCACCGTGCTCGGCGGCAATCGGGAGATATCGTGAGCTCGCCCCTTCGCGCCGAGACGTTCCTCCGTGAGCTGCAGAGCGCCGTCTCCAGCCGGCGGCTCTACGCCGCGGACCATCCGCGCAACGTCGAAGTACTGGATCGGCTCGAGGCGCACGTCGCGGCCCTCACCGTCAGCCGCGCCGAGTTCTCGGCGCTGTCGGACGCCGATCGCCTGATCACCGACGACGGGCTGGTCGAGAGTCACGCGCCGGTGGCGCGCGGCATCTTCCGCGCGCTCAACCAGCGCGGCTTCGATCGCCTCACCGTCTCGCGCGGCGTGACGCGGCCCGAGCTCGCCGCCTTCGTCGACACCATCGCCGCGATCGAGAGCGGCAGTCCGGCAACGCTGACCCCGACCCCGCACCTGCTGTTCTCGCGGCTGGTCCGCAAGACCGGCACCGGCGTCGGCATCGGGGCGTGGGGCGGCGGCTTCGTCTCCGGCCGCGGCGTGCCCCTCGAGCGCGTCTGGCTGTCGATCGAGACCGGGCCGATCGAGCTCGAGGTGCTCGAGGGTCTGGTGCTCGCCCTCAGCCGCACCGTGTCGCACAACCGCGACGCGCTGATCCCGCTGGTCACGCTGCAGTCGCACGACGCCTATACGGTGACGCACATCACCAACGTCGCGGTGCTGTCGATGGCGCTCGCCTCCGCGCTCGGCTTCTCGTCGGCCTTCGTGCACGACTCGGGCACCGCGGCGCTGCTCCACGACGTCGGCAAGCTGAAGGTCCCGCCCGACGTCCTCAGCTCGCCGACCAAGCTGACCGAGTCGCAGCTCGTGCTGATGAAGCGGCACCCGGAGGATGGCGCCCGCATGCTGATGGGCGCGAGCCGCCTGCCCGACCTCGCGGCGGTCGTCGCCTTCGAGCATCACCTGCAGTTCGATGGCGGCGGCTACCCCTCCGTGCCGGCGGGCTGGAAGACGCACATCGCGAGCGAGATCACCCACGTCGCCGACGTCTATGACGCGCTCCGCAGTGATCGGCCCTATCGCCAGGGGCTGCCCGCGGAGACCGCCGCGCAGATGATGACGGCGGACTCCGGCCGGGTCTTCGATCCCTACGTGCTCAAAGTCTTCTTCGAGCAGGTGGCACCGCGCCTGACATGGCGCAAGGCCGAACTCGCGGCGGCGGCGCCGATCGAACCAGTCGCCGCAACCGAACCGGCCGCTCCGGCGGATCCGGCCACCGCGACCGAATCCACCGCGACCGAACCGGCCGCCCCAGTCGTCGAAGGCCCGACCGCATGAACCCACTCGCGGACCTGCAAGCGAAAGCGTCGATCCTCATCGCGGACGATGATGCAAGCAACCGCGAGGTCCTCAGCTACTACCTGCGCCGCCAGGGCTACGACGTCCACGCCGTCGCCGACGGCGAGCTGGCGCTGGCGGCGATCGCCGCGCGTCAATTCGCGCTGGTCCTGCTCGATGTCGTGATGCCCGGCCTCGACGGCCTCGAGGCGCTGCGCCGCATCCGCGCCAGCCACGGCGCCCGCGAGCTGCCGGTCATCCTCTTCACCGGTCTGGACGCGCCCGACGCGCTCGACGCCGCCGGCGAGCTCGGCGCCAACGCCTGGCTGGCCAAGCCCTACCAGCTCGCCGACCTGCTCGCCGCGGTGCGCACGCAGATCGCGTCGCCGACCGTCCTCACTCGCACGGTCTGACTCTCTGGTTGGCGGCCGCGCTCTCACGCGCGGCCGCGGGCCGGCCTTTGAACGTGCGGGCTGCTATTTGTCGACGCGCGTTCGCGCATCGACCGGACGATGGCTCCGGACTTCGTCCTCGCCATTCGTCACGCGGCGCTGCGCGCGCCGCGGCGCCCGCACGTGCCGGCGGGCGATTGGTGGCCCCGGGTTTACTCACCTTTAACGCGTCCGTCACGGCGGGGAAACGTGGCGCCGGTACCGTCTGTCGTGCCGGTGACACGCGCGCGTCGTGCGCGTCGCCGTCAGGAAGGCCAGGCAGGCGTGCCCGATACCGGTTTTCGAGAGATGTCCCCGCGTCCCCCCGCCACCGTGCCGCCCGCTGGGCTGGCGCGGGCGACCCGCATCCTCGTCGTCGAGGACGAGCCCGACATCGGCGGCCTCATCGCCCATGCGCTCGAACGCGACGGGCAGACCTCGGTCGAACTCGTCGGGACCGGCGACGCGGCGCTGGCGGCCATCGCCGATCGACCGCCGGATGTGGTGGTGCTCGACCTGAACCTGCCGGTGCTCTCCGGCTTCGAGGTGTGTCGCATCCTGCGCGGGCGCCCCTCGACGCGGCACCTGCCGATCATCATGGTCACGGCGCGGACCAACGAGGTCGATCGCATCGCCGGCCTCGAGATGGGCGCCGACGATTACGTGACCAAGCCGTTCAGCCTGCGCGAGCTGTCGGCGCGCGTGCGGGCGCTGCTCCGCCGCAGCCAGGGATCGATCGGCGAGGCCGACGCGGTCTATCGCGGCCGGCAGATCGTCGCTGACTTCGAGGCGGTGTCGGTCGCCGTCGATGGCGTCAACATCCGTCTGACCCGCCGCGAGTTCGAGCTGCTGAAGTGCCTGGTGGAGAACCGCAACCGGGTGCTGTCGCGGGAGCGGCTGCTGGAGCGGGTGTGGGGATACGACCGGCTGATCGAGACCCGGTCGGTGGACGTCCACGTCGGACGCCTGCGCGCCAAGCTCGGATCGGCCGGCCGCCAGATCGAAACCGCGGTCGGTCTCGGCTATCGCTTCGTGGAGTAGATCGCGCGCGCTTCGCCGACGATCGCGGGCCGTCGACGCTAGCGCGCCTGGCCGGCGTGCCGCACGCGCGGAGCCGTGCTGCTGGAGACGTCGCCGTCGACGGGCACCCAGCCTTCGTTCTTCAGGACCTCGACGCGCATCGTGAAGACGTTGAGCTGGCGCTCGACGCGATGCCAGTCGTCGTAGTGGACCTCGCGCACGACGCGGCGATCCTGCTCTTCAAGCACGTCCCATCCTCCGGCCGCCCGCGTCGAAATCAGGAATCCCCGCGTCCGGCCTTGATGCTCGAGTCGATGGTTGAACATATGCGTCCCTTGCTAGGCGGTTCGGGAAGAACCGAGCCGATCATCGCAGAGGCCCGCTGAACCCAGTGTAAACTCTGTGTAACGCTCGCAAGCTCCAGCGAATGCTTGACTTGCGTCAATTGCCGAGTCTGGCGTGATGCACGGCGTCGTAGAGCGCGAACACCTCGCGACAGACGCGCCCCCAGTCGAACGACTCCGCCTGCTGGCGGGCTCTGGCGATACGGCGATCGCGGACGAGCCCGCGGCACAACGCCCCATCGAGGGCGCGCGCCATCGCGTACGGCACCGGCGGCGCCAGCCACGCGTTTCCATCGCTCGCGTACGACAGCACGCCGCCGGCGCGCGGCGCCACCAGCGGCACGCCCGACGCCATCGCCTCGAGCGGCGCGATGCCGAAGGGCTCGCGCGGGTTGGGATGGACGAACGCGTCGGCGCTGGCATAGAGCGCGGCAAGGGCGCGGCGATCGTCCACCTGGCCCCACAAGCAGGCCGGGCCGGCCGCACCAGAGGCGAGCGCGCGAGCCAGCTCGGCGGCGAGCGGTCCGCTCCCGGCGATCACGAGCGCGGTCGGGCGTGCGGCGAGCGACCCAAAGGCGCGCAGCGTGTCCAGCAGCAGCGTGAGGTTCTTCTCGCGCGCCAAGCGCCCGACGTAGAGCACGAGATCGTACGGCTCGGCCAGACCGGTGCGGCGCGCTATCTCGGCGCGTACGTCGGCCGAGCGATGTTCGGGACCGAAGCCGTCGAGCGCGACACCCATCGGCACGACGTGGACGGTGCGGGGATGGCGTGGATGAATCGCCGCGCGAAGCTCCGCCGCGGTGTACTCCGAGTTGGCGAAGTGGACGTCGAATTGCCCGGCGTAGACACGACCGAGGTACCAGCGCACCAGCGCGCCACTGCCACGTGCGAGCACGGGCCCGACGTTGTCCGCCGCCCGCTCGCAGGACAGGCCGACGAGGGTCGGCCGGCGCACGCCCGCGACCCAGCCGCGACGCAGCATGCCGGCGAGATGACAGAGCGCGTATTTGTCGCAGACCTCGACCAGGTCGGGCTGCTCGTCCCGGAGGATGCGTGACAGCGCCCCGCCGCCGGTCAGGAAGGTATGCGGCAACAGCAGCCGATAGCGGGGATCGACGACCGGCGAGCGCGGCGCGCGCACGTGGTAGATGCGGCCCCAGCGCCCGACGGCCTCGACGCGATCGGCCTCACCCGGCACCACGAGGCGCATCGGCCGACCGTCACGATCCGCGGCGGCCAGCATCGCCTGATAGAACGTGCGCACGCCGCCAGAGGCGGGATGGTAGAAGTTCGTGACGTGCAGCGTCGTCACAGCTGGCTGGCTCCGGCGCCGAGCAGCCGCCGGCTCCGCGACGCGCGCACGCCGCGCGCGACGGCCGCGGCCACCGCGTGGGCAATCGCCAGCACGAAGGCCACCACCGTCCCGGGCAGGCGCCGCAGATCGTCGCGCAGGGGGCGGCGCGCGTCCCCCACGATCAGCACGCCGCGCCGCATCGCGAACATATGGAAGGCCGTGGAGATCGCGGTGAACAACGCCGACGCGACAATGCTCTCGCCGAGGCGTGCGGTGCCGCAAAGCCAGTGCACCGCGAGCTCCCCGCTGTGGCTGACGAGCGGCAGGAGCACCATCGCGCTCAACGTCGCCACCCAGATTGGCTCGGCGCGGCCGAGTGCCTGGGTCAGCGCCGCGTAGAAGCCGGAGGTCGCGGCGCGGAAGCCGAGCTCCGTGAGCAGGGCGGCGATCGCCGCACTCCGTCCCGCCGGCAGGTTGACGACGAAAAACAGCGCCGCGCGCGAGACGGCGCTGAGCAGCGCCGCCTTCCAGTTCCACCGGCGGATCAGGTGCGTCACGGGATGACGCACGAGGTCACCGAGGATCGCGACGACGGTTGGCCCACGCATCGCGCTGTGGCCTGTATCAGTCATTTCGGTAGTGGATCTCGGGCGCGGCGCCCGGCTGGCCAGGCGCGAGGAGCGCGCAAATCGGGGATTTGTAAGTGACGAGCAACGCCGCCAGGCGGGATGCCCCGCCCGAGAGGCACTAGGGAAATGACCGTTACAGTCCACTAGGGCTCGCTCAGTGACACCCTCGGATCGCTCGCGGCGGCGCGGCGTGCCG
>JANOIR010000071.1:0-9129 GCA_031407765.1 Vicinamibacteraceae bacterium
CGCGCGGCGGCGCCGCCCGCAGGCTGCTTGCGAGGCGGCGGCGTGCTGTAGGCTTGCACCACGATGGCGCATTGGATCGAGGCGGCGGCCGACGCGCTGTTCATGCCGTGGATCGTGGTCCTGCTGTTCGGCGCTGGCCTGTTCCTGACGATCCGCTACCGCTTCGCGCAGTTCCGCCTGTTTCCTGCCGCCATCCGCGCGGCGCGGGGTGGTGAGTCGTCCGGCGTGCGCGGCGCGCTGACGCCGTTCCAGGCGTTCATGACCGCGCTCGCGGCGTCGATTGGGACGGGCAACGTCGCCGGCGTCGCCACCGCCATCATCTCCGGTGGCCCTGGCGCGCTGTTCTGGATCTGGTGCTACGGCCTGGTGGCGATGGCCATCAAGCTGACCGAGGCCGTGCTCGGCCGGCAGTTCCGGGTCGCGACCGCGGACGGCGTGTCGACCGGCCCGATGTACTACCTGCGCGATGGCCTGCGATCGCCGACGCTGGCCTGGATCTACGCCCTCGTCGCGGGCGTCGCCGCGCTGACGACCACGCCGTTCACCCAGCCGAACTCGATCGCCGACGTCCTGCGCGCGCAGGTCGGCATCCCGCCGCTCGCCTCGGGCGTCGTCCTCGCCGTCCTCACCTGGCTCGTGATCATCGGCGGGCTGACCTCGATCGGCCGCGTCGTCCAGCGCCTCTCGCCGCTCAAGGTCGCCCTCTACCTTGCCGGCGGGCTGGTCGTCATCGTCTCCTACGGGTCGCGCCTGCCGGACGTCCTCGCGCTGGTCGTGGAGGAGGCGTTCTCGACCCGCGCGGTCGCCGGCGGCACCGGCGGCGTGGCGTGGCTCGTCGCGCTGCGCTACGGCCTGGCCCGCGGCATCTACGCCAACGAAGCCGGCTACGGCACCGCCGCGGTGGCCTACGGCACGGCGGCCAGTCGCGAGCCGATGGAGCAGGGGCTGCACGCCGTCCTCGAGGTGTTCATCGTGTCGTTCGTGACCTCGACGATCAGCGCGCTGGCGCTGCTCCTGACCGGCGTGTGGCAGGGAACCGAGCGGGGCGCCGGCGCGGTCGTTCTGGCCTTCGAGGCGGCGATGCCCGGCTTCGGCGGCTGGGTCGTCGCCTTCTGCGTGTTCCTGTTCGGCTACACGACGCTGATCGGCTGGGCCTTCTACGGCGAGCAGTTCCTGGCGTACCTCTTCGGCCGTCGCGTCAGCGTGCCGTATCGCTGGATCTACTGCCTGCTGATCCCGTTCGGCGCGGTGTCGAAGGTCGATGTGGTGTGGGCGTGGGGCGACCTGATGAACGCGCTGCAGGTATTCCCGAACATGATCGGCCTTCTCGGCCTCAGCGGGCTGGTGGCGGCGGCAATCGCGGCACGTAAAGCGCCAGCGGACCCTCCCGCGTCAGCAGGGTGAGTCCCAGCAGATCCACGGCGTAGTCGGCGAGCGCCGACGACGCGGCTCGCTCGTCCACCACGACGTAGCCAAGGCGCGCCCGCCGGAGGAACTCGTCGGCGCGCTCGCGCGCCGCCCGGTCCTGTTCGGCCGTGAGGCGCTGCCCTTCGCTCAGCAGCATCAGCGCGTTCAGGACGGGCGCGCGCCGGGCATCGCGCCGGCGCTTCGGCGAGACCCGCGAGAGGTAGCCGCCGATGATCGCCTTGCCATGCCGCGTTTGGACGTACTGCGCCCGTGGGTTGAACAGGCCGAACGATCCGGTGCCGTCGCGCAGGCCCACCGGCAGCTCGAGCACCCGGACGTCGGGCCGCGGGTCCGCGGCGATGGTCGAATAGAGTGCCGGAATCCCCGCGGAGTAGAGCGTACGCGGCCCGGGCACCAGCTCGATGGCGAGCAGGACACCGACGGTCACGAGCCATCGACGCCGTCGATCGGGATGGCTGTGCCCGACGTGAGCGAGCGCCTGTGCGAACAGCACCGCGACCGCCATCGTCACCAGCACCGCGAAGCGGCCCGGCGATCGCACGAGACCGAGAACCGGTACGTAGCGGAGGACGCTCCAGGGCAACGGGATCTGCGTGTTGAGGCCTGCGATCTGCAAGAAGGGCCCGAGCGACAGCAGGGCGAAGAAGATCGTGATGCCGACTCGGATGCGGGATACCAGCCAGCCGGCGCGCCACCAGACGCCGGCGATCACCGCCAGGCAGACGAGCGACAAGGAGCCGACCGCTTCGGGGTACGCCGGCTTGCCCGTCCAGCGGTCGAGCAGCGCACGCGCGGTCTCGCCCCAGGCCCAGTGGCTCGGGTTGGGCAAGACGAAGGCGGCGAGGTCGACGCCGGCCGGGCTGCTGCGCCAGAGTGGCGGCGACATGTCGGCGTTGCCGCTGATGACGTGGTCGCCGAGGGCGTAGAGCACCGGCGACAACATCGCGAGCATCACCAGCGCCCCGGCGGCGACCATACGCCACGCGGCGAGCATGCTGCGCTCGCGTCGCAGCGAGAGACGCGGCCGGGTGGTCAGCGCGGCGCGCGCGAGGACGAGGATGGTCAGCGCGAGCATCGGCGTGTAGAGGGTCTTGGCGCTGACGTGGACGCCGAACAGATCGATCGAGCCGCCGCCGCGGAGCGCGAGCGCGAGCGAGAAGCCGGCGATGGTCAGGATGATCACGTCGAGCATCCGGCGCAGGCCGGCCGTCTGGACCACCGGCACATCGACCGCGCGCTCGACGTTGACGAACTGGACGACGAGGCTCACGCCCGCCATCAGCAGGCAGAAGACGCCGTAGTAGGCGTCCGAACAGGTCGCCCACGCCGCCACGGCGCCGAGCGCGCAGGCGTGGCGAACCGAGCCGGTGGCGCCGACCTTGCGGAGCAGCAGGACGAAGATCGGGAGCGCCGCGGCAGCGACCAGGCTGAAATGTCCCGCGCCGCGGGCGATCAGCACCGGCGAGAGGGCGAACGCCGCGCCGGCGATCAGCGACTCCGCTTCGCGCGACGTCAGATCGCGCGCCAGCAGATAGAGCGCATAGCCGGAGAGCGCGATGTTCAAGAGGAAGACCAGGTTGAAGGCGGCGACCAGGCCGACCACCTTCGCAAGTGGCCAGGCGAGGACGTTGGCGAACGTCGTGTAGTTGTGGAGGCTGAGGTTGGCGGGCGCAGAGTCCGGCGTGCCACCCAGGATCGAGGCGGTGTAGAAGGGCAGTCGGCCCTGGTCGACCTCGTGCTGGAAGACCCAGGTGTTCCAGACGTAGACGCCCGTGTCCCCGGACGGATCGCTGGTGAAGGTGCTCGACAGGTGTGCCGCGAGGGGCCAGGTCGCGACGATGGCGACCAGCAGGTACCCCACGAAGATGGCGGCGTGCCTCCCCACGCGATGGTCCATATAGCAGAGCTAGGGAGGCGGATCCTAGCACGGCTGTAAGGTTTCGCAAGGGAAAGCGAGATAGCCGCAGGCCGGCTGCCGGTTTCGCCTCTTGATCGCGCCTGCCGCGGCTGCTACGGTGTGTCGACACCTATGTCTTCGCCGCCCTCGTCCCGCACGCCGTCACTGGTGCCGGCGCCGTCGGCGGCGCTGCCGATCACCAAGTCGGCCAATACCGAACAGGCGATTCTCGACGCCTTGAGCCGTCTCGGCCCGGGTGCGGGCGGGGTCCGGGGGCTGCTCGAGGCTCCGACGGCTGGGCTGATCGGGGCCGGCTCGCCGGGGTCCGGGACCGGGACCTCCCTGGCGGACCCCCACGCTACCGTTTCAGGGGACATCGTGGTCACGGCGGTCCGGCGGCTGCCGGCGGCGCCGGCAATGTATGCGCCGATGCCGGCTGGCCTCGATCGCCGGCTGGTCGGTGCGCTCGCGACCCGCGGTATCCGCGAGCTCTACACCCACCAGGCCGAGACGATGGCCCACGCCCTCGCCGGCCGCAGCGCGGTCGTGGTCACGCCCACCGCGTCGGGCAAGACACTCTGCTTCAACGGTCCCGTCCTCGACGCGATCCTGAAGGATCCGTCGACGCGGGCGCTGTATCTCTACCCGACCAAGGCGCTGGCGCAGGATCAGCTCGCCGAGCTGCACGGGCTCGTGGAGCTGATTCAGCACGCCGGCGCGCCGGACGCCGGTGGCGACAGCGGCGCGACGCCGGGGGAAGGGCCTTCAATCGGCGTCTTCACCTACGACGGCGACACGCCGCAGGACGCCCGTCGTGCCATCCGCACGCGGGCCCACATCGTGCTCAGCAACCCGGACATGCTGCATGCCGGGATCCTGCCGCACCATCCGCGCTGGGCGAAGCTGTTCGAGAATCTGCGCTTCGTCGTGATCGACGAGCTGCACGCCTATCGAGGCGTGTTCGGCAGCCACCTCGCCAACATCCTGCGCCGGCTGCAGCGCGTCTGCCGGCACTACGGATCGTCGCCGGTGTTCATCTGCACGTCGGCGACGATCGCCACCCCGGTCAATCTCGCCGAGCGCCTCACCGAGACGCCGATGGCGCTGGTCGATCGCAGCGGCGCGCCTCGGGCGGAGAAGTTCTTCGCCTTCGTCAATCCGCCGGTCGTCAACAGCCAGCTCGGGATCCGCCGCTCCTGCCTGGCCGAGACCCGGCGCGTGACGCTGGAGTTCCTGCGCCGGCACCTGCAGGCGATCGTGTTCGCGCAGAGCCGCCTCGCCACCGAGATCCTCACGACCTACCTGAAGGAGGATTGCCAGGGCCCGCCCGGCGCCCCGGAGATGGTGCGCGGTTACCGCGGCGGCTACCTGCCGCTGCGCCGCCGCGAGATCGAGCGCGGCCTGCGCGAGGGTACGGTGCGCGCCGTCGTGTCGACCAGCGCGCTCGAGCTCGGCATCGACATCGGCGCCCTGGACGCCACGATCATGGCCGGCTATCCGGGCACCATCGCCGCCACCTGCCAGCGGGCGGGCCGCGCCGGCCGCCGCGCCGGGCGATCGGCGGCGGTGCTGGTTGCGTCGAGCGCGCCGCTCGATCAGTTCATGGTCCGGCATCCCGACTACTTCTTCGGCGCCTCGCCGGAGCACGCACTGGTCAACCCGGACAACCTCCAGATCCTGCTCGATCACATCAAATGCGCGGCGTTCGAGCTGCCGTTCCGGGCCGACGAGCGCTTCGGCGGCGAAGATCTGCCGGCGGTGCTCGGCCTGCTCGGCGAGGAAGGGTTCGTGCACCACGCCGACGGCCAGTGGAACTGGACGCACGAGTCCTACCCGGCCGACGCCGTCAGCCTGCGCTCGGTGTCCTCGGACAACGTCGTCGTCGTCGACGTCACCATCGAGCCGCAGGTGATCGCCGAGACCGACTTCACCAGCGCGCCCTCGATGCTGCACGAGAAGGCGATCTACATCCTCGAAGGGCAGTTGTTCCACGTCGAGCGCTTCGACTTCGATCACCGCAAGGCCTACGTGAAGCGCGTCGACTGCGACTACTACACCGACGCGATCAAGTACTCCAGGGTCACGATCCTCGACGACCGGACTCCCGCCTTCGCCCCTGACGGGGCTTCGGCGCGGCAAGGCCCGCCGATCCCTGGAGCGCACGGCGAGGTCCACGTCGTCGCCCGCGTCATCGGCTTCAAGAAGATCCGGTTCTACACCAACGAGAACGTCGGCTCGGGCGAGCTCGACCTGCCCGAACAGCAGATGCACACGACGTCGTACTGGCTGACCGTGCCCAAGGACATCCTGGCCTCGCTGCCGTACGACAGCGAGGCGAAGCGTGACGGCATCAGCGGCATGGCGCAGGCGATGCGGACGGTGGCGCAGCTGCTCCTGATGTGCGACCGCAACGATCTCGGGGTGGCGGTCAACGCGGGCGCCTTCGCCGAGGCTACGGCGTCCCAAGGAGGCGACGAATCGGCGGCGGCCGGCCCTCGGGGCGCCGAAGCCTTGGCGGATGCGGCGCGGATCTTCATCTACGACAACTACCCGGGCGGGATTGGCTTCAGCGCGCCGCTGTTCGAGGTGCGGGATCGGCTGCTCGAAGCCAGCGCCGATCTGATTGCCAGCTGCGAGTGCCAGCGCGGGTGTCCATCCTGCGTCGGGCCGATCGGCGAGATCGGGCCGCAGGGCAAGCGCGTCGCCCTCGACCTGCTCGAGCGGTTGACGGGGCGCGTCGCCGTGTCGGCCGCCGCCAGGCCGGCGATCGACGAGGGCGAGGTGCCGTTCTAATGGCGTGGCGGCGGCCGCGATGAGCACGCTCGATCGCCTGCGCGCGCTGGTGAAGGGCACCGGGCCGGGCACCGCCGCCACGGCGTCGGCGGGCGCTGGCATGGCCCGGGTGCGCGAGCTGGTCTACGAGCCGGTCGGCGATGACGGCCTGCCGCTCGCCGACGCGCCGATGACGTCGGCGCTGGCCGGGGCCAGGGAGATCGATGGCCCGCTCGGCAAGACGCTGGTCGTCGAGCGCCACTACGCGCCGGCTGACTGGCATGGCTCGCTGCAGTTGCGTGACGCCCGCGTGACGCTGGACGACATCGCCTTGATCGCCCGCGATCCGGCGGCGACCGACGCGCCGCGGGCCCGCATCCTGTACCTCGACCTCGAGACGACGGGGCTCTCCGGCGGCGCCGGCACCGTCGCGTTCCTGGTCGGCTGCGCGCTGTCGCGCGAGGACGGCAGCTTCGAGATTCGCCAGTTCGTGCTCCCGAGCTTCGCCGCGGAGCGCGCGCTGATCGGGGCGGTCACCGAGTGGGCGCGGGCCGAGGCGGCGGTGCTCGTCACCTACAACGGCCGCACCTTCGACGTGCCGGTGATGGAGACGCGGTGGGCCTTCCATCGCCTGCGCTCGCCGTGGGACGAGCTACCGCACCTCGACATGCTGCACATCGCGCGGCGGCTGTGGTCGAAGAAGCACGCGCGCGATCCGGAAGCCTCGCCATGGGCGGCACCGGCACGGGCGTCGGCGGCCACGGCCGCCTATGGCAGAGGGTCGGCGTACGACGACGCCTCTGCCACGGCGTCGGCGGTCAAGGACGACGGCGGCTGCCGGCTGGTCACGCTCGAGCGGGTCCTGTTCGAGGTCGAGCGCGTCGGCGACGTGCCCGGGTTCGAGATCCCGGCGCGCTATTTCGATTTCGTCCGCCGCGGCGACTGGTCGGTGCTGGAGCCGGTCCTGCATCACAACCGGCTGGATCTGCTCTCGCTCGCCGGCGTGACGGCCCGGGCGGCGCGGTTGCTGCGCGGCGGTGTCGCCGCCTGCACCCGCGCCGACGAGGCGGCGCTGCTCGGCCGAGAGCTGCATCGGCGATCGGAGGCATCAGGGGCCGAGGCGTGCTATCGACGCGGCCTCGACGACCTCGCGGCCCGGCATCCGCTGCGGGCCGAGACGCTGGCCGGCCTGGCACGGCTGCTGCGGAGCCAGCGCCGCTACGACGAGGCGGCGGGACACTGGACGGAGATCACCACGCTGGCCGCGGCCTGGACCGGGCTTCGGCAGGAGGCGACAGAGGCGCTCGCCGTGCACTTCGAGCATCGGCGCCGCGACCTCGAGCGGGCGCACGCCTGGGCCGAGCGGGCACGACGCGCCGACGTGACGCGCACCGGGGCCACCCGCCTGGATCGGCGGCTGGACCGGTTGCGTCGCAAACTGTCTGGATCGAGCCCCGGCAGCAAGACCGTGGAGGCCTCGCAAGGGCCGGGGCTGTTTTGAGCGGTCGGGCCGTCCGGCCCGACAGTCGGCCCGCTAGGGAAGCTCTGCACAGGGGATCGACAGGCGATTGCGCGACCCTCATACTGCGTCGGACGGAGACCTGATGACGCAGCCGACATTTGCTTCACTGGCGTGGGACGGCAAGGGCAAGGTGACGCGGCGGGAGCGGTTCCTGGCCGAGATGGACGCGGTGATTCCGTGGACGCGGTTGACGGCGCTGGTCGAGCCGCACTATCCGAAGGCGGGCCAGGGCACGCAGCCGATGCCGCTGACGCGGATGCTGCGGATCTACTTCTTGCAGCACTGGTTCAATCTGTCCGACCCCGCCATGGAAGACGCGCTGTACGACTCCGAGGCCATGCGGCGCTTTGCGGGGATCGAGCTGAGTCTGGACGCGGTGCCGGACGAGTCGACGATTCTCCGGTTCCGCCACCTGCTGGAGCGCCACCAGTTGACCGAGGCGATGTTTGCGGCGGTACGGGCGCTCTTGGAGGAGCGGCAGCTCCTGCTGAAGGCCGGGACGATCGTCGACGCAACGATCATCGCGGCGCCGCCCTCGACCAAGAATGCCGCGCACGCCCGTGACCCGGAGATGCACCAGACGAAGAAGGGGCCCACGTGGCACTTCGGCATGAAGGCGCACGTGGGTACGGACGCCCAGGGGATCGTGCACAGCCTCACCACCACGGCGGCCAACGTGGCGGACATCACCGTGCTGCCGCAGTTGCTGCATGGCGAGGAACGCGTGCTCTACGGGGACCAGGCGTATTGGAGCGAGTTTCACCGCGCGTGCGCCCAGGCCCACCGCGTGCGCTACCGGGTCAACCGGCGCGGTACCCCGCAGCAGCCGCTGACGGCTCGTCAGCGCGCGAGCAACCGACGCCGGTCGCAGGCCCGGGCGCGCGGCGAGCATGCCTTCCATGTGGTGAAACGCCTCTGGGGCTTCACGAAGGTCCGGTATCGCGGCCTGGCGAAGAACACCGCCCGGCTCTTTGCGGCCTTCGCGCTCGCCAACCTCTATCTGCTCCGACGTCGCCTCGCGCCGGAGGTGTGTCCCGTATGAGCGCCCCTCGCCGCCGGGCATCCACGCGCCCGTCACGCGGGCCGCGAACCACCCTCGCCACACGGCCCTTCCCGGCGTCGCGGCCGTCACTTTCGCTCGGCACAGTCACCTGTGCAGAGCTTCCCTAGCAGCCGGGAGTCGACCGAGCTGCGCCGCCGTGCCGGCGGCTGCACGCGCCGGCTCGTCCGCATTCACGCCAATGAAATCGCGGCCCGACTTGGGATCAGGCCGGACCGTTCGGGTGCTTTTGACGAACCGTCCTCCTCACCCGCTGAACTGCCCGAGGTTTCGCGCCCGGCAGGAATGAGCTGTGTGAAGATGTCTGTCAGAGGTTCATTTCTGAGGCTGCTGGCCCGGTGGTCGTCGTGCGCGCTGGTCGTGCTCGGCCTGGCCGTCGTGAGCGGGGCGTCCCTGGCGGCGCAGCCCGCGACGGCTTCGGCGTCGGTCGACACAGGTCTGGCCGCGCTC
>JANOIR010000171.1:0-3720 GCA_031407765.1 Vicinamibacteraceae bacterium
GTATCAGGTAGGTGAGAGCCGTTGCCAGCTCTCACCTCCTACACCACCGGACGTGCCGGTCGGCATCCGGCGGTTCACGACGAGCGTGCGAGGCGCTGATGTTCATCGAGCAGGCTCAAGAGCCCAAGCTGCCGCAACACCGCGGTAGGTACGGCCGCGTGCATGTGACTTGCCCCGGCATTCCACCACGGCCCCCGGCCGTTGAAGGCAGATGCGCGGGCGCGAGTCTCATCGAGACCGCGTCGACGAAGTTCGTGGAGCCGGGTCCGTGGTCGCTTCCACTGTCGCCACACGACGCAGCGCAGCTTCCGGCGAAGCCACTTATCGAGGTCCTCGAAGCTCGTCTTGACCTCCGCCAATCGAAAGTACACCACCCAGCCCCGCGTCGCGAGGTTGAGGTCCGCCACGACGGACGCGAGGCGTCGGCCTCGCCCTTGGCGCAGCATGCCGCGTAGTTTCGTCTTCAGCCGTTGGACGGCCGCTGGCGAGACACGCAGGCGTGCTGCCCGGTCCCACGTCACACTGTACCCAAGGAATTTGCGGGTCCATGGCCGTGCGACGCCGCTCTTCTCCCGATTCACGCGCAGCCGGAGCCGCTGGGCGAGCCAGCGCTCCAACGATGCCAGCACCCGCTCGCCCGCCGCCTTTGACCGCACATACACGTTGCAGTCATCCGCGTATCGGACAAACTGGTGCCCACGGCGTTCCAGCTCCCGGTCCCATTCGTCGAGCAGAATGTTACTGAGAAGTGGCGAGAGCGGTCCGCCTTGCGGCGTGCCCTCCGCACGTGGTGACACGACGCCGTCCTCCATCATCCCCGCTCGCAAGTAGCGGCGAATCAGGAGGAGCACTCGTTTGTCCTTCACCCGTCGTGCCACGCGTGCCATCAGCACGTCGTGATTCACCCGGTCGAAGAATTTCTCGAGGTCCACGTCCACCACCCATCGGTAACCCGCCGCGATATAGCTGCGCGCACGCTGGACCGCCTGATGCGTGCTCCGCCCAGGACGAAAGCCATAGCTCGCATCCGAGAAGGTCGGGTCGAAGAGAGGCGAGAGGACTTGGAGGAGCGCCTGCTGAATGAATCGGTCGAGCACCGTGGGGATGCCCAGCACCCGCACACCCTTGCCGTCCGGTTTGGGAATTTCCACGCGCCGGACCGGTTGCGGGATGTACATGCCGCTGAGCAGTTGCTCTCGGAGACGCGCCCAGTGCTGGCGGCAATAGGGCATCAGGTCATCGACGGTCATCCCGTCGACGCCCGGCGCCCCGCCGTTACGCACCACGCGCGCGTGTGCGGCGACGAGATTCTCTCGCCGCACGACTTGCTCGATGAGGGTCAGAGCCTCGTCTCCGCCGGAGTCGTTGCGTGCCGTGCGTGTTTGAGACCCGGTGCTCGTCCTTCCCCCGGTTCCGCCGGAGGCGTGCTGAGTCCGTGCGGACATCTCAGTCCGCGTACCTGCCTCTCCTTCACGCCGCGAACGCATTGGGGCGGATGGCTCCTCGTGTTTGGCCCTTCGCGACGGTGCGACGCCGCTACTATGGCCTCGGCTGACTTCTGCTCGCGCATCGACCGCACCTGTCGGCGCGACTAGCTGTGTAGCACGCGAGCAGATCTCCCAGGGTAAGGCGCGTGACGTTCACTCCATCTACCCGCCGCATATACGCCTCGCCGGTCCGGATGACATGGGGCTTCGAGTCTTTGTGCCCTCTCGCCCACCAGCGCTGCGCCTCGTCTGCGGTTCGTACTCCTCGGGCCGGAGTTTTGCCTGCGGCTTCCTTCCGACCCCGCTTCACAGCGACGCCGTTGCCGTTCGGCTCGGGGTTCCTGTCATCAAGGTCCCCAGAGGACTTGCACCTCCACGTCACTTCCCGATTCGCTTTCGCTATCGGTTGACAGCGCCACGCACGGCGCTGCGCGCCATGCCTGGCGCACACAAAAAAAGGACCGGCGCGAAGCGCCGATCCTTAAAAAGCTGGTGGCTGAGAGCTGAGAGCTACTTCGGCGTCTGCTCCTTGAACAGCTCTGCCGCCTTCGTATTCAGCCAGCTGAAAAGGTGCCTGGTCTCCCAGAACCGGCCGTTGTTCGACGTCGCGCCGAGCACGACGACCGCCACGGGGTTCCCCTGCGGCAGGCGCAGGAGCGTCGCCAGGCAGTAGCCCGACTTGGAGATGAAGCCGGTCTTGCCGGCCATCACGTCGACGTCGCCGTTCATCACGATGTGGTTCGTGCTGTGGATCGGGATCATCCGGCGCGTGGTGGCGACCGTGTAGTTCGCCTTGCGCATGATCGCCGCGACGCGTTCGTCGCTGGCGGCGAAAGTAATCAGGTGCGACAGGTCGAACGCGGACGAGAGGTTGTTGGCGTTCAGGCCCGACGGATCGGCGAACGAGGTGTTCTGCAGCCCGAGCTCGAGGGCCTTTTCGTTCATGCGCTCGATGAAGGACGACATGCCGCCATGCGAGGTGCGCGCGAGAGCGCGGGCGGCGGCGTTGTCGGACGGAATCAGCAGCAGGTGCAGCAGCTCGCCGGCGGAGAGCTGGTCTTTCGCCCTGAGATAGGTCGTCGACGCCGCGTAGACATCGCTGCGCTCGATGGTGACCGGCGTGTTGAGATCGGGATTGTCTTCGAGATAGACGAGCGCGGTCATCACCTTGGTGATGCTGGCGATCGAGCGCCTGTCCTGCGAGTTCTCTTCGTAGAGGACCTGGCCGGTGACCGGGTTGAAGACGATGGCGGCGGCGGCGCGGACGTCGGGCACGACCTGGCCGGCCGCGTCGGTCTTGAACCGCGGCGTCATCGCATCCTGAAGCGCCTGCAGGCTGCGCAGTCGCGCCAGCTCGCGCTGGCGCACGGAGGCGCGGGCCCGGGCGAGCCGGGTCTTGCGCGCGCTCGACGTCGAGGCCGAGTAGGCCGGTTTCTTCTTCGCCGGAGTATCGCGTGTGGTGGCCGGTTTCCGCTGCGGCGCGGCGTCGACGGCTGAGGCGGGTATACACACGACGACACCCAGCAGTGTCGACAATAGTCTCGCGACCAACATCGGGCGGATCACAGGCACGACTCCTCCGCGTACGGCCAAACAGTCGGCTGGGAGCGACCGGTTGGTGAATTTTTGGAACAACGGTAGTGTAGCATAACCACCAACAGAGGCAACCATTTATGGAACTCAGCCGTTCCCTGCCTCCTGTCCGCGACCTCTACAAGACCTGTTCCAGCGCGGCAGTTTAGCAGAGCCGGAGCCCCGAATATGATATTTTCGGCTCGAACGTTCCGCGGCATCACCCCCCATGACCCATAACGACGAAGAATTCGCGGCGCTGCGGTCGACGATCCGTGACCGCGGGACGGTCCGGATGATCCTGCTCCCCGTGACCTTCGGCCTCTGGGCCGCCGCCGCGGTCGCGACGACCGCGGCGATCCAGCTGCCCATCGCGGCGCTGGTGCCTCTCCTGCTGCTCGCCGCCGGCTTCGAGGCCATCTACGCGCTGCACGTCAACGTGGAGCGCATCGGCCGCTACCTGCAGGTCTTTCACGAGCCCGACGGCGGCTGGGAGCACGTCGCGATGACCTTCGGGCAGCGTTTCCCCGGCCGCGGCCCGGACGCGCTCTTCAGCACGCTCTTCCTGATGGCGACGGCGCTCAACTACCTGCCCATCGCCCTGGGCGGGACAACTCCGGAGCTCGTCGCCGGCGGACTGCTCCACCTCGTCCTCGCCGTC
>JANOIR010000252.1:0-6418 GCA_031407765.1 Vicinamibacteraceae bacterium
CTGGGAGCGGCGCTGCGCTTCATCCCCTATCTCGGACCGGTGCTCGGCGCCGGCGCGCCGATCCTCGTCAGCCTGGCTGCGCTCGAGGGCTGGGCCGGACCGCTCGGCGTCGTGGCGCTGTTCGTCGTGCTCGAGCTGTTCACGAATCTCGTGCTCGAGACCGCGCTCTACGCCGGCGCCGCCGGCGTGTCGCAGGTAGCGCTGCTCGTATCGGTGGCGTTCTGGACCTGGCTGTGGGGTCCGCTCGGCCTGCTGATCGCCACGCCGCTGACCGTGTGCATCGTCGTACTCGGCAAGCACGTGCCGGGGCTGGAGTTCGTCGGCACGCTCATGGCCGACACGCCGGCGCTGGCCCCCGAGTACAGCTATTACCAGCGGCTGCTGGCGCGGGACCAGAGCGAAGCGGCCGACCTCGTCGAGCGGCACATCCGGAGCGAGGAGCCACGCTCCGTCTACGACGCGCTGCTGCTGCCGGCGCTCAACTACGCCGAGCTCGATCGCCTGGAACAGCGCCTGTCGTCAGATGAAGAGGCGGCGGTGGTCGACGCGACGCGCGAGCTGCTGTCGGATGCGGCAACCTCGATACGGCGTTTGACGCTGGCGGCAGCAACCCCGACGGCGCCTCCCGGCGATGCTCCCGTGCCGCAGCCGCGGGAACCTCTCCGCGTGCTTGGTTATGCCGTCAACGGCGCCGGTGACGAGCTCGCGCTGGCGATGCTCGGCCATCTCGTCGACGATCTGCCGGTCACGATCGAGGTGCACGCCGAGCGGCTGCACGCCTCGGAGCTGGTATCGCTAGTGCAGGCGCAAGGGGTGTCGGTGGTCTGCCTCGCCGACCTGCCGCCCAGCCCGCCGTCCAAGTCGCGGTATCTGGTGCAGCGGCTGCACGCCGCCCTGCCCGATGTGCGGATCGTGGTCGGACGCTGGGCGCCCGCGGCGCTGGCCGACGACAGCACGCAGATCCTGCTCACCGCCGGGGCCACGCTGGTCGCCACGTCGCTGGCGGAAACCCGGACCTATCTGGGCGGGATCGTCCAAGCCTGACGCCGGCGCCGAACGCGTCCGCGGGCGGCCCGCCGGCCGGCCGTGAGAGGCCGGCCGCCAATCCTAGCCGCCCGCGTGGGGGCGCCGCGACGCGCCCAGCGTCGCGCATAGCAGACCACACGCCCGAGGGGCGGCCCGCGGCCGGCCGTGAGAGGCCGGCCGCCAAACAGGCAAGGTCAGAAGCAGACCAGGCGGTCGCGGCGCTTCTCGATTTTGGCGAAGTCGAGGCCGGCCACGGTCTTCAGATCGTCGAGCGTCTTGCACGGCGCCTTGGCGCGGTGCGCGATCAGCACAGCCGACTCCTTGCGCAGCAGGCCGGCGACGCTCTGGAGCTGCACCGGCGTGGCCCGGTTCAGGTTGAGCGGCGCCGCCGCCTCGCCCTTGAAGTGCGTCGCCAGGTACTCGAGCGCGGCGTTGAGTTCCTCGTCGCTGCCTTTCAGGCCGAGACCGACCATGCGCGTCATCACGTCCTGCCAGCCTTCACGCGTCAGGCGCACCGAGGCGCCGCGATCCGCCGGATGGCACGTACTGCACAGCTTCTGGACCTCAGCCTTGCCGGCCCCCTCGGGCAGCTGCGTCTGGGCGCGGACGGAGGCCGGGGCGGCGAGCGCCAGCAGCGCGAACCCGGCCGACAGCAGAAAGCGGTGTCCCATGCCCATGATCAGTGCTCCAGGGGGATGCCGAACGCGTACAGCGTGTTGTCGTAGGTGACGAGATACACCTGGCCGCCGCCGGCGGAAAGGCCGGCCCGGGCGAACGAGGTGATCGCGGTGCCGCTCGACCAGAGTTCTTTGCCGGTCGTAGCGTCGAGGGCGTAGAGCACCGCCGGCGTCGATCGCTTGGCGCGCTCCGCGGCGGAGAGGCCGGCGTCGGGGCCGTTGTACTCGCCGCTCGCCGCGGCGAACACGATGCCGTTGACGACGATGGGCGCCAGCGGGGCGGCCAGCTCGCGCGACTGCCAGGCGGCCTCGAGCGTCACGGCGCCGCCGGCGTCGACGACCTTGAACGCCGCGATCTTGCCGGATAGTGGCGCCAGCAGCCAGCGCGTGCCGTCGGCGTCCTGCCACGTCGCCAGGCCGGCGCCCACGCCGGAGCTCTTCATCGCCGGCGGGGTCGCGAAGAGCGGCGTCTTGTGATCGGCGCCGCCGAGCGTGGCGCCGCCGAGCAGATACAGCCGACCGTCGTTGCCGGTCACTGCGACGTAGTCCTTGCCCTTGTGGCGGAAGACGATCGGCGAGGTGTTGAAGCTGGCGCCGTCGCCCGTGAACCAGTCCTTCGCTTCGAGCGTGACCCGATCGAGGGCGACGACGCTGTTGGCGTAGCGGGTCGGGGCCGGGCCGGCGGCGCTGAGCCACGGGCGCGGGTCGGGCGGCTGCGCGCCGGTCGCGGCGTAGACGATACCGCTCGTGCCGAGCGCCACGCTGCCGGCGACGCTGGCGCCGCCCGTGTTCCAGGTCGCGACCTTCTTCTCCGGCGACAGCAGATCGAGCGCCCATACGCCGTTCGGCGCGTTGCCGCACCCGTTCGACGTGCTCGTATAGACCAGCCCGTCGACGGAGACCAGCGACGACGGCCGGGCGTTCGGCGGCAGGAACGGCACGGGCGGGTCCACCTGCCCGCCGTCGGTGACGCGGACCGTGCGCAGCATCCCATCGCTGCCCACTGTCCAGAGCGGATCGACGCCGCCGAACGGTACGCTCGGGGCATTGCGCACCGGGCCAGCGGGCGGCGGCGGGATGTCGCCGGTTGGCGGGGCGGGCGGACGCGTCCGCGGCGCCTGGGTCAGCACCGCGGCACCCTTGCCCGGTTCACCGACGGCGCTTGTCGCGCGTCCGCCGCCGCCGCCACCGAAGCCGCCGAACGAGGTCGGCGCGCGCTGCGTCACGCGGCTCGGCGCGGCGACCAGACCGCCGGGACACTGCCAGGTGCTGCCGGGCGTGCTGCCGACCGCCGCCATCGACGTGAGGTGCGTCGTCCAGTACGGCTTGGCCAGGTCGGTGTCGATGGCGAAGAGCACGTCGTCCGCGCCTCCTAGGAAGGCGAGCGACTTGAAGCCGACGTAGCCGACCAGGAAGTCCAGCAGCACCGGCTGCGTCAGCGAGTTGAGCTGCCGCGTCTCGCCAGGGAACGTGTGTTTCCAGAGGAACTTGAACGACCCGTCCGTGACGCTGTCGCGGTTGACGCGGACGTCGGTGCGGATCCAGTTGGTGCGTTGGGCGTCGAAGCCGGCGGTGGTGACCTCGCGCGCCTGAGCCGCCGCGAGGACGGGCAGCGCGAGGAGGCCGGCGGCGGGCGCGAGCCGAGCCCAGGAACGGCCAGAGAAACGGGAACAGAAACGGGCACAGAAACGGGTCATTGGTCGCTGTCTGCGCATCACTTGGTCCCGTCCTGGCTGGCGTCCGGGCTCTCACGCCCGGCCGCGGGCGGCCCCTTGAGCGTTCGTCCTGCTACTCGCGGCGCTGGGCGCGCCGCGGCGTCCGAACGCGGGCCGCTTTCACGATCGACGCCGAACGCGTAGAGCGTGCCGTCGTGGGTGCCGAGGTAGACGCGGCCGTTGGCCAGCGACAGGCTGGTGAAGTGGTTGAAGGTCGCGATCTGGTTGCCGCTCGACCACAACTCCTCGCCGGTCCGCGCGTCGAAGGCGTGCAGCTCGGCGTGGGTCGAGTACTTGGCGCGGTTCTCCCACGAGTTGTAGGTGAGGCCGATGTCGACGGTCGACTGCCTTGCATCGACGCCGTTGCCGAAGGCGAACACCACGCCGTTGGCGATCACCGCGTGATCGGCCTGGTTCACGTCGCGCGACACCCAGGCCGGCGCCAGCCGCACCTTGCCGCCCTGCTCTTCCAGCTTGAACGCGGCAACGGCGCCGCGCACCGTCTCGCCGTGCTCGATCGGTGCCTTGAAATCGGGATGCTTCGGCCCCCAGAACGGCATCAGGACCCAGCGCGTGCCGTCGGTGTCCTCCCAGGTCGAGAGCGCGCTCCACGGCCCGGCCGCGGCGAAGTGCACCATCTCGTTGCAGACCAGCGGCGTGCGATCGACCGGCGTGCGATGGTCCTCGCCGCCCAGCGCGCTCGTGTCGAGCAGCCAGACGCGGCACTCCTTGCTGGCCTCGGCCAGGTATTCCTTGCCCTTCCACTCGAAGACCGGGCCGGTCACGTTCATGTCGAGATCGCGCTTGCGCAGCCAGATGGCGTTCGACGGCGTGTACCAGTCGCTCATCTCGAGCGCCTTGGTCAGCGGGTTCTGCTTGACCGCGACGATCGACTGGCCGAAGACCTCGCGCTCGGGATAGTAGTCGCCGTCGCCACTGCCGGCGTACACGCTGCCGTCGCGGCCGATGCTGGGGCCGAGGCGCGGCCACATGCCGCCGCTGCCCGGGTTGAAGCTGCCGACCTTCCTGGTCGCGAGATCGAAGCTGTAGAACTGGTTCGGCCGGCCGCCGCAGCCCTGCGCCGTCGTCGTGTAGACGACGTTCTTATAGAGGTTGAGGCCGTACGGCTTGCCGTTCGACGGCAGGAACAGCTCCGGCGGGGCGGCGTCCTGGCCGGTCGCGACGTCGACCTGGCGCAACCGGCCATCCCACGACACCACGTAGGCGATGAACTGCCCGGGCTTGCTGCCGGGGCCGATGACCGGCGTCGCCGTCAGCCCGCCGGGGCACAACGTGTAGTAGCGGCTGTTGGCCTGATCGGTGAAGGTATTGTCGAAGGTCTTCTTCCACAGCTGCGTGCCGGTGTCCAGGTCGATGCCGTAGAGATTGTCGGACACCCCGGCGACCACGCCGATCTGCTTCGGCCCGCTCGTGGTGCGGACATCGCTGACGATCAGGGGCGGAAACAGGTTGTGGAGCTGCCGCGCCTGGTTGTCGAGCGTGAGCTTCCAGACCAGCTTCATGCCCTTGACGCTGGTTGGGCTGATCCAGGTCTCGTGGCGCTGCCACGAGCTGCGGGCGGTGTCGTAACCGTCGGTCGGCCAGCTGGCCTTGCCGGGCGGCGGCGCCGGAGGTTGCGGTGGCTTGCGTTGGGCCTGAAGCGTCGCGGCGCATCCGAGCGCGACCGCGAGGGCGGTGATGGCGACAGGAAAAAGTCTGGCCATGGGTCCCGACAGGTTACCGCCGGGCCGGTCGGGATGGCACCTGAATGTTGCGGGACCGTACCGGCGTGATGACGAGTCGGACAACAGAGGCGCGACTCGGCGCGCCGTCGAGGAAAAACTACCGCGTCTCGACGCGCAGCGTGACGGAGGCCGTGCGGGGCGCACCGAAATGCGTGCCGCTGAACGGGTTGCCGAAGTTGTAGGCGTAGCGCGCGTCGAACAGGTTGAGCAGCGAACCGCGCACGTTGACGGCGGCGCGGGTGCCCTGCCAGACCCGGAGCGTCCCGAGCAGCGACACCGTCGTGCGCGGGCGCACGCGGCCGCGCTCGAAGTCGACGCGATCGGCGCCGGGACGCGACGCCAGTTCGTCCGCTTCGTCCTCGTCGAGCTCGAGCGGCGTGCCGCTCTCGTAGCGGCCCACGGCCGAGAGGCTGGCGCGCGACCCGGTCCACATCAGGCCGCCCGAGGCGACGACGCGCTGATCGTGGTCAGGCGTGAACTCGACGCCGGGTCCGATGTCGGCGACGTCGTCCTCGAGGAACAGCCCTCCGGTGATCGGCCCGGTCTGGGTCACCTTGGCGATGCCGAGGTTGGCGTAGCCGGACCACGGCCCGCCGGGCGCCACTTCGAGCCGCGCGTCGAGGCCGTTCGCCCGCCCCGAGGCGACGGCGTTCGGGAACACGATCGTGGTCCCGAAGAACACGTTGGGATCGGCGTATTCGTCGACGTGACGCTGCCAGTAGGCGACGTCGAAGCGCAGGCCGCGCCCGAACCGGTGCTCGACGCCGGCTTCGAGCGCCCACTGGCGCTCGGGCTCGACGTCGGCGCCACCGGCGCCGGTACCGCCCTCCCCCGCGTCGTCATCGCCATCGACCTCGTCGAGAAAGGGCGACAGCGCGCGCGTCTCGGCGGATGAGGCGAGCAGGAGGTGCTCGGGCTGCGGCGGCTGGTAGAAGCGGCTGAGCGAGGCGCGGAGCGTGGTGCGCGGCGCCACCGCGTAGGCCAGCCCGAGGCGCGGGCTCCACTGGTGCCGCGGCAGCAGCAGCCGCGTGCGATCGAGCCGCAGACCCGCCGCCACCGTCAGCGCCGCCGTGGGCTGCCAGGTGTCCTGGACGTAGGCTGCGACGAGCCAGGGCCTGGAGCGCCCCGCGAAGCGAAACGGCGACGCGGCGTCGAACGTGCGGGCCGCCTCGCTCAGGCCCGCGACTTCGGCGGCAGCAGCGTCGGTCACCGCGAACCCGAACGCTTCGGCGATACGGAGCTGCTGCGCCTCGCC
>JANOIR010000278.1:0-3911 GCA_031407765.1 Vicinamibacteraceae bacterium
TCTCCGAGGCGTCGATGGCGGTGGTCGACAACGCGCGCTACGAGCCGGAGCAGGTGCTGCTCGTGACCAGCTCGTCGCCGGTCACGGAGCGGGCCCTCGTCGCCGGCATCACGGTGCGGCTCCTCCCCGCCCGCCATCCGAAGCAGCAGCCGAATGACGGCGTCGTCCACTACCGGTGGAACGACGTGTCGGAGATCGGCCAGGACATCCTCGGCCGCTCGACGCCGGTGGCGCTGACCTACGTGCCGTCCGACGACAACGGCGGCACGTCGCACGGCTTCAAGTTCCGCGCCCCGGTCGGCCGCTTCCTGCACGTCGTCGTCAAGGAGGGCGTGCAGGGCGTCGGCGGCTACCTCTCCGGCAAGCCGTACGTCGCCACCGTCGAGGTCGAACCCTACCCGAAAACGCTGACCTTCCTCGGCGAAGGCGCGCTGCTGTCGCTCTCGGGCGACCGTCAGGTCGGCTTCCTGGTCCGCGACATCGACCACGTCGAGGTCGAGATCGCGCGGGTGCTGCCGAACCAGCTCCAGCACGTCGCCCCGCTGATGGGCAACATGCTACGGCCGTCGATCTACAGCAGCCTCGAGGACCGGCTGGTCGAGCGCTTCACGACCAACCGGCCCTACACCGGCCGCGAGCCGGGCAAGCCGATCTACGACAGCATCGACGTCGGCAAGTACCTGCAGGATCGCGTGGCGGGGCGACGCGGCCTGTTCCTCCTCCACATCCGGGCCAAGGCGCCGGATCCCGAGGAGACCGGCAACGCCGACGCGTCGGGCCAGGAAGGCGAGAGCGAGGGCGAAGGCGACTACGAGCCCGAGAGCTCCGACGGCGTGGGCGAGATCGAAGACACCCGGCTGATCCTGGTCACCGATCTCGGCTTCATCGTCAAGCAGGCCAAGGACGGGACGCGCGAGGTGTTCGTGCAGTCGATCCGGACCGGCGCGCCGGTCGACGGCGCCCGGGTCGTGGTCGTCGGCGCCAACGGCGAGGCGGCGCTGACCGCGACGACCGGGCCGACGGGACGCGCGGCGCTGCCCGCGATCGACAAGCTCCGGCGCGAGAAGCGGCCGCTGCTGATCTCGGTCGAAAAGGACGGCGACTTGTCGTTCCTGCCGTTCGGGACCAGCGGCCGGCAGATGGACCTGTCGCGCTTCGACACCGGCGGCATCGACAACGCCGCGTCAGCGCAGGAGCTGAACGCCTATCTCTACTCGGATCGCGGTTTGTATCGCCCGGGCGAAACGGCGCATCTCGGGATGATCGTGCGGACGGCCGACTGGCACCCGCTGCCAGCCGGCCTGCCGATCGTCGTCGCCATCACCGATCCGCGCGGCATGGTCGTCAGCCGGACCGAGCTGAAGCTGTCACCGACGGCGTTCGAGGAGATCACCTACACCAGCTCGCCGTCGTCGCCGACCGGCACCTACCAGGCCGAGGCGATCCTGGCGAAGGACGCCGCCAACCCGGTGTCGATCGGCAGCACCTCGTTCACGGTCCAGGAATTCGAGCCGGATCGCCTGAAGGTGCGCATGGCCTTGTCGGCCACGCCGATCGAGGGCTGGCTCAGGCCCGACGACGTCGACGCCCACGTCCACGCCGACCTCCTGTTCGGCGAGCCGGCCGGCGCGCGCCGCGTCGAAGGCGAGCTGAGCCTGACGGCGGTGCTGCCGCGCTTCGCGCGCTACCCCGATCACCGGTTCCAGATCGGCGAGCTCGCCAGCGAGCCGTACCAGGAGACGCTCGCCGCGACCGTGACCGATGCCGAGGGCGACGCGCGGTTCGCGCTCGATCTGAAGCGCTTCGTCGGCCGCGCCTACCGGCTGAACCTGCTGGCGCGCGTCTTCGAGGCCGAAGGCGGACGGAACGTCGCCGCGCAGCAGACGGCGATCGTGTCGAGCGTGCCCTACCTGATCGGCATCAAGACCGACGGCGATCTCAGCTTCGTTCCGCGCGGGACGCCGCGCTCGACGCACTGGCTGGCCGTCGATCAGCGGCTCACGCCGGTCGCGGCCGCCGGGCTGACGCTCGACTGGGTGCAGCGCAAGTTCGTCTCGGTGCTGACGCGCCAGGACAACGGCACGCTGCGCTACGTGTCGCAGCTCCGCGAAACGGTGCGGGACAGCCGACCGGTGACGATCGCCGCCGGCGGCAGCCTCCTGCCGCTGCCGACCCAGGAACCCGGCGACTTTGCGCTCGTGCTGCGCAACGCCGCCGGCACCGAGCTGAACCAGGTGAGCTACAGCGTCGCCGGCCAGGCCAACCTGTCCCGCTCGCTCGAGCGCAACACCGAGCTGCAGGTGCAGCTGGACAAGCCGGCCTACTCCGCCGGCGACACGATCGCCGTCGCCATCCGGGCGCCCTACGTCGGCGCCGGTCTCATCACGATTGAGCGCGATCGGGTCTACCACCACCAGTGGTTCAAGACCACCACCACCAGCTCGGTGCAGCGGGTCACGGTGCCGGCCGGCTTCGAGGGCAACGGCTACGTCAGCGTGCAGTTCCTCCGCGATCCGGCCTCGGACCAGATCTTCATGAGCCCGCTCGCCTATGGCGTCGCGCCGTTCGGGCCGGACCTGGCGGCACGGACTTCCGCGATCACGATGACGGCGCCGCGCCAGGTCCGCCCCGGCACGCCGATGACGATCCGCCTGACGACACCGCAGCCGATGCGGGTTGCGGTCCTGGCCGTCGACGAGGGCATCCTGCAGGTGGCGCGCTACCGCAACCCGAACCCGCTCGCCCACTTCTTCCAGAAGCGCCGGCTCGAAGTCGACACGCGGCAGATCCTCGATCTCATCCTCCCCGACTTCAAGCGCTTCCAGGCGCTGGCGGCGCCCGGCGGCGACGCTGACGCCGGCTTCGCGCGGCACCTCAACCCGTTCACCCGCAAGCGCAAGCCGCCGGTGGCCTACTGGTCGGGCATCGTCGACGTCGGTCCCGCCGGGCGCGACCTGCGCTACACCGTGCCCGACTACTTCAACGGCCAGCTGCGCCTCGTCGCGATCGCGGTGGCGCCGGACCGGATCGGCGTCGCCGCCGGCGCGACCGAGGTCAAGGGCGACTTCATCCTCACGCCGAACGTGCCGGCGATGGTGGCGCCCGGCGACGAGTTCCTGGTGAGCGTCGGCGTCTTCAACAACGCCCCCGGCCAGGGTCCGATCCGGCTCGAGGCGCAGCCGGGCCGCGGCCTCACGCTGGCCGGACCGGGCAGCGTCGACCTCACCATCGCCGCCAAGGCCGAGGGCGTCGCCGAGTTCCGCCTCAAGGCGAACCCCGCGCTCGGCGCCGCGTCGATCGCCTTCGTCGTCCGACGCGGGACCGCAACCGCGCGGATCGAGGAGAGCATCAGCGTGCGGCCGGCCGTGCCGTATCGCACGCAGGTCACGCTCGGCCGCACCACCGGCAGCGCGACCGTTCCGCTGGCGCGCACGATGTACAGCGAGCACCGCAGCGTCGAGGCGTCGGTGTCGACGCTGCCGCTCGCCTGGGGCCAGGGCCTCAGCGTGTATCTCGACCACTACGAGTACTCGTGCACCGAGCAGCTCGTGAGCAAGGGGGTGGCCGCGCTCGTCCTCACCTCGCGGCCCGAGTTCGGCACGGTCGGCGCCGCTGGCGGCAAGCCGCTCGAGACGACCTTCGCCACGCTGCGCGGCCGTACCAACGGATCGGGCGGCTTCGGGCTGTGGACGTCGACGCCCCAGACGGCCGACTTCCCGACCGTCTACGCGGCGCACTTCCTCGTCGAGGCGAAGGACCGCGGCCAGGCCATCCCCGCCGACCTGCTCACCGGGGTCGACGGCTGGCTGGCCAACCTCGCCTCGACACCGGCATCGACGCTGGAGGCGGGCCGCCTCCGTGCCTACGCGGTCTACCTGCTCGCGCGCCAGGGCATCAAGCCGGCCGCGGCG